>CAJUAT010000008.1:19465-30218 GCA_910584525.1 uncultured Muribaculaceae bacterium | reverse complement strand
GATGTGATTGATGTGATTGATGTGATTGATGTGATTGATGTGAGGGATGTGATTGATGTGATTGATGTGATTGATGTGATTGATGTGAGGGATGTGATTGATGTGACATCTGATACATAAATCACATAAGATACATAAGCTACATAAATCACATCCGATACATAAGATACATAAGATACATAAGATACATAAGTCACATAAGTCACATAGGTCACATAAGTCACATAAGCTACATAAATCACATCCGATGCATAAATCACATCCCCCGTATCAGCGTGCTTGTCAGATTGTGGATACGGTCTGGTCAAGATGCTTTCGGCTGAAGTGATTGGGCAGGGGGCCGGCGTCTTCGGCGGCGTGGCCGAGGTCGAGGAGCATGAGTATCTCCTCATTGTCGGGGAGGCCGAGCAGCTTGTGGAGCTTGTCGGGATGAAAGCAGTTGATCCAACATGAATCAACGCCTTGGTCGGCGGCTGCCAGCATGAGGTGTGTGGCCACAATGGCTGCATCTTCGATGCCCGACTCGCGCAGCCCGTCGGGATAGGTGTAGACATTATTCTTGTCGAAAGCCACCACGAGAACCGTGGGGGCATTGTAACGGCAGGGGGTGCACTCGTCAATCATGGCGAGAACCTCGGCCGACTGCGCCACATAAATGTGCTGCTCCTGAAGATTCTTTGCCGTGGGAGCCAGACGGCCAGCCTCCAGAATCTCACGTAGCGCTTTTTCGCTTACCTGTCGGCCGTCGTATTTCTTGCACGAATACCGTTTCTCGATTAATTCCTTGAACTCCATATCATTATTATTTTTCAGATTGGGATTTGGTTGTCAGATACTCTCTAAGCTCCTCGGCAAATACCTTGGTGTATTTTTCGGCCCCTTTATAATTCATATGGGTGTTGTCTTGAAAATAAGAGGGGTGGTTGATAAAAGCCGTATCACGCGAATGGTCGAAAACAGGAATGTTCATGTTTTCGGCAATGTCAAGCATGTCGCGGTAATATGCGTCATCATCGTCTATCAGCGTAGGCGACATGGTAAAAACAACGCGACATCCCGCGTTCCTTGTCTCGCAAATGAGCTTCTTAAAGTATTTAAGCTTTACCGGGTCCACGCGATGCTTACTGCCTGTGGTGATGTCTGTCTTGGCCGGCTCTCTTAATTCACCGTACAGAGGTTCGTAGCCGTCGATATTCTGGCTTCTCCGCAGCAGTATGTTGGGCAACATCCTTAAAAGCGCCGAATTATAGGCATACGATTTCGCCAACATCTTATAGCGGTTTGTGGAGTCTATGTCATAAAAGAGGGAGTCGAGTCCATATGAATCCTTATAGGGAGCCAGCATATTGATTGAGGAGCTTCCGGAATCTTCAAAAACGTCGAAGAGAGGAGTCAGCTCGTATACCACCACCTCGGGAGTTTTGCGGGATTTGACGCCTTGCAGGAGGCCGTAAGCCATCAGCGAACCCTGTCCGTTGAAGCCGGCGTTGAACACTTCCTTGCCCAGAATTGCGCCTATGGTATCGGAATCGTAGTGGTGGGAGGCTCTTGAAGAACCCAACACCAGCACATCCGGCTCAATCATGGTCATGACCTGGTGAGCCTTCCCGATGTCGCCGCCCCGGATATAATCGTAAAGCCTGATTGTCTGACCCAATGCCAGATCAACCGCCACTAAAATGGCGATAAACAGAATCAATTTCCAGATAAACTTTCTCATCAGAAACTTACATAAATAAACTGACCGGAATCCAGCACGCCAAGAAGAATTATCGACATAGTCAAGCCGACATAACCGGCCCATCTCGCCGCCGTATGTTTCCGCAGGAAAGAGTGAAATGCAGCATTGCGGTATTCAGCCAATAAATCAACAGCGATTACGACAGCAAGAGCTACCAGCGCATGCGAGATTGTCAAAAGGTCGAGATACGGCATCCCTAAGGAGAACGAGTGCCTTATGACGGCAAATCCATCTTCGATTGAAGGCATCCGGAAAAATATCCAGGCCAATGTCACTATGAAAAAAGTGATCAGAATGCGGGGAACGGCGACATAGGCCTTTTTGCACTCCTTGTTCAGGCCGAACATTTTTTCCATGCATTGAGCCGCGCCGTGCAGCACACCCCAGAAAATGAATGTCCAGTTGGCGCCATGCCATATTCCGCTTACCAGAAAGGTGAGCATTATGTTCCAATAAGTCCTTATTGCGCCTTTCCTGTTGCCTCCCTGGGGAATATAAATATAAGTTGTAAGCCAACGGGTCAGAGATATGTTCCATCTTTTCCAGAAGAGGGAGACAGATGTGGCCAGATACGGACGGTTGAAGTTCTTGATTATATCGTAACCCAGGAGTCTTGCCACGCCGAGCGCCATAAAGGAATACCCGGCGAAATCGCCATATATCTGGAAAGAATAGAATATTGCGGCGAGGATGCAGGAGCTTCCGCTATAATCGGCGGGAGAGGCATAAATGGTGTCCACATAAATGCCGAGCCGGTCGGCCAGCACCACTTTCAGGAACATCCCCCATAAGAGGAATCTGAGACCGCTTGTCGCCTGATCATAATTGAATACGATACCCTTTTTAATCTGAGGCAACAGTTCACCGGCCCTGCTTATGGGACCGCATAATATCTGCGGAAAGAAAGCCACAAACAGCATGTAATCAAGAAAATCATGTTCGGCAGGAAACCGTTTGTAATAGACATCCCACAAATAGCCGAGTGCCTGGAAAGAATAGAACGACAATCCGAGGGGTACCACCCAGTTCAATCCCGGGGGAGCGGCGTCAATGCCTATCCATGCAAGAGCCGAAGCCCCCGCCGCCGTAATGAAATTAAAATATTTGTAGACCAGAAGTGGCAGAAGAGTCAACAGAGCCCCGCACCAGATGATATATTTCTTGCGGCCGAAAGCCCGCTTATATTCTATCAGTATAGCGAATAGATACGTGCAAAGCGTCACGAAGAAGAGGATAAGTGTGTGCGGCAGGCTCCATTGGGCATATAGGCCGTAGGATACCAACAGCAAAAAACAATTGAGAATCCTCTTGCTGCGCTTTCCTCCAATTTTAAGCCGGTCGATAATCCAATACGCTATAAATATCAGAGGGAAGAGCCAGATGAACTGGAATGAATTAAAAATCATTTGTCTGGAAGTGCTTTTTCCTGATTTTGGTTGACTGTATAATTCTTTCCCTTATAACGAGACATGGGATGTATTTGTTATTGCAGGCTAATGGGGGGACGCGCGCGGGTAAAAAAAATGCACGGAAATGGGGTAAGTGAGAAATTTTTTGTAACTTTGCAGTGAAAATACCCGTAACAGACAATAAAATCATACACCAATATGAGTCTTAACATAATAGTAATGGCGAAGCAGGTTCCGGACACACGGAACGTAGGCAAGGACGCCATGAAAGAGGACGGGACGATAAATCGTGCGGCGTTGCCGGCGATCTTCAATCCCGAGGACCTGAACGCGCTGGAGCAGGCGTTGCAGCTCAAGGACCGATATCCCGGGTCGAAAGTGACGATACTTACCATGGGACCGGCGCGTGCCGCCGAGATAGTCCGCGAAGGACTTTACCGGGGTGCCGACAACGGCGTGGTTCTGTCGGACAGGGCATTCGCAGGCGCCGACACGCTGGCCACAAGTTACGCACTGGCTACGGCTGTGAAGAAAATCGGTGATTATGACCTGATACTCGGCGGTCGACAGGCCATCGACGGCGACACCGCCCAGGTAGGCCCGCAGGTTGCCGAGAAGCTGGCGCTGCCGCAGGTTACCTATGCCGAGGAAATCATAAGCGTGGAGAACGGCAAGGCCACCGTGAAACGCCGTATAGAGAGTGGCGTGGAGACAGTGACAGTGCCGCTGCCCGCAGTGATTACTGTCAACGGTTCCGCAGCACCCTGCCGCCCGCGTAACGCCAAAAACGTGCAGAAATACAAATATGCCGCCGTTCCTTCGGAACTGGCAGCCGATGCCACGAAGGCAGCTCTCGTGGAGAAGCGCCCCTGGCTCGCCATAGGCGAGTGGAACACGCAGACTGTGGAGGCTGACCTCTCGCAGTGTGGTCTCGCCGGTTCGCCCACAAAGGTGAAAGGCATCGAGAACGTCGTTTTCACCGCCAAGGATGCCCGCCGCGTCGAAAACAACGATGCCGAGCTCGAAGAGCTCATGAAGGAACTGATTGCTAACCATACCATCGGATAATATTATGGCTACAGACAAGAACAACCTCATAGTATATTGCGAGTATGAGGATGGCAAGGTTGCCGATGTAAGTCTCGAGCTTCTCACCAAGGGCCGCGCCCTTGCCGACAAGCTGGGCATAAAGCTGGAGGCCGTGGTGGCCGGCGACAATCTCAAGGATATTGAGAAACAGATCTTCCCTTACGGGGTGGATACGGTATATAAAGTAGAGGACAAGCGGATGTATCCCTATACATCGCTGCCGCATGCCTCGCTGCTCATCAACCTCTTCAAGGAGAAGGAGCCCCGCATCGCGTTCATGGGCGCCACGTCGATAGGACGTGACCTGGGACCGCGCGTGTCGAGCGCGTTGCACAGCGGTCTGACGGCCGACTGCACCCAGCTCGAGATTGGCGACCATACCGACGCCCGTACAGGACAGGAGTACAAAGACCTGCTGCTGCAGATACGCCCCGCTTTCGGCGGCAACATCGTGGCCACGATCGTCAACCCTGACCATCGTCCTCAGATGGCTACCGTGCGCGAAGGCGTCATGAAGAAAGAGGTGCGCGACTCCAACTATGTGGGCCAGGTGGTGGACCTCGACGTAGCCAGGTATACTCGTCCCGAAGATTTCGTGGTAGAGGTCATAGACCGTCATGTGGAGAAATCGAAGAGCAATCTCAAGAACTCCCCGATAGTGGTGGCCGGCGGTTACGGAGTGGGATCGAAGGAGAACTTCGAAATGCTTCGGGAGCTTGCCACGGTTCTCGGCGGCGAGGTGGGCGCAAGCCGTGCCGCCGTGGATGCCGGATGGATCGACCATGACGCACAGATAGGTCAGACAGGACTCACCGTGCGACCCAAGCTTTACATAGCCTGCGGTATATCGGGCCAGATACAGCATATCGCCGGTATGCAGGACAGCTCCATAATCATCTCCATCAACAATGACCCCGACGCCCCCATCAATACGGTGGCCGACTATGTCATCACCGGAAATGTGGAGGATGTGGTGCCAAAACTAATAAAGTATTACAAAAAGAACACGAAATAAGATGGCGAATTTCTATACAGACAATCCGGTGCTTAAGCACTATCTTACCCATCCGATGATGGAGAAGATTGTGGAGCTGAAGGAGCGCGGATATGCCGATGCGGAGCAGTATGACTATGCGCCGCAGAACTATGCCGATGCCATAGACAGCTACGACAAGGTGCTGGAGATAGTAGGCGAGATATGCGGCGAGACAGTAGCCGCCAATGCCGAGGGAGTCGATAAGGAGGGTCCCCGGGTGGAGAACGGACATGTGGTTTACGCCACGGGTACCGCCGCCAATCTTGAGGCCTGCCGCAAGGCCGGGCTTATGGGCATGTCGATGCCGCGTCGCTACGGCGGTCTCAACTTCCCCATCACTCCCTATATCATGGCCGCCGACATTGTGAGCCGTGCCGACACAGGCTTCGAGAACATATGGGGTCTGCAGGACTGCGCCGAAACCATCTATGAGTTTGCCGACGATGCCCAGAAGCAGAAGTATATACCTCGCGTATGTGCCGGGGAGACTATGTCGATGGACCTTACGGAGCCCGACGCCGGTTCCGACCTGCAGAGCGTGATGCTGAAGGCCACGCAGAAGGAGGATGGCTCATGGGTGCTCAACGGTGTAAAGCGCTTCATCACCAACGGCGACAGCGACATACACCTGGTGCTTGCACGCTCTGAAGAGGGCACACGCGATGGCCGCGGCCTCTCGATGTTCATCTACGACAAGCGCAACGGCGGAGTCACCGTGCGCCGCATAGAGAACAAGATGGGTATCAAGGGAAGCCCCACATGCGAGCTGGTATACCGCAACGCACCCGCCGAGCTGGTAGGCAGCCGTCGCATGGGTCTCATCAAATACGTGATGGCGCTGATGAACGGCGCACGTCTCGGCATAGCCGCCCAGAGTGTGGGCGTCAGCGAGATCGCCTATCGCGAGGCCCTCGCCTATGCCCGCGACCGCAAACAGTTCGGCAAGGCTATCATAGAGTTCCCCGCCGTGTCGGAGATACTCAGCAACATGAAGGCCAAGCTCGACGCCTCCCGCGCCCTGCTCTACGCCTGCTCTCGTTTCGTAGACATCTACAAGGCTTACGACGACATTGCCAAGGAACGCAAGCTTACCGTCGACGAGAAGAAGGAGTCGAAGCAGTACAGCCGTCTTGCCGACGCATTCACGCCGCTGGCAAAGGGCATGACCTCCGAGTTCTGCAACCAGAACGCCTACGACTGCATCCAGATCCATGGCGGTTCGGGATTCATGAAGGACTATGCCTGCGAGCGCGTATACCGCGACGCCCGTATCACGAGCATCTACGAGGGTACCACCCAGCTGCAGGTTGTGGCTGCAATTCGCCACGTCACCACCGGAACATATCTCAACTGGATCCGTGAGGAACTTGCCAAGGAATGCAAACCGGAGGACCAGGACACAAAGGCCACCCTCGAGTTCATGTCGCAGCAGCTCGCCAACGCTGTGGAGAAGGTGACAGGTGCCGAGAATCCCGAGTATGTCGACTTCATGGCTCGCCGTCTCGTGGAGATGGCAGGCTATACCGTGATGGGTCTCCTCCTGCTCGACGATGCCCGGCGTGACGACTCTTTCCGTCGCTCGCTCCGCGTGTTCGTAAAGTATGGTCAGGCCGAGGTGGCAAAGCATGCCGACTTCATTGCCAACTTCCGTATCGACCAGCTCGATGAGTATAAGGTAGACTGAGACTAAGTCTGAGAATAAAAAAGCGAAGAGGATGTGTCGTGAAGGTGCATCCTCTTTGTTTTTTCGTCAAATTCATCTAAATTTGCATTTCAAGACGAAAGAAGATGAAAAGAGCCGCAGCTATAATATTGATGACGGGATGCGTAAGCATGGGCTTACATGGGCAGACCCAGCTTGACAACGCATGGAAGGCATATGAGGAATATGACCTTGGGGAGGCGCGTTCGCTTGTGCAGAAAGCCAGGGCAAAGGCTGGCAAGAAGAGTGCCGAGCTTGCCGATGCCGAGGAGCTGACACGCAGGATCAATACCGCCGACAATTTCCTGGAACGTGTGGAGCATATAAAGATTATCGATTCGATAGCTGTTCCGAAGGGAGAGTTCTTCAAGGCTTACCGATTGCCGGCGAGTGCGGGGCGGCTCAGTGCCGACGAGGATAACGGCATAGACTATCTCTTCACCAGCGAGGGTGGCGACTACCGTATATGGGCGGCTCCCGACACGCTGGGCAATCTGGTGCTTACGGAATCGTCGCGTCTTACCGACGGCAGCTGGAGCGAGGCCGAGGCCATAGAGGACCTTGCCGACGATGGCGCCGATGTGGCCTTCCCTTTCATGATGCCCGACGGCGTGACGCTATATTATGCCTCCAAAAGCGATGAAGGACTTGGGGGCTACGATATCATGGTGGCATCGCGCGATGTCGACGACGGCTCTTTCCTGCAACCCCAGAATATGGGTATGCCTTACAATTCGCCCTACGACGATTATCTGCTGGCTGTCGACGAGCTTAACGGCGTGGGATGGTTCGCCAGCGACCGCAACCGGCTTGGCGACAACATAACGATATACGTGTTCCAGGTCAACGACATGCGTCGCAACTATCCGGCCGACACGGAGAACCTTGAGTCGCTCGCGCTGCTGCGCGACTGGCGACTCACTCACGAAGAGGGGGATGACTTCACGGAACTCCTCGACGTGATAGCCGCCATAAACCCGGATGCCGCCACAAAAAGCCATGATTTCCGCCTACCTATGGATGGCGGCGTGGTGTATACTTCCTATTCCGACTTCCGCAGCTCCTCGGCTTCGGCACTGATGGAGAAATATGTGGAGCGTAAAAAGGAATACGACGCCCTCCGTGAGGAGATGACCGACCTGCGGCGTCAGTATCACCGTAACCCGTCGCAGAGCCTCAGGGAGAATCTGCGGCAGAAAGAACAGGAATCCAACCGACTGCGGGAAAGCCTGAGGCGCAGCCTCTCCGACGTGTACCGCGCAGAACGACAACAACAATGATATCTTTCAGCACTGCACTGCTCCTTTTGGTGGCAGGCTATTTCATCTATGGCTTGTTTGTAAGCCGCGTGTTCGGACAAGACCCTTCGCGGACCACCCCCGTGAAACGACTCGCCGACGGTGTAGACTATGTGGAACTTCCCACGTGGAAGATTTTCCTCATACAGTTTCTCAACATAGCGGGTCTTGGCCCGATATTCGGGGCCATCATGGGCGTGATGTTCGGGCCGGCGGCTTTCCTCTGGATAGTTTTCGGCACGATATTCGCCGGCGCTGTCCATGATTATATGTCGGGGATGTTGTCGCTGCGCAGCGACGGCGCCTCTCTGCCCGAGATTGTGGGCGCACAGCTCGGCGGCGGTATCAAGAATGTGATGAGGGTGTTCGCTCTCCTGCTGATGATTCTTGTGGGCGCCGTGTTCGTCTACAATCCCGCCGACCTGCTGGCTATGCTCACTCCCGAACATCTCGACAAGACTTTCTGGATAGTGGTGATATTCGCCTATTATATGCTGGCCACGCTTCTGCCTGTTGACAAACTCATAGGGAAGCTCTATCCCGTGTTCGGATTTGCGCTGCTGTTCATGGCCGTGGGCATCATGGTGGCTCTCTACGCCCATGCCGACGCCATGCCCGAAGTGTGGGAGGGATTCTATAACCACAGGACCGATCCGGAAGCCAATCCCATATTCCCGATGATGTTCGTGTCGATAGCGTGCGGGGCCATATCGGGCTTCCATGCCACGCAATCGCCGATGATGGCTCGCTGCCTCAAAAACGAGCGTCATGCCCGCCCGGTGTTCTATGGCGCCATGGTCACCGAAGGGGTGGTGGCTCTCATATGGGCGGCTGCCGCTATAGCATTTACCGGCGGTTATGAAGGACTCGCCGAATATATGGGCAACGGCTCGCCGGCAATCCTCGTGAACGACATATCCAAGACGTGGCTCGGTGCTTTCGGAGGTATCCTCGCCATATTGGGAGTGATAGCGGCCCCCATCACGTCGGGCGACACCGCCCTGCGCTCGGCTCGGCTTATCGCCGCCGATTTCCTCGGCTTCAGCCAGAAGAAGATTGTGAAGCGCCTGTTGATTTCCGTGCCGATATTCATGCTCTGCTTTGCGATCATGCTTATGCCTTACGAGGTGCTGTGGCGTTATTTCGCATGGTGCAACCAGGTGCTGGCGGTGTTCACGCTGTGGGCTGTCACGATGTATCTGGCGCGTCGCCGCAAGCTGTATGTCATCACTCTGCTGCCGGCATTGCTGATGACGGCGGTCACCGTGACATATATCCTCTATGCCCGGGAAGGCTTGAGCCTCGTGACGTGGCCGCTGATGGGCGTGAGCGTTTCTTATACCACGGCCGTGGCCGGGGGCCTCGCAGTAGCCGCCCTCTTCCTGTTCCTCTTCGCCAAGGCTCTCAAAGGTCGGCAACCTGATATCATACCCGAAGAATTTGTTTAGAGTGTGTTTACTTTTAACATTGGGTTCCATAAAGAGAGATTTTTGAGGGAATTTCTCAAGTTGAAGAAGGAGCATAGCGGGCTATGCGACTGATAAAACTTGGAGAAATTCACCAAAAATATCCTTTAGGGAAGCCAATAGAATTAAGCAAATACACTCGATATAAAATTCGTGTTAAAAGTAAACACACTCTTAATGACAACCGCGGAATTATTTGATAAGGTCAAGGATTTAGAATTATATAATCTGCATTCGCACACGGAGTACTGCGACGGACATGCGCCGATGCGTGAGATGGTTGCGGCGGCCTGTGAGGCGGGCTTCAAGGTATGGGGCGTGACGCCTCATGCGCCCATATGTGTGCATTCGGAGTGCAACATGCGCTATGAGGATGCGCAGCCCTATCTTGCCCGGATTGCGGAGCTTCGCGAGGAGTATGCCGGGCGTATGCTGGTGCTCGGCGGCATGGAGGTGGATTTCATAAGCCGTGACTTCGGGCCGCATGTCGATTATTTTCATGAGCTGCCGCTCGACTACCGCATAGGGTCGGTACACTTCGTGCCTCGTCGCGACGGCATAAGCATCGACTGCGACGGCAGCGTGGAACGTTTCCGCAAGTCGCTCATGATATGCTTCCGTAATGACCTGCGGTATGTGGTGGAGAAGTATTATGAGCAGGTGCTGACAATGCTCGAGCTCGGCGGTTTCGAGGTGCTGGGTCATTTTGACAAGATAGCCGGCAACGCTTCGGCAGTAGACCCGGACATCGAGAGCTATGGCTGGTATCAGTCGCTCGTCGACGATGTCATAAGCCATGCCGCGAGCAACGGTTGTCTGGTGGAGGTCAACACCAAGGCGTTTGAGAGCCGCAACCGGTTCTATCCCGCGGAATGGCTGTGGCCACGGCTGAAGGAGGCTGGGTTGCGGCTGGTGGTGAATTCAGATGCGCATTGGAAGGAACTTGTTAATGCAGGTCGTCACGAAGCCTTTATTAGGATGCTATAATTAGGATGCGGCCATAAAGGCGCAT
>CAJUAT010000008.1:0-19365 GCA_910584525.1 uncultured Muribaculaceae bacterium | reverse complement strand
CTGCGGCACCGCAGGAACCACTCGGGGTCGGTCACATACTAAAGTATGCTCCCTCGTTTATTAGGATGCGGCCCTAAAGGCGCATCTGCGGCACCGCAGGAACCACTCGGGGTCGGTCACATACTAAAGTATGCTCCCTCCCCCTCGGAACCCTGCGGCACCACATCTGCATCCTTTATGACCACATCCTGATGGAAGGCGGGTCTTCTTGTTTGCGTAATTTTGAATTTTTGAATTTGTGAATTTTGAATATCTGCCGCTACTTCTTATGCGAGCTGCCTCGTCTTATGCGAGCTGCCTCGTCTTATGCGAGCTGCCTCGAGAGAGGCAGAACATGGTTAACCCCACCTTTATGAGCTGGGGCGGCGTACAACCGTCAGCGATAGCAGGTTGTAGCGCCGCCTCAGCGAGTTAGGTGGGGGGATAAGCCTGGTAAATCGGGATTAATCTCGGAGGAGGGCTTTGTGTTTTGCGGAGAAAGTTGTATATTTGCAGATTGAAGATGAAGGCGCCGGAGATAATTCCGGAAGGCTCTAAAAGCCATCAAGCCGGCGTTGAAAAGAAAAATAGCAAAAAAGCAATACAAGATATGAGATTCAATGTAGACGGCAAGGCGTTCCAGCAGCAGCTGCAGGCTGTGGGCAAGGTGATCAACGCCAAAAATTCGCTGAATATCCTCGACAATTTTCTGTTGCGGGTAGAGGGAGACATACTGAGCATCACAGGTTCCGACCAGGAGAACAGTCTTACAGCGCGGGTGGCAGTCACGGAGAGCGAGGGCGACGGCATAATCGCCATACCGGCACGCCGTCTGCTTGAAATCACCAAGGAGGTCTCCAACCAGCCTATCACTGTGGAGGTCAACGACGATACCAAGCGTATCGACATCCGTTTCCTGAACGGACACTTCGAATTTATGGGCATACCTGGCGAGGATTATCCGTTGCCGATAGCCGTGCAGGGCGAGAATGTGACCACCATGACGCTTCCGGCGCAGATGGTGTCGGAGGGTATCGAGCACACCCTCTATGCGGCGAGTGCCGACACGCTGCGGCCGGTGCTGATGGGTATCTACTGGGATATCCATGAGGACGACGTCACATTCGTAAGCTCCGACACCCATAAGCTCGTGCGTTATATCAGCCGCATGGCGCAGCCCGGTTTCCGCGCATCCTTTATTCTCGCCCCCAAGGCTGCCAACATACTCCGCAGCCTTATAGGCAAGGATATGGCCGATGTCAAGCTCTCCTTCAACGAGAAAAGCGGACTCTTCGAATTCGGCGACTATGAGCTGACATGCATGTTCATCAATGGCGTCTATCCCAACTATGAGCGTGTGATACCCCGCGAGAATCCGTTTGTGGTCACTGTTGACCGCGCGTCGATACTCACGGCGCTGCGTCGCGTAACGCTCTTCGCCAACAAGGCGTCCAACCTGGTGGTGGTCAACGTGGGCGACAACAATATGCAGCTCATGGCCCAGGACCTCGACTATGGAATGTCGGCACAGGAGAACGTGAACTGCGACTACGACGGCAACCCCATGACCATTGGCTTCAACGGCGCTTTCATGGTGGAGATCATCAACAACCTCCCCGGCGATACCATCCAGCTCAAACTGTCGGATCCGGCACGCCCCGGCGTTTATGCCCCGCTGACCGAGAACGACGGCCAGGATACCGTGGTGATTCAGATGCCCATGCAGGTCATTTGATAAGTCAGAAGGTAGAGTTATTAAGTCAGAGGTTAAGAGCCTGCAACTTTAATAATCCGTAAACATGGAATTGAATTTAGAGCGGCCGTTGATATTCTTCGATCTGGAGACAACGGGTACCAACATCACTCGCGACCGCATAGTGGAGCTGAGCTACATCAAGGTATATCCGGGTGGGGAGGAAGAGAGCAAGTCCCGGAGGGTCAATCCGGAGATGCACATCCCGGAGGCGAGCACGGCCATCCACCATATCACTGACGAGGATGTGAAGGATGAGCCCACATTCCGCCAGATCGCCAAGTCGCTGGCAAAGATTTTCGAGGGCTGCGACATTGCCGGTTTCAACAGCAACAAGTTCGATGTGCCTCTCCTCATAGAAGAGTTCAACCGCGTGGGAGTACCTTTTGAAATGGAGGGACGCCGGTTCATCGACGTGCAGAACATCTTCCACAAGATGGAGCAGCGCACGCTGGTGGCGGCATATAAGTTCTATTGCGGCAAGAATCTGGAGGATGCGCATACGGCGCATGCCGACACTCTTGCCACCTACGAGGTGCTGAAGAGCCAGCTCGACCGCTACGATACGTTGAAGAATGATGTCCAGGCGCTCGCCGACTTCTCCGGTTCGGGCCGCAGTCTGGACCTCGCCTCCAGAATAGTGCTCAACGACAAGGATGTGCCGGTGTTCAACTTCGGCAAACACAAGGGGCGCAGCGTGGTTGACGTGTTCCTCAAGGAGCCCTCGTTCTATGCGTGGATGCTTCAGGGCGACTTCCCCAAGAATACCAAGGATGTGGCCACGCGGCTGTATGCCGAGGCGCGCAAGAAGCTGGCCGACAAGAAATAATCTCGATATGTTGCAGGGCAAGAAGATAGTGCTGGGAATATGCGGCGGGATAGCAGCCTACAAGACCGTGAGCCTGTTGCGGTTGCTTGTGAAGGCGGGCGCCGAGGTGCAGGTGGTGATGACACCTGCCGCCAAAGAGTTCATCACCCCGGTCACGCTGTCGTCGCTGAGCCGCAAGCCGGTGGTGAGCGAGTTCTTCACCGCCAACACCGGGGAATGGCACAGCCATGTAGACCTGGGTCTGTGGGCCGACCTTATGGTCATAGCTCCGGCCACGGCATCCACGATAGGGAAGATGGCCAACGGTATCGCCGACAACATGCTGGTCACCACCTACCTGTCGGCGCGGGAACCAGTGATGATAGCTCCGGCTATGGATTTCGACATGTACCTGCATCCCACCACACGCCGTAACCTTGCCACGCTGCAGGCCGACGGCGTCATGATGGTGGAGGCCGAGGCCGGCGAACTGGCTTCAGGACTGCAGGGTAAGGGAAGAATGGCCGAGCCGGAGGTGATTTTCGACCACATACTGCACTTCTTCAATGACAGTAAAGAGCTTGCCGGCAAGAAGGTGCTCATCACAGCCGGGCCTACACATGAACGGCTGGATCCGGTGAGGTTTATAGGCAATTACTCCAGCGGCAAGATGGGCTATGCGCTGGCCGAAGAGTTCGCCTCACGCGGTGCGGAGGTTACGCTGGTAAGCGGCCCTGTCAGCATCAGCACGTCGCATGCAGGCATAAAGCGAGTGGATGTGGGGAGTGCGCTGGAGATGGATGCTGCGGCACGCAGTGCCTTCGCCGATTGCGACATAGCGGTGTTCGCCGCGGCGGTGGCCGACTATCGTCCCGCCATGGCAGCCGACGCCAAAATCAAGCGAGAGGGCGTGGAGACTATGGACATAAGGCTTGTGAGGAATCCCGATATAGCGGCAGGATGCGGAGCGTTGAAAAGAGAGGGGCAGGTCACCGTGGGCTTCGCCCTCGAGACCGACGACGGCGTGAAGGCCGCTAAGGCAAAGCTGCGCAATAAGAACCTCGATATGGTCGTTCTCAACACACTGAAGGATGCCGGCGCCGGTTTCGCGTGCGATACCAACAAGGTGACGATAATCTCCAAGAACGACGCCAAATCTTTTCCCCTGAAGCCCAAGAAGGAAGTGGCGTCGGATATTGTCAATGAAATCCTGCACTGTCTGCCAAATGAATAATAGACGCAAAATATCAATAATATCTGTATTGACAGGCGTCATATTGCCTCTATGCGCTTCCGCACAGGAGTTTCGCGCCACTGTCGAGGTCAATTCCCAGAAAATAGAGGGTACCAACAAAAGCGTGTTCGAGACGTTGCAGCAGAGTCTCAACTCCTATATGAACGAGACGCGCTTCAGCGACTATACGCTGGCACCCAACGAGAAGATAGAGTGCCGTCTTTTCTTCACCATCTCGGAATACGACGGCCAGCGGATGAAGGGCGACCTGCAGGTGCAGCTCATTCGGCCGGTGTACAACGCCACGTATACCACCACCTTGTTCAACTTCAAGGACAACAAGATAGAGTTCAACTATGCCGACGGCGACCCGGTGATATATAACGCCCAGCAGCCCGACAACAACCTGACGGCCATTATGGACTATTACGCGAATCTGCTTCTCGGCATCGACTTCGACAGCTTTTCGCCGCAGGGGGGGCAGCGCTTTTTCGACAGGGCGCAGAGCATCGTGCAGTATCAGCAGAGCAGCGGCGAGATAGGGTGGCGTACTTTCGACGACAACCGCAACCGCGCCGCCGTGCTCAATTCGTATACAGACACCAACACGGCCGGTATCCGCGACCTTCTATACCAGTACCACCGCAAAGGACTCGACGAGATGGTCACCAGTCCCGACAAGGGGAGGGCTGCCATTACAGAGTCGCTGCAACAGTTGAAGAAAGTGTTCGATGTCGCCCCGATGTCGGTGGCCCTCTCCATATTCCGCGACTCCAAGCTCGACGAGCTGGTGAATGTATACAGCAAAGCCCCGGAAACGGAAAGAACCACTGTCTACGACCTGCTGCAGCCCATATATCCTACCGAGTCGCAGCGACTCAATGATATCAAAAAACCTCCCAAAAGGTAAGTTTAGGTCAGAAGTCAGAAGTCAGAAGACATAAGTAATAAGAGAATATAGATGCTTAGGCGGCTTGGAATAAGGAATTATGCGTTGATAGAGAGTCTGGACCTGGAGTTCGGTCGTGGCTTTACGGTCATCACCGGGGAGACAGGTTCTGGCAAGAGCATCATGCTTGGGGCATTGTCGCTTCTTGCCGGAGGGCGTGCCGACTCGCGGGTGGCCATGGGGCGCAAGTCGCGTGTGGAGGCTCTCTTCGAGGATGTGGACATATCCATGCGCGACATCTTTGAAGCCAAGGGCATAGAATGGATGGAGAGCCGCGACGAGGCTGGCGCTCCGCATAACGAAATCACCATCCGCCGGGAAATAAGCGAAGGAAGGTCGAGGGTATTCATCAACGACACCCCCGTGACGCTGGCCACGCTTGCCGAGATAGGCCCCAGGCTGATATACATACATTCGCAGCATTCCAACGCCGGACTCGCCGACAATGCCGAGCAGCTGAGAATTACCGACATCTTCGCCGACAACGAGGAGATATATCGTGAATACCGCGAGTCGTTCCGGCGGTTTGCAACGCTGAAGCGGCGCATCGACGGCATACGCCGCGGAATAGCGCGCAACAGGGAGAACGAAGAGTTTCTGCGTTTTCAGTGCGAGCAGCTTGACAGGCTGAAGCCCCGCCGCGGCGAACTCGCGGCGATAGAGAAGAGATACGAGATGCTTTCCGACGCCGATGAGATCAAGGAGCATCTCAGCCGGCTGTCGGCGCTCTTGGGAAATGGCGAAGGAAGCATTCTCGACAGGATAGCCGAGAGCAAAGGAATAATCGACAGGCTCGACATGGGGCTGTTCGGAGAGGACGCACGCGATTCCGACATACCGGGTCGGCTGCAGTTCATCCAGGCGGAGCTTGAGGATATAGCCGACACAGTGGAGGACATCAATTCTACGGTAGACACGGATCCGGCGGCGTTGGAGAAGCTGTCGCAGCGGATGACGGCATATTACGAGGCAGTGAAGCGCTTCAAGGTTGGCGATGCCGATGAGCTTGTGGATGTGCATGAGCGTCTTCGCGGCCAGCTTGCCGAGATTGCATATGGTGGCGACGACCTGCACGGTCTCGAGGAAGAGGCCCGCAAGGAGGCCGACACCCTCAAAAGGCTTGCCGACAGACTTACGGAGAGCCGCGAGAAGGGAGCCGCCATTCTTACGCAACGCATATCGGACACCGCCGGTATGCTGGGACTTCCCAATCTGAGGTTCGAGATCAGGTTGGAGCGGGGGAAATTGGGTGCCACAGGCCGCGACCATGTGGAGTTCATGAGCTGTTTCAACCGTCAGGGAGATTTGCGTCCGGTAGGCGACACTGCGTCGGGCGGCGAGATTTCACGCCTGATGCTGAGCATAAAGGCGGTGATGGCCGAGCGGATGAGTATGCCTACCATTATCTTCGACGAGGTGGACACGGGAGTGTCGGGGGAGATAGCCGAGCGTATGGGCAGGATGATGCATGACATGGGAGGCCATATGCAGGTCATGGCAATCACCCATCTGCCGCAGGTGGCGGCACAGGGCGCGGGACATTTCAAGGTGTACAAGCGCGATGTCGACGACAGGACGGTAACATATGTGGAGGAGCTTCACGGCGAGGAAAGGGTGCGCGAGATCGCTGCCATGATTTCAGGAAGCGAGGTCACCGACGCCGCCCTCCAGAACGCTCGTATGCTCATCGGTATGGCCGCTAACAATATTGGAAAAGATGAATAAAGGAGATTATATATTCGGGACGCGGGCTGTGGTCGAGGCGCTGGATCTCGGCAAGAGTATCGACAAGATACTGCTCCGCAAGGAGATGGGCGGCGATGCCGCCCGCGAGATAGTGACAAAGGCCCGGGAGTACGACATACCGGTACAGCGGGTGCCGCTGGAGAAACTCAACCGTATCACGATGAAGAATCATCAGGGTGTGATAGCGGTGGTCTCACCGGTGCGATATCATCGGCTCGACACGTTGATGCCGGGATTGTACGAGGAGGGCAAGATACCGTTCATGGTGTGTCTGGACTGCATTACCGACACGCGCAATTTCGGGGCCATAGGCCGTACGGCCGATTGTGCCGGCGTTGACGGCATAGTGATACCGGAACGCAACTCGGCGTCGGTGACCCCGGATGCCATGAAGACATCGGCGGGCGGACTTCTCTACGTGCCTGTATGCCGCGAGAAAGAGATGCTTGCAGCCGTGCGCTATCTCAAGGAATGCGGCGTAAAGGTGGTGGGCGCCACCGAAAAGGGTGCCGTGAACTATACGGAGATAGACTATACGGTGCCGGTGGCCGTGGTGATGGGCAACGAGGAGCATGGTATCAGCGACGAGGTGCTCCGACAGTGCGACGAACTCGCCGCAATACCCCTTGCCGGACATATAGGGTCGCTCAATGTGTCGGTGGCCGCCGGCATTCTTATGTATGAGGTGCGCCGGCAGAGAGACCTCCCCGATTTGCATACCTCACGGATTTGATGTAACTTTGTGTCCGTATTGGGGAGCCGGAGGACTCCTGATAAAACACTACAGATGATTAATAGAGTTCTGATACGCATCAAGGTAGTACAGATTCTGTACTCCTATCTATTGGTAGAGAAGAAGTTCACGCTTGAAGAGCCGCCGGTATCGCCGACGAAAGAGAAGCGTTATGCTTACGGTGTATATATAGAGATGTTGGCACTTCTTGTCATGCTGTCGGAAAGCATCGGACCCCGCCGGAAGGGAGCGCCTGTCAACACCCGGTTCATAGAACGTATAAGGAAAGACGACCGTATAGCGAGTGCATGCCGGCGTCTTATGGCCAACAGACTTTTCCGGGTGGATATTCAGGGTCTCTCCGACAAGTTGCTTGAATCGGCAATCTTCAAGAATTACGTCAAGGACCTCGACAAGGGATTGCCCGGTGCCGAAGACAATATGTGGCGCGAGGCTTTCAACCAGATAGTCATGACCAGCCCCGACGTCATGGAATATGCCCAGAATGTGGAGGGTTACTCCCTGAAAGGCCTTGAGAGGATGCAGGGTATGGTGAACGATACGCTCTCGAATTTCAGCACCTCGCAGGATGATGTTGCCGATGGTCTGAAGACTCTCGAGAAGAGTCTCGATATGGCTCGCGAACTCTATTTCCGGCTTCTGGCTCTCGCAGTGGATATCACCGACCTTCAGAAACGCAAGCTCGACGCCAACCGACACAAGTATCTCAAGACTTCGGAGGACCTCAATCCCAACCTTAAGTTTGTGGAGAACGAGGTGATAGAGGCTTTGCGTCGCGACGAGACATTCACCGCATTCATAGAGAAAAACAAGATCAACTGGCTTCAGGAGGATCCGCTGTTGGTGGAGAGTCTGCTGAAGGCTGTGCTCCAGTCGGAGAGCTACGCGAGGTATATGGAGTCGCCGTATGCCGATATCCATGAGGATTCCGAGCTGTGGCGCGAGCTTTTCCGCAGGGTGATCATGGTGAATCCCTCATTCCTGGAGGCTCTGGAGGAAAAGTCGGTATTCTGGAACGACGACCTCGACATAATGGCTACCTTCGTGCAGAAGACGTTCCGCCGTCTTGAAGAGGGGAAACCCAACCCGATTCTCGAGAAGTACAAGGACGACGAGGATGCCCGGTTCGGCGGCAAGCTCATGCGGTATGTATTCCGCGACAAGGAGAGATATTCGGAATGGGTTCACGACGCGGTGCAGGGTAGCGAATGGGAGATGGAACGCCTTGCCTTCATGGACGTGGTGGTGATTTACACCGCGCTGGCTGAGATTCTCAACTTCCCGCAGATACCCGCCTCGGTATCGTTCAACGAGTACATAGAGATTGCCAAGTCGTACAGCAGCGCATGCAGCGGACAGTTCATCAACGGACTCCTCTCCTGCATACTGATGCGCCTGGAGGATGAAGGCGTGCTTTTAAAGCCTCTGGATTAAAACCCACAATACTCACGTCACATCCGACACATCCATCACATAAGATACATCCATCACATAAGAAACATAAACTATGTTAGACATGATTTTATTGGACACAGCCGCCGGCGGCAACGGTCTGAGCGGAATCCTGATGATAGTGGCCATGATTGCCATCTTCTATTTCCTGATGATACGTCCTCAGAACAAGAAGCAGAAGGAAATCAAGCGTCAGCGCGATGCCATGAAGAATGGCGACAGAGTGGTTACCGCCGGGGGCATCCATGGCAGAATCCGCGAAATCAAGGAGGATACCATCATCATGGAGGTGGCTCCCAACACCAGCATCAAGGTTGACAAGACTTCGGTGTTCCCCGTTGCGGAAGCTCCCGCCGAGAAGAAATAACCTGTTCCGGTTCCCGTCATGGCGGTCAGGAGAAGATCCTGGAAGGAACAGTGGCACAGACTGAGGACTTCATCACACTTTCATGGTGTGGTGATGTTCCTCATATTCGTGTTTGTGGCCACGCTTTTCTGGTTCATACTGAAACTCAACGACAGTGTGACCCAGACTTTCCGTGTGCGGCTTAATTTCGAGAATGTGCCTGACAGTGTGGTGTTCATTTCCAACAGGCCTTCCGACATCCATGTCACCGTGCGCGACAAAGGGACCAACATCCTTCGCTCGGGCGTGATCAAGAATCCGGTGATTGACGTCAATTTCCGCGATTACAGCAACTCGGGCGTGCTGCGCCTGTCGAAGAGCGACCTTACAGCCGAGCTGAAGTCATCGTTCGGCTCGAGCGTACAGATAGTATCCACCTCCATCGACTCTCTGCGGCTCCTCTATACCGAAGAACCGGGCAAACGGGTGCCTGTGGAGGTGAAGATACATGCCGAGGCTTCGTCGGGAAATGTGATAGCCGGTACGCCGGTGCCCCTCACAAGCGGTGTGCTCATATATTCCTTCGGCAATGAGAAGGATACCGTGAACAGGGTACGGACGAAGCCCCTCAACATCCGGGGACTCAGCCAGACCACGGAGGTGACGGCCCATATACAGCCTATCAACGGTATAAAAATTGTGCCCGACACTGTCAAGGTGCGCATAAATGTGGAGCCTCTGGTACATAAGGAGGGTCTCGTGAAGGTGGAGACACGCGGTGTGCCGTCGGGCGAACAGCTTCTGCTTTTCCCCAACACCGTGCCGGTGTCGTACTATATACCGATGAGCAAATTCTCCGACGGCGACATACCGCTGACGGTTACGGTAGACTACAAGGATACGCACATATACAAGGGGAACCGACTTCCGTTGACGATAACGTCGTATCCGCCGTTTATCGTGAATCCGGAGGTCAAGAGCGACAGCGTGGAATATACTCTGGTAAGGAGAAACAGGTGATGGTCACGGGTATCTGCGGAGGAATAGGAAGCGGTAAGAGCGTGGTGTCGCGGCTGCTGCGGCTGCGTGGCTATGATGTCTACGACTGCGACATGGAAGCCCGGGGCATCATGGCATCGAGCCGTGAGATACGCGAGGCCATGGAGAATCGTTGGCCCGCGATGGATATCTATGCCGGCGGAGAGATGGACCGTGCCAAGGTTGCGGCGATAGTATTCGCCGATGCGGCGGAGCGTGCATGGCTCGACAGCATGGTACACGGACGTGTCAGAGAGCACCTGGCCGCATGGATAGCTGCCCGCAGTGGGGAGAGGGTGTTTGTGGAGTCGGCCATACTCTTCAGTTCGGGACTCTGGCAGATGTGCAACGATGTCTGGGAGGTGACAGCCCCCGAGGATCTGCGCATAAGAAGGATTATGACCCGTTCAGGAATGGATGCCGCGCAGGCCGCCGACAGAATAGGGGTGCAGAGAGGTGAGGAAACGCATTCAGCACGCCGGAACGTAACAATACATAATATAGTCAACGACGGCCTCCATTCCCTTCTAAGGGAGGTGGAGCTGGCGCAAAAGAAAGAAAATAAAATAAGTACTAAATAAAATGCTTAAGGAAATAATATCGATAACGGGAAAGCCGGGACTCTACAAGATACTGAGTCAGGGACGCGGCACGTTGATAGTGGAGAATGTGGAGGACAAGCATCGTATGCCGGTACATGCCCGCGACAAGGTGGTTTCGCTGGGCGATATCGCCATGTACACCGAAAGCGGCGACACGCCCCTGGGCGAGATTCTCGACAAGCTCTACAGCCATTTCGGCGGTAAGGAGATAGATGTCAACGGCATGGACTCCAAGAAGCTGCACGCTACATTCGGCGATGTGGTGAGCGACTATGACCGCGACCGTGTACGCGACAGCGACATCAAGAAGCTCTTCAAATGGTACAACATCCTCATCGGCGACGGCATGACCCGCTTCACCGAGAAAAAAGAAGAGGAGAAAGAGGCCGACACGAAAGAGAGCGCCGACAATAAATAAAGCCTTTTAATGAAATCAATGCCTCGGGGTGCGGTTCATCAGGACCGCACCCCAGTTGTAAATTGTAAATTATCTTGACGGGAATTTTGAATTGCGCTGTCAAATCATTATCTTTATAGGCGAAAGGGGTATTTATATTTTTCAGTTGCTGTTTTAGAAGCTATGGTGGAAATCAGCCGAAGCTGCGTACCAATGTGACGTTGGCCGACATGGAGAATGGAAAACCCTTCTCCGACAAGCTCCGTTTAATCTATATACAGCTTCCGGAATTTACGAAGGAGAGGCCGGAGGAATGCGAGAATGATTTTGAACGTTGGATTTATTTGCTTAAGAATATGGAAAGGCTGGTTACAATGCCGTTTACGGACATGAATGCCGTATACCGGAGGATAGAGGAGGTAAGTCGCGTGGAGAATCTCAATGCAGCCGAACGCCGACAGTACGAACGCGAACTCAAAGCATACCGTGATTATAATAACCAGATGCTCACGGCTCGGGAGGAAGGTCTTGATGAGGGTCGTGCGGAGGGTCGTGCGGAAGGTCGTGCGGAAGGTCGTGCGGAAGGTCGTGCGGAAGGTCGTGCGGAGGTGTATAGGCAGGTTGTCTCCAATATGAGATCACAGGGACTTGACAACGCCGCAATAGCTCGACTTGTCAACATGCCGTTGCATGTCATCAACGAAATTGTGAGCATGGAAAGCAAGGAATAATCAGATACAAATCTCGATAGAGAAGAAAAACATCCTGTCGTCATGGCCAAAATCAATTGGCTATGGCGGCAGGATGTTTTTTTATGGTTTATCAAATTTGCAATATCGGGATTACATTTTTTTACAAATTTTTGCTTAACTTTGCAGAGCAGTTCAAATGGAAATGGATATCGAAAACCGTGAAACAACATAACCAACAATAACAACTATGAAGAGAGCGATTCTCATAGGCTTCGGAGCGTTGTTGTCGGTGGGTCTCAGCATGGAGGCCTATGCCGATAAGGTCTGCCGGGGCAAGGTTCTCGACGAACAGGGAGAGCCGTTGACCGGGGCGGTGATACGCATACCGGGCGCGAAGGGTGGAGTGACCACCGATATCGAGGGTAATTTCAAGATTACCGTACCTGACAACACTCGGCGGATAGACATCAGCTTTCTGGGCTACAAGCCGCTGCAGGTAGATGTGGCGGCCAATGTGGGGGATCTCACCATGGCGCCGGAGAGCAGGATGCTTCAGGACGTGGTGGTGACGCAGTCGGTGGCGCGTACGCGTCAGACACCTGTGGCCCTTTCGCAGGTTGACGCCCTCCAGATCGAGACAAAGCTGGGCGCACAGGAGTTCCCTGAGATTCTGAAGACGACTCCCGGTGTGTGGGCCACGCCTGACGGCGGTGGCTTCGGCGACGCCAAAATCAACATGCGCGGTTTCAAGTCGGAGAATGTGGCTGTGCTTATCAACGGTATACCCATCAACGATATGGAGTGGGGCGGCGTATACTGGAGCAACTGGGCCGGCCTGTCGGACGTGACGAGCAACATGCAGAGCCAGCGCGGTCTTGGCGCGGCACTGCTGTCGGCACCGTCGGTGGGAGGTACCATCAACATCACCACGCGCAGCCTCGACGCCAAACGTGGCGGTTCCGCATGGTACGGCATGGGCAACGACGGCATGAACCAGTTCGGCCTCATGCTTTCCACGGGTCTCATGAAGAACGGCTGGGCAATCACAGTGCTCGGCTCCCGCAGATGGGGTGACGGTTATATTCAGGGCACCAACTTCAACTCCTACAACTACTTCGTGAACGTGTCGAAGAAAATCGGCGACAACCAGCAGCTGTCGCTGACGGCCTTCGGCGCTCCCCAGACCCATTATCAGCGTAACCGTGCCGACGGTCTTACCATCGAGGGCTGGCAGAATGTGCGCGGATACATGAACGGCGAGAGCCCTTACCGCTACAACCCCACATTCGGCTATGGCCTGCATGGCGAACGCAAGAGCTCCAGCTATAACTTCTACCACAAGCCGCAGATCTCGCTGAGCCACATATGGCAGATTGACTACAAGTCGTCGTGGACCAACACGGTATATGTATCGTTTGGAACCGGCGGCGGCTACAGCGGTCAGGGTCACGGCAAAT
Source organism: uncultured Muribaculaceae bacterium (assembly GCA_910584525.1). Classification (GTDB taxonomy): domain Bacteria; phylum Bacteroidota; class Bacteroidia; order Bacteroidales; family Muribaculaceae; genus Lepagella. The sequence continues at coordinate 6,158 of CAJUAT010000008.1, read as the reverse complement.
ATAGCAACAGGTCGTGGTATGGCACGACGGATGGCGTTCTGAACACTACGTTCCGCTGCCCCGACGGCACTTTCGACTATGCCGCCATACAGGAGATGAACATTGCATCAACCATCGGCTCCAACATGGTGATGTCGAGCTCCAACAACAATCATGAATGGTATGGTCTCGTATCTACCTACAAGAATGAGTTCATACCCAAGAAGCTCATCTTCACCGGCGGTCTCGACGTGCGCTATTACATAGGCAAGCACAACAACAAGATTGTGGACCTCTACGACGGCGAGTACTACATGAACTATGAGAACCGCAAGAACGTGAAGGCCTACAACAACGCGGCCGCCAACGACCCGGACTGGAAGTTCGAGCACCTCGGCGTGGGCGACATCGTTTTCCGCAACTTCAACGGCTATACCGTACAGGAAGGTCTCTACGGACAGCTGGAATATCTTGCCCTCGACAACAAGCTGACTGCTATCCTGGCAGGTTCGGTGCAGTTCAACCAGATGTGGCGCCGCGACTTCTTCTACTATGACAAGGATCACGAGCGCTCCACAACGGAGAACTTCGCCGGCGGTACCGTCAAGGCCGGTGTGAACTACAACATCAACAAGCACAACAACGTGTTCCTCAACGGAGGTTTCATCTCGCGCGTGCCCTTCTTCAGCTACGGCGTGTTCCTTTCGCAGGCCACCAGCAACGTGGTGAACCCCAATCCTAAGAACTCCAAGATATGGTCGCTGGAGCTGGGCTACGGCTATCACTCGCGTCAGTTCTCCCTCAACGCCAACCTGTACTATACGATGTGGCTCGACAAGTGCGACAAGACCACTACCCGTAGCGGTGAGATCCGTCAGGGTCCCAACGCCGGCCAGTACTATACCTTGAGCATGAGTGGTGTCAACGCACGTCATATGGGTATAGAGCTTAGCGCCAAGTATATTCCCACAAGCTGGGTGGAGTTTGACGGCATGTTCTCCATCGGCGACTGGACATGGGCATCAAACCCGACAGGTTACTTCTACACCGAGCAGGGACAGCCGCTTGCCGACCTTTCGGGCAACCTGGCATCGGGCATTCTCGCTCCCGACCATGCCCATGCCACCGTGATGCAGAAGGGACGCAAGATAGGCGGCTCGGCACAGACCACCGGCTATCTCGGCGTGACCTTCAAGCCTTTCAAGGGCTTCCGCATAGGACTCGACTGGGTGGCCAGCGCACGCAACTATTCCGACTACGAGATTTCAAGCGACTCTTATACGGCCAACTCCGAGGTTACCGTGGCCGACCCGTGGAGAATACCCTGGGGCAACGAGCTCGACCTCAACGCCAGCTACCGTTTCAAAATCGCCGGCAAGGTCACCGCTACAATATACGGTAACATCAACAATATCTGCGGCTACAACTACGTGAAGGATGCCTACACACTCTCGAGCGTCGACGGCGCCTGGAACAATGCTTTCCGCGTGTTCTACTCTTTCGGCAGAACATTCAGCATCAAACTTAAAGTGAACTTCTAAGAAGAAACATGATGAAAACAAAGATAAAGCAACTGGCGCCTGCAGTGCTTGCCGCGATGGCTCTGGCCTCCTGCAGCGAGGACAGCTGGAACAATGGTCTCGACGGTTTCGAGGGGAACCAGGACTTTAGCCAGAAGGAGTCGGTGGAGTATACCCTCACGGCTGCCGACTACAAGGAATTCTCCGTGAACCGCTTCAACAAGGCGCTGGCGCGTCAGGACAGTATCGACGGCATTTCCCCCGATGCCATCAAGGCCCTGAAGGCTGTGGAGGCCAACAAATATATCACCCCCGCCACGCCTGCGGCCCGATATATGCCCAACCTGCTCAACGACTCCATATTCCCTTATTTCGCACTTACCGACGGTTCGGCGATAAACCTTACCTACAACGAGGTTTCCGACCTTCCGGAGGTGATGAAGCTGGTGAACGGAGCTGAGTCGTACACCGTAAGCGAGACAGACTATCAGGATGTCTATGGCAGCGACGAGGATTACGCCACGGCCTTCTCGCCGTCGCATCCCGCCACGGCAGCTCTGCCCCGCGTGCTCGCCAATTACTTCGACGACGCCTCCGAGGGCGACTGCGTAGTGGTGCAGTACAACCAGTCGAATGTCGACCCTGAGTTCGGTGCCGCTCCCTTCGAGATGAGCGATGTGCTCAAACCGGGTCTCTCCGACGGTATGGAGGTGGATGTAAAGGGTGTTGTGACCGCCACGTGCAAGGTGGGTTTCATACTCACCGACAAGGCCGGCTCCATTCTCGTTTATTCCTCGGGCTACACAGCCGGCACATATGCCGTGGGCACGCAGCTCGAAGTGAAGGCCACTCTCGGCTCTTACAAGAACTGTCTGCAGATTCCTTACGATAATGCGGTGATAGTACCGGCAAGCAGCCAGGCCTACACGTATCCCTCGCCGGTGACCCTGACACCTGACTATCTCGTGCAGGCCGGCGCCAATGAGTCGCCTGTCCTGGCCGTATATGGCGAGATGACCGGCACGATCAACGTCAGCGGCAATTATATCAATCTTGCTTTCGATGGCCGCAGCGACGTGCGAGGCAGCATCTACAATGTGGAGGATGCCCTCAAGGCAGAGCTTGCCGACGGCAAGAAGGTGAAGGTGTACGGTTATTTCACCCAGACATCCAAGTCGGGCGAGATTGTCAATGCCAACATGGTAGTGACGCGCGTGGAGAGTGCGGCTGCCGGCAAGCGTCATGGCAAACGCAACCGCGTGGTGGCTGTCCCCTTCAAGACCCTCTATGCGGCATATAAACTTGAAGGCGGCGCATGGAAAGCAGTTCCCGAAGCCATGTGCGTGCAGCCTTCCGACTATGCCGAGATGGGCCTGACTTACGGTAATTTCCAGGGCACACAGGCCGAGGAGTATCTCCCCATAATGCTCGCCCGTCAGTATCCCTTTGCTCAGAAGGACCAGGAGGTATATGTGGCTTACCGCTACTATTCCAACAAGCAGACGGTGAACGCATGCGCACTCTGGGCTTACGACGGCACGAAGTGGTACGACAAGATCAAGAGCAATGGCGTGACCGAGGTCACCAACCAGTTTGTGAAGCGCGACGGCAAGTGGCAGCTCGATCCTTCGATCACGCTGACGCTCCCCGCCGGCAAGGGCATTCCGTTCAGTGCCGAGTTCTACCAGGCATGTGTTGACTGGGTACTCAACAATGTGCCCGACGGAGCCAAGTATGTGACTTCCTATGGCAACAATGACTATTACACCGGCGCATCGGCCTATCAGAACAATATAGACCTTCGTCCGGGAGCCGCCCGCACACAGTATGCCGAGGCTTACAAGGACATGACCGACGAGGAGGTAGTGGCCGTGATGAAGAAGCGTTTCGAGGAAGAGGTGGGACCGGCAGTGGTTGCCGCCAGGTATCCCGACCTTGCCCCGATAGGCGACTTCCATCCCACGGTGACAATTGACTTCTACATCTATGACGGCGCCACCAAGCCGCAGACAATCGTATTCGAGGTAGAAGAGAAAGGCAAATTCAAATTCGTATCCTGCACCTGGAACGAGTAAGGAATAACAGCGCCAATGCTAAAAGCCGCCCGGCATTTGATGCCGAGCGGCTTTCTTAACAATTTTTGTGGCGGGGCGTGATGGTAGATTCGGCGCGGTATTTGTTATAGAATTGACAGACGGCGAAGATTGAGCCGTCCGACATAAGAGAATCAAACCTGTAAAAGCAATGCCAACCGGAAAAATAGGGGTTACTACTGAAAATATCTTCCCCGTAATCAAGAAGTTTCTATACAGCGACCATGAGATATTTCTGCGCGAGCTGGTGTCGAATGCGATAGATGCCACGCAGAAGCTGCGTACACTTGCGTCGTTCGGAGAGTTCAAGGGCGAACTCGGCGAGCTTGACGTTCGTGTCATTATTGACAAAGAGGCAGGTACGCTGACAGTACGCGACCGCGGCATCGGCATGGATGCCGACGACATCGAACGATATATCAATCAGATAGCATTCTCCGGCGCCGAGGAGTTCCTGGAGAAATACAAGGATACCGCCAACTCCATCATAGGCCATTTCGGACTCGGATTCTATTCGGCATTCATGGTATCGAAGAAAGTGGAGATCCGCTCGCTGAGCTATAAGGAGGGAGCCAAGGCTGTGGAATGGAGCTGCGACGGCAGTCCTGAATACACAATGACCGAAACCGACAAGACTGACCGCGGAACCGACATCATCCTTTACATCGACGATGACAGCAAGGAATTCCTCGAGCAGCAGCGTATAGATACGTTGCTCCGGAAATATTGCCGATTCCTGCCCGTGCCCGTGATTTGCGGCAAGGAACAGGAATGGAAGGACGGAAAGTATGTGGATACCGACAAGGACAAGGTTGTGAACGCCACAGAACCCCTCTGGACAAAGAAACCCGCCGACCTCTCCGACGAGGATTATCTGAAGTTCTACCATGAGCTGCGCCCCGGTGAGGAGGATCCTCTCTTCTGGATTCACCTCAATGTGGACTATCCTTTCAATCTCACGGGCATCCTCTACTTCCCGAAGCTGCGCAACAACATCGACATCAACCACAACCGCATCCAGCTCTACTGCAACCAGGTGTATGTGACCGACCAGGTGGAGGGTGTGGTGCCCGAGTTCATGATGCTCATGCAGGGCGTGATCGATTCCCCCGACATACCGCTGAACGTAAGCCGCAGCTATCTGCAGGCCGACTCCCAGGTGAAGAAAATCTCCGGCTACATTTCCAAGAAGGTGGCTGAAAAGCTCACCAAGATGTTCCGCGACGACCGCAAGGAGTTCGAAAAGAAATGGGATGACATCTCCATCTTCATCAAGTATGGAATGCTCACCGACGAGAAGTTCTACGACGCTTCGAAGAAGTTCTTCCTCTTCAAGGATGTGAAGGGCGAGTATTATACTCTTGATGACTACCGCAAGCTTGTGGAGGCAGACCAGACTAACATGGAGGGGAATGTGGTATATCTCTACAGCACCGACAAGACGGCGCAGTACAGTTATATACAGGCTGCCGAGGAGAAGGGTTACAGCGTGCTGCTTCTCGACGGGCAGCTTGACCAGCATATCGTGCAGATGCTTGAGTCGAAGCTGGAGAAGACGATGTTTGTGCGTGTCGACGCCGACACTCCCGAGCGGCTTATCGTGAAGAAGGAGAGCGACGGCAGCAACCTCGACGCGCTCGAATCCGACCTGCTCACAGGTATATTCCGCAGCCAGATGCCGGAGATGAATAATGTCAACTTCATCGTGGAGTACAATGCGCTGAAGGATAGCGACGCTCCGGCCACGCTGACGCAGAACGAGATGATGCGCCGTATGAAGGATATGTCGGCGCTGCAGGGTGGTGCAGGATTCTATGCCGGACTCCCCGACATGTATTCGCTGGTGGTCAATACGGAGCAGCCTGCCGTGAAGACAATCGTCAAGGAAGCTGTCGGCGCCATAGGCAGCAAGGTTACGCCCATCCGCAAGCAGATCGACGAGACCAACGATGTGATCAAGACTCTGCGCACCGAACTCAAGGAGAAGAAAGACGACAAGGCGGCGCTCGAAAGCCGTATCTCCGACAAGGAGAAGGAGGTGATGGAGCTGCGTGGCAAGGAGGAGAAGATCGTCAAGGATTATGCCGCAGGCGTGCCCGTAGTAAAACAGATTATCGACCTGGCGCTCCTCAAGGCCAACATGCTGAAAGGCGAATCGCTGGCTGCCTTTATAAGCAGAAGCATTCAGATGCTGTAATAGAGAATAGCAATCCGGTTCATCCGGAAAAGACAAACTAAGAAACTGTTTAAATTTATGAGCCAATGATTTTGAGAAGATTTTTGAGGGATTTCCGCAAGTTGAGGAGGGAGCGATGCGGGCATCGTGACCGACGATACTTGGCGGAAAGCGCCAAAAAGATTCTTAAAAGCATGGCTTCATAAAGTGTAATAAAATTTCTCACATAAATTTAAACAGTTTCTAAGGAACGCGCTCTAAGAATTCCGGCCAATATCCATCGCTGATATTGGCCGGAATTATTTATATGTTATAAACCTATGTTGTAAAACATATGTAGAACTCATTTAAACTTTTGTGATTTGTGAATTTTTTTAAGGAAAACCACAG
>CAJUAT010000007.1:26468-66940 GCA_910584525.1 uncultured Muribaculaceae bacterium | reverse complement strand
CTCAATTTTATAATCTGAAATCAGCAAGTTGAACTTGCGAAACTTGAATTATTAATTTTGCATCAGAATATCCAAATCGGCTAACGGGTAAACATTCAGTATATCTCCGACATACGATATATGCAATACTTTACACAATAGACAGCGCCCACTACATCTGACTCGGTGGCGACAGTATACTTCATCAAAGGAATCACTCCTGAGAACATTCTAAAGGCATATGATGCTCTTGACCGGCGAGCCAAGGGGAAAGTGTGCGTCAAGCTCTCTTTCGGCGAAAGCGGCAACCCGAATCATCTGGCACCGTCGCTTATTGCTCCGCTCGTGCACGGTCTGAAGGCTACTCTGGTGGAGTGCAACACTGCCTATCAGAGTTCCCGACGTCAGTCAGCCGACCATCTGAAAACCGCAAAGGAACATGGTTTTACAGCCATTGCCCCTATCGACATCATGGACGATGAAGGAGAAACGGCATTGCCGGTGACAGGAGGGAAGCATATCAACTATGCATTGATAGGGAAAAAATGGCTTGACTATGACTACACCATAGTGCTGTCGCATTTCAAGGGCCATCCAATGGGAGGTTTCGGAGGTGCTCTGAAAAATATGGCAATAGGCATGCAGTCGAGCAACGGTAAGGCATGGGTTCATACAGCCGGTAAAAACCGCGATGCCTACGGATGGTGGAATGACAAAGCTTCTCAGGAGGATTTCCTGGAGACTATGGCGGAAGCCTCAAAAGCTATCATGGACCATGCCGGCGACAAGATTCTCTATATATCGGTGGCTAACAATCTCTCAGTCGACTGCGATTGCGTGGCACACCCTGAGCCGGTGAAGATGGCCGACATAGGTATATTCGCATCACTCGACCCGGTGGCTCTTGATCGCGCATGTGTGGATGCTGTGCACAATTCCACAGACCATGGCAAAATCCATATGGAAAAACGAATCGCTGACCGTAATGGCACCCATATCCTCGATTATGCCGAAAGCCTCGGCCTGGGTACCCAGAAATATGTCCTGCTGACTATAGAATAGGCGTCGGAACATATGAAACAGATACAGATTCTTGCGGCTCTGTCGGTGTCCGCTGTCTTTGCTCCTTACATATCGGGAGCAGAAACAGCGGACACCGCACAAGTCCTTAACGAGGTTGTGGTGACAGGTTCCAATAAATCGGTGCCTCAGCAATTACTTCCTTATACGGTGACTGTGGTGGATGGTCGGCAGCTTGAGGCTACCGGACAGACGCAAGTACTCTCGGCGATATCGGGGATGGTACCGAGCCTGTTTGTATCGCAGCGCAGCATCTATGGGTTTGGAGTGAGCAACGGTGGAGCAGGCCATATCAAACTTCGCGGTGTAGGCGGCGACCGTGCAAGTGCCGTGCTGATGATGGTTGACGGCCAGCCTCAGTTCGCCGGTATATATTCACACCATATTGCCGACTTCTATGACAAGGAATATGTAGAGAGGGTGGAAGTATTGCGAGGACCAGGATCGGTGCTATATGGTTCGAATGCCATGGCCGGTGCCATAAATGTCATTACCAAAAATGCGGCGTCCGACGGTGTGCATCTTACGCTTCAGTCGCAGTATGGCTCTTACAACACTTGGCTTTCCTCTCTGACCAATACTCTTCGTTTCGGCCGCTTTTCATCGCTGATATCATTGTCTTATAACCGTACTGACGGAAATATCGACAACTTCGATTTCCGGCAGGCTGACGGATATGCGAAAATCGGATATGATTTCTCAAACAGATGGAAGGCATCTGTCGATTATACGCTCATGAATTTCCGAGGAAACGACCCGATATATCCCACATTGTCCAATCCTAAGTCGACAGAAATTTATCGGCAGCACATCATCCGGGGAGAGGTAGGGGCCACGGTGACAAGTACTTACGGGGAGGTTTCCGGAGTGGCCCGCATTTACTATAATTACGGTAATCACTTCATGAATGACCCGAGACATTTCCACAGCAAGGATGACCGTCTGGGCATTATCCTCTACGAAAACTTCAAGCCATGGAAAGGAGCCTCGGCTACAGCTGGATTTGATTTCGACTCATATTCGGGTGAAATACCGGTATCGGGTGGTAACAGCCATACGGAAGGCTCCATGAGCACGATTGCTCGTAAAACAATCGTGGAGTATTCACCATACATTACGTTATCGCAGGCGTTCCTTAACGAGCTTATAATACTCAACGGCGGTTTGCGTATGGCCAACAGCGACCGGTTCGCCACGCAATGGATACCTCAGTTCGGATTCGCCGTAAACCCAGGACTCGGATGGACAGTTAAAGGGAATCTCGCAATGGGTTACCGCAATCCTTCTTTCAGAGAACTATATCTTTACCGCATGGCAAATCCCGACTTGCAACCCGAGAAAATGATGAACTACGAAGTATCTGTAAGCAAGTCATTCTCACGCTATTTGTTTGCAGAGATTACGGGCTATTACAGCAGGGGATACAACATGATTCAGACTATTGACCAGAAGAATCAGAATACGGGCAAGTTCATCAACAAGGGCATAGAAGTGTCTGCACGCAGCCATCCCATCGACAACCTGTGGCTGACAGCCTCATACAGTTATCTGCACACTTCGCTCCACAATCTCACGGGAGCTCCAAAGAACCAATACTATTTAGGTATAGAATGGCGTCCATGGAAGTTTCTAAATATTGCCGCAGACCTCAAAGGGGTAGGTGGATTGTATGTGGCCGATAATATCAGACATCAGAACTATGCTCTACTTAGTTTGAAACTCACCTGGGATATATGTCGTTATATATCCATCTTTACGCGGTTTGAAAACATTACCGATGCCCGTTACATGATCAACCGGGGCTATGAAATGCCGGGATTCACGGCGATGGGTGGTTTCAAGTTCCGGTTCTGAGCGTCAGGGTATGATGCCGAGGTGACGGAAGGCGTTGGCAACTCCGTGGTCAGTTATGTCGGTTGTGATGAAATCGGCGGCAGCCTTGACATCGGGGCCGGCGTTACCCATGGCTATGCCTGTGCCGCAATGGCGCAACATACCTATGTCGTTTTCGCCGTCGCCGAAGGCTACTGTCGACGACAGGTCTATACCGAACCAGGATATCATGGCGTCTATACCGGCACTCTTGTCGCTCCCTTTGGGAACAATGTCGCAAAATAAGGGATTCCAGCTTGTGGGCACGCAGTCGGTAAGCACTTTAGAGAAGAGTGCTATGTCGTTGCGCTCCTGCTCCGTGCCGAATGCCATGAGCTGGACGATATCCTTTCCACGAGCCGTGTCGAGAGTCTTGACGGCTATCGGCGGCAATTTTAGCATCGCCCGCGATTTCACCACTTCCTCGCTTTCCCGCGTAACAAAAATCTCATCCTCGAAGGGTATCACCGCAAACTGCACGTCCGAGTGTGAAGAATAGTCTATAAGACGGTCGATGTCCGACTTGTCGATACATCGCCGGAATATGCATGTGCGCTTGTCTTCAAGGAGGCATACGGCACCGTTGGCTGTGACATATCCGTCAAATTCCGTATCGCCTATATTGTCGACCCACGATATATGACGTCCCGTGGATATGAATATCTTTATTTCCTTACTGCGTGCCGTACGTATGCATTCCTTTACTTCGGCAGGTATCTCATGGTCGCCGAAAGGGACCAACGTCCCGTCTATATCGAAAAATATGGCTTTGATTTCTTTACTCATCATCTTATATTGATAACGTTCAAGAGGGCGTAATCATTATCAAGAGCCGACCCTTATAAAAGAGCCGGCTCCTGTATTAAGCGGTTTTGTGTTTATTCAGCAGTTTTGGGGGAAGGATTCTTCAGATACTTGTCGAGGAAACGGAAGAAGCATCTCTGCCAGAGGATAGCGTTCTGAGGTTTGAGAATCCAGTGGTTTTCATCGGGGAACACCACCATCTCGGCCTCCAGGCCATGCATTTTTGCGGCGTTGAAGGCCATCATGCCTTGCGATGCGAGAATGCGGTAATCGAGCTCGCCAACGGTGACAAGCATGGGAGCCGTCCAGTTGTTGACAAACTTATGGGGCGAGTTGGCATATGTTTTCTGCGCTACAGCGTTGGAGGCATCCCAATATGGGCCACCAAGGTCGAAGTCGGCAAACCACATCTCCTCGGTCTCCAGATACTGCGACTCAATGTTGAAGATGCCGGCGTGGGCTATGAGAGCCGCGAAACGGCCATCATTGTGACCGGCAAGCCAATATACCGAGAAACCGCCATAGCTGGCGCCTATGGCACCGACATGGTCGGCATCAACATAAGGCTGAGCTTTTATGTAATCGGTAGCAGCGAAATAGTCCTGCATATTCTGGCCGCCATAGTCACCGCTGATCTGACGGTTCCATTCCGTGCCGAAGCCGGGGAGACCGCGACGGTTGGGGGCGATGACGATGTAGCCGTGAGCGGCCATGATCATAAAGTTCCAGCGATAGCTCCAGAACTGACTTACGGCCTGCTGCGGTCCACCCTGGCAATAGAGTATGGCCGGATATTTCTTATTGGGGTCGAAATCGGGAGGAAGAATTTCCCAGCATGTCATCTGTTTGCCGTCGGTGGTGGGCACCATCACCTTGCGCACGTCGCCGAGCTTGAGTTGCGACAGCAGTTCCTTGTTGATTTCCGTGAGGGGCTTGGCTTCGGGTTCTCCCTTGGTGATGAGATAAATCTCATTGGGCTCCCGCATGGAGTGACGCATGGCAATCGCGGCATTGTCGGCAACGGGGGTTACCGAAGCGTAATCATACTGTCCGGCAGCTATAGTGTCAATGGCACAGGTGTTCACGTCGATAGTGAACACGGGTTCGGTACCCTGGTAATATCCCGTGAACCATATGGAGGCACCATTTTTGGCCCATGCAATCTGCTCGGGCCAGTAGTCCCAGTTTTCGGTAAGGTCACGCTTTGACTTGGAAGCCATGTCCATCACCATAAGCCGTTTTTTGTCGCTCTCATACTTGGGTGTAGCCATAGAGAGCCAAGCCAGCTGCTTGCCGTCGGGCGAGAATTTCGGGTCAGTGTTGTAGCCCTGCTCACCCTCGGTAAGGTTAACCGTCTGCTTGCTGGCAAGATCATACTGATATAAGTTGGAGTTGGTGGAGAAGGCATACTCCTTGCCGGTGAGTTTTCTGCTCACGTAAACGAGCGACTTGCCGTCGGGAGCCCAGGCGAAGGATTCAGCACCACCGAAAGGCCGCATAGGGCACTCGAAAGGCTCGCCGGCCATGATGTCGGTCTCATCCTTGACACCGTCAGCACTGAAGAGAGCCACGAAAGGATGGGGTATCTGAGTAACCCACTGGTCCCAGTGCTTGTACATAAGATCGTCTACCACGCGACCTGTGGTTTTGGGAAGACCCTCGAACAATGCGCTGTCCTTGTTGAAAGCATCTATGGGGGAGGCGTACACCACATGCTGCTCGTCGGGAGAAATCTCGAAGCATTCTATGCCATTCTTTACCGAAGAGAGTCGCTTGGAGCCGGAGCCGTCGGCGTTCATGCTATAAATCTGATAAGCCTCTGTGTCCTTGTCGAAGCCCAGGTAAGCAATCTTGCCCCCATCGGCAAACCACCGGATATTGTTTTCCGACTTGGCTGTCTTTGTAAGTCGCTTCATGTTCTTGCCGTCGGCATCCATGGAGTAGACCTCGGCATTCCCTTTGTTCTCCTCAATGTCCTCATAGGTGAGGGTGAAGATGATTTTCGAACCATCGGGCGATGGAGTCACCTCCGACACGCGACCGAAGGATTCGAGAACTTCGGGTGTCAACATACCGTCGACAACCTTCACTTCCGGCTTCTCGATGATTTTCTCATCTGAGGCCTTGTCTCCGCAGCCCGTCAGAGCCAGCGGCAACATCATCGCACACATGGTCAATCCTGTTTTGTTCATGGTGTTTATTATTATTGGTTTGATTATCAGCTGTTTATGTGATTGGTGGTACAGATTCAGGGGTATTCGGGGCATTTCTCACGTGTCGAGGAGCCGCATCGCCGTGTGGCGCGACGTGTCCGAGATGTTGATGTAAGGGAGCATAGAGGTGTAGTGTTTGTGGCCGGTCCACTTCATCACTATCTGCGGGGCGATGCCGCGCGAGAGGCACATCACCACGAAGGAACGCCGCCCTATGTGCGTCGACACCAGCTCATGTTTCGGCACGGTGCGGGTGCGCCGCTCTCCGCCCACATACTCGGTGACCGTCACCGGGGTGTCGATGCCCGCCAACAGCGCGAGTTTCTTCATGTCTCTGTTTGCTTTAGGGCATGTGATCCGCGGCAGCACGTAGTCGGAACCTTTCGGCGTTCCGCTGCCCTGACATGCCTTAAGTATGGCACGGGAGTGGGTGTTGAGGTCTATGCCCAGCGTGCTGGATGTCTTCTGTGTCACCACGCGGATCATGTCGGCCTTGAAGTCGACATTCCCCCAGCGCAGGGCGTATGCGTCGCTGAACCGCAGGGAGGTGTACGAGCAGAGCAGCAGGTATGCCCTGGCGATGCCCAGCGTTGAATCTTCGGCGAGGGTCAAGGCTTCTATACGGTTGAGTTCCTCGGCGGTGAGGTATGTCACCTGACGGTCGGTTTTCTTTATCACCGGTGACCATCCCTGAAAATTGTCGGCAGTGATCAGTTTTTTTCTGGAAGCCCACAGGAGCAGGGAGAGGAGATGCTTTGCATGCCGCTCCACGCATGAGTTCCTGTATGTCACGGAGGTCAGGGAGTTTGAGAAGAGCCACGCCACGAATTTGTCGAGGGTATCATGGGTTATCTCGTCGGCGCGTATGTCGGGGTTCCATTTGCGGCAGAGCCTCCACACGGTGGTGCGGGCTCTTGATGTGGCGGGTGCCCATTGTCTTGTTTTTCCGTCGGCGAGGTAAGCCTGCCATAATTGGTCGAGTGTAGGAGCGTTCGGTCGCCCGTCGGCGTGGAGGTCGTTGACGGCAAGCACCTGTTCGCGTGTGGGTATACAGCGGGCGAAGAGATGCGCGACCTTCGACTCCAGCGATTCGAGGGCCTTGTTTATCTCGGTGGCCGAGATGCCGAAGTGGGTGGAGTTGCGGGTGCAGCGTGACTTGTCGAACTTCTCCCTGACGACGCGGAAGCCGGTTGAGATGGTCACGGTGACGCCGTTCCACGTGATCCGCGCGCGGAGTCGGTCGCCCGTCACGACATAGCGGTATGAATATTCAACGCGGGGCATAGGCTTATTTTTATTCGGTGTCAGTGTCGGCGGCGGCTTCGATGGCGGCGGCGTAGTCGTTGAGGCGAGCGGCGAGGTCGCGCATCGATGCCGCTATCCTGTCGCATTCCTCAGCGGTGAACGCGGCAGGTTTGCCATTGACGGTATTGTGGTTGAGCTTGTGCGAGAACCAGCCGTGGGTGCGTTCAAAATACTTCTCGGCGAACTTCGATATGTTGATGAGGCCACCCAGTTCCAGAAACATCACCCATACGGCCTCTGTCTTTACTTTCATCTGCTCGGCCCGGATGAACGACGGGTCGCAGAATTGTTCAAACGTGATTTTATTTTCTCCCATTTTTTTGGTAATTTTGCCCCCGTCTCGATGACGGGGGCTTGTTTTAGATTTGTTCTAACAGGTTATAAAGCAACCCTCTTATTCGATTCACTGTTGGTTGATTTTCCGGAGTCTCTATTAAATTCACGAGGTTGAGAATCTGAAAAATCAACCATTTTTTGTAACTCATCTCATTTCACACCTCCTTTCTTTGTTGTTTGTTTTGGTACTACAAAGTTAATCATAATTTTATGAATAACCAAATTTTTCGGGACTTTTTTAATAATATTGAATTATTTTTTTTAGAGTCTCAATCATCATCTTGAGGTCGGCAATGCCTTACCCCGTTACCGTTTTTTATCCTATTTGGAGCAGTGGGGTAACTGCCTTTTCATAAGCCCTGCATCTTTTCAATGATTCGGAGCAGACGATCGATCTGCTCATCTTTTTTCTTTAGCTGGTCAAGCAGACATCGGTTTTCATGATGGACGGTCATCCCATTACCCTGGAAATTATCTCCGCTTTGGTTATTCAGTACTACCTCTCCGGTAATACTTCCTTCGCCTGTCAGAAGCCATGCGGCTGACAACCCGAACGTGTCTGCCCATGTCTGAGCCGCATTCTTGCCGAAAGCCTTACTTCCGGACATCAACATGCCCACGTAGGATTGAGAGACATTGAGCCTTTCGGCAATGCTCTGCTGCGTCAACCCCTGAGCTTTGAAGAAATTTTTGAGGTCTTCGCAAAATTTTTTCTTGTCTTTAATCATCAGATTTTCAGTGGTTTACAGTTATGTTTTGGATTCAGAGCAAAATATTCTTACCAAAACAGTTGGATATTCTCCAAATTGGTTGTAACTTTGCCCCCGTAATCATAAATGAAGTAAATAATTAAGGACGCAAGAGGACAATGGCTTATAGTTGGCCATCATCACGCATTAACAGGCACAAATATAGGCCATTGTTCTCGGAAGTCCAAATTTTTCAACCGTGATTTATAAATGAAGTAATTAAACCTATGGACAAAGTTACAAGGCTCAACCTCTACAACATGAGTATCGGCGATGACCGCCGGTTCGGCGTCCGAGATTTCAAGGATGTGTGTTCGGCGAGGGCCACGGCCTCGCAGTGTACCGCCATACTCCGCGACAGATTTTTCTCGGTAGAGGCAAAGGACTGGGAGAAGTCCGGCAGCATCCTCGTGAGCTGCCGCCGACAGATACTCAAGTAACCATTAAAACCCATTAAAACCCTTCAAATATGGAAACCAAGAAATTAAGAACCCTCCTTCATCTGGTGACAGCCGTGCTCGGCTTCATCTGCTTCATCCTGCTTTGCGATGAAGCTCCGGAACTCTCTGTGTCGGCGTTCGCCGTCGACAAGCTTATGGGCCTGATGGCCTTGTGTGGTTGTTTCATCGCCGGAAGGCATATAGGCTGGTCATGAGACTCAGAGGACATAAGGCGCTGGCGGAGTTCTTCGGGGTAAGTCTCCGCACCGTCACCAAGTGGCGCGCCGAGGGAGTGATCGATGATGCCCTGATAGTGAACCATGGCCGCATACTCATCTACGACACCGACAAGGTCGAGGAATGTCTCCGCCGGAAGAAACAATGCAAGGACGGGTATGCCAGAGGCCTCTACAAGAGATAACTGTTTGCAAGTCTGCTACGAAAATTTTGTTAGAGTTGTTCTGATTATTCCTTTCTGCTAATATCATCACGTATTGTTTAGCAATCAATTGGGTTAACGCAAGAATGTTAATAGTTAGAAACGAGCCATGCCACCTGTGAAGGCCGCATGGCACAAGCTCCCGAAACCGCTGCGGAAATGCCGCGCAGCTGATAACAGGCCAAATAGGTTGCAGGGTCGCACCTGCCGGGAGCGCCATAACAACAATAAACAACAATATCCTATGAAGAAACAATACCAAAACTCGGTGGACCGCGAGCATGGGAATTACCGTATACTCGCGTCGCTGTGCGAATGTGGCGCGGGAGTCGACATATGGACGGTGCAGGTGCGCGGCCCCTTCGGCATATGGTGCAACGTGAAGCGGTTCGAGTCGGAGGCCTCTGTCGATGTCACAGACCCCGGCACTCCCCTCGATGATGTATACCGGGGCTGCTGGTCACCGGAACACATCGCCGCCGTGGAACTCTTTGAGTCACTGATTAACGATTAACGATTAAAGATCAAAGATTAAAGGTTAGTGATAAACGATTAAAGATTAAAGATTAATAATATGGGTATAGATGTAAATGTGAATGTGAACTTCTCACCGTTGCGGATAGAGCTCGTTCAGAACATGCAGGCAGCTGCACAAGCTGCACAGGCAGCACAAGCTGTACAAGCTCCGGCACAAGCTGTACAAGCTCCGGCACAAGCTGACCATGTTCGGACAGAGACAGAGACAGAGACAGAGCCGGAAGCGGCTCCCAAGCCGAAGAGGGAGCCGGCACCGCTGCCGGAAGCCCCCAAGGCGGTGGAGACGCCGGAGGAGGCGGTGAAGAAACTTCTGCAGGGGTTCGGCATACCTGCTGTCAAAGAGGACCGTACAGAGGACCAGCAGAAGATGGCCAAGGCTATGAACCGCGGCCTCAAAGAACTTATCCAGATGGTGACCCACAACGGCGCCGCCCGCTCGATAGCCGACCTTCGTACCGACGACCAGAAGGCGGAGTTTGTGAAGCTGGCCATGCTCATGGAGTATGATGCCGCCACGAAGTCCTTCATCTCAAATCCTTTCTGATACTTTTCATCATGGCTAAGGATAAAAAAGATGCAGAGAAGCGGGCGCACGCGGTGTTGACGCCGTCGTCGGCGTCGCGGTGGCTGCGCTGCACGCCCTCGGCGGTGGCGGAGTCGAAGGTCACCGACCAGGGCAGCGTCTATGCCGCCGAGGGGACGCTGGCCCATGCCTTGTGTGCTGAAGAGCTGCTCCGCCGGATGGGGCGCCCCGTGGATGACGTGGAGAAAGAGATTGCCGACCTATGCAAGATCCAGGGCGAGCCCGACGAATACATGGTGACCTGCGCCCAGGAATACGCCGAGCATGTGTGGGGCAGCTACCTTGACCTTCTGGAAGCGGACGAGGATACGGAGATACATGTGGAGACGCCGCTCGACCTTGACAGCTATGCCCCCGGCAGTTTCGGCACTGCCGACGCTGTTGTTGTGGGGCGTGATGTGCTGCACATCTTCGACTTCAAGTATGGCAAGGGCGTGGAGGTATCGGCTGTGGGTAATCCTCAGATGCGTCTCTACGCCCTCGGGGCGCTGGATGAGTTCGGCATAAGCCGGAGCATAAAAACGGTGTGTATGACCATCTGGCAGCCCCGTATCGGCAATGTGTCCACCGACGAGATAACGGTGGAGGAGCTTGACAGTTGGGCCGACACGTACCTGAAGCCGCTGGCGGCTGTGGCCGCGCTGGGATTGGGTGCCCGTGAGGCTGGCTCGCACTGCCGCTTCTGCAAGGTGTCGTCGGGATGTCCGGCGCTCGACAGGGTAGCGCTGGCCGCGTCGCTATATGATGTCGACAGCAGCGATCCCGACGGGCTGGCCCGTACCGCCCTCCCGTTGGTGGAGCCGCTGTCGCTGTGGATAGAGAACGTCAAGAGCCGTGCCATGGCGTGGCTCCTCGAAGGCACGAAGGTACCCGGCTACAAGGTTGTCAACGGCAGGTCGACGCGCAAGGTGTCGGACCCCGTGAAGCTCCGCACGGCGCTCATCGAGGCCGGTTGGGACGATGACGCGGTGATGAAGCCCAGGGAGCTGCAGACCATAACAGCCCTCGAGAAGCTCGTGGGCAAGAAGAAGTTTGCCGAGCTGTCGGCGGAATGTGTCGTCAAGGCACCGGGCAAACCTACCGTTGTGCCCGACACCGACAAGCGCCAGACCTATCAGGACATCAACCCGTTCGCGGAGATAGAATTTTAAAGAAACACCAACCAATAAAATTATAAGTTATGCCAGCAAAATTCAAGCCCGTGGTAAAGGGCACCAAAGTATTTGTACAGGGGCGCATCGCCTATCAGCACCTCACGCAGCCCTATGCGGCCAAGCCGGACGACAAGCCTGCATATTCCTGCTGCGTGATAGTCAGCAGGGAGGATGGCGCCGTGGTGGAGAAAGCTGTCGCCGCGTTCCGTGAGACACCGGAAGCCTCAGGAGTATGGGGAGGAAAGAGGCCCTCCACCTTCAAGCAGCTCATCCATGACGGCGACGAGCGCGAGGATGCAGCCTTCAAAGGGCGCAAGTACTTCAACTGCAAGAGCTACCGACCCGTGTCGGTGCAGAACCGCGACAAGCTCCCCATCGTCAACGAGTCGGAGATATACTCAGGCATGTGGGGGATAGTGTGCCTCAACATCTACGCCTATAACAATGCCGGCGGCAAGGGCGTGGCCTTAGGCCTGGCGGCGGTTCTCAAGACCGCCGACGACACGGCCTTCACAGGCTCCGACGGGTCAAACTCCTTCAACGACATTGACGTCCCCGCCGCCGATGACGACGACGACGACATCTGTTAATCGTTCATCGTTAATCGTTAATCACTGAATTCCGCGCATGACACGCAAAATAACCATCTACACCGGCAAGTCGCGGAAGTCATCGCTGTGGGCTTGTGAGGCTCTGGGCTGGGAAGAGCTCAGGGAGAGGCTTCTCGCGTTCCGTGTCACCGGCGAAACCCTCGACGAGTACCTGCAGATGAGCAGGGAAAGGCAGACCGATGTGAAGGATGTCGGCGGCTATGTCGCCGGCATCCTCCGCGACGGCATCCGCAAGAAGGCCAACATGGAGCTGCGCTCGATGGTGACCCTCGACTACGACGGCTGGGACGCCTCGCTGATGGAGTCGCTCAGGGAGAAGTTTCCGGGCGTCTGCTGGCTTGTGCATTCCACCCACAAGCACCGTCCGGAGGCACAGCGGGTGCGGGTGGTTATGCCGCTGTCGCGCGACCTCGACCCCGAGACCTACGAGGCCGTGGCGCGGATGGTGGCCGCTACCATCGGTATGACGGGCATAGACCGCACCACCTTCGAGCCGTCGAGGATGATGTTTTTCCCGTCGCGGCCTGTAGACGCGGAGTATGTGGCCGACAGCAACGACGCCGACGACTACCTCGACCCAGACAGGGTGCTGGAGCTCTATGCCGACGACTGGCAGGACCCCAAGTACTGGCCGCGTACCGACGATGAGGAGAATCTTTTCAAGCTCGCCGGCTGCGGCGACCAGGACCCGCGGGCGCTGGAGATATGGAGCCGCTATGCCAATGCCGGCGGCAAAGGAACCGACAAGGGGAGCGGCATGGAGGACCCGACGGGGAAGAAGGGTATCGTCGGGGCCTTCTGCCGCTCCTTCTCCATCTCGCAGGCCATAGCCACGTTCCTGCCGAATGTCTATACCCCTTACCGCAACGGGCGGTACACCTATGCCGCGGGCACCACCCATGGCGGCGCCGTGACATATCAGGACACATGGCTCTACTCCAACCATGCCACCGACCCGATACAGGGACGGGAGGTCAACGCCTTCGACCTTGTGAGGCTGCATCTGTACGGCAGTCAGGACACGGGGAGCAGGGTTAAGGATGTGACGCGGCTGCCGAGCTTCGAGGCCATGACGCGCATGGCGGCGCAACGCCCCGAGGTGCGCCGCGAACTCGCCAGGGAGGCGGCGGAACGCGGCCGCGACGCCTTCGCCGACATAACCCTCCCGACTGACACATCCGATACAACCGCCATATCCGATACAACCGGCCCCTCCTGGGACGACATATACGCCGGATGTCTCGACCGCAAAGGGAACTTCGATCCGGTGAGCGACAACATCATGAAGGTGCTGCTCTATCATCCCGACCTGCGTGGCAAGCTGCGTTACAACAGCTTCACGGGGCGGCTGGAGATTACGGGGACACCCTTCGGGACACGGCGCGACGACAATGACAGCCAGTTCGGCGACAACGACCGCGCGGCGGTGCGCCGATGGCTCGAGAGGTGCTACGGCGTCAAGTCGGTGAAGAGCGTCGACGACGCCCTCTGCGGCGTGGAGGACATGTCGAAGTATCATCCGGTACTCGACTACCTCGACAGCCTTGAATGGGACGGAGTGCCGCGGCTGGCGGGTCTGTTCACAGTGACGCTGGGCGCCGAGGATACGGAGCTTAACCGCTGGCTGGCCAAGGCTCTGCTGGTGTCGGCGGTGGCAAGGGTCAACGCGCCGGGCGTGAAGTATGATCTGTGTATCACACTGTATGGTCCGGAGGGGTGCGGCAAGTCGACGCTGCTGGCAAAGCTGGGCGGCGAATGGTTTTCCGACTCGGCGCTGCCTATCGGCAACAAGGATGCCATGATCA
Organism: uncultured Muribaculaceae bacterium; assembly: GCA_910584525.1. Taxonomy (GTDB): domain Bacteria; phylum Bacteroidota; class Bacteroidia; order Bacteroidales; family Muribaculaceae; genus Lepagella. The sequence continues at coordinate 53,033 of CAJUAT010000007.1, read as the reverse complement.
ACATCCGCGGCGTGCTGATCTATGAAGTCGGCGAGATGTCGAGCATCAACAACGCCGATCTCGACACGGTGAAGAACTTCCTGACCTCCACGCACGACAAGTACCGCTCGCCCTATGGGCGTGACACGGTGTCGGTGCCGCGTCAGACGGTGTTCACGGCCACGACCAACGACCACTACTGCCTGCGCGGGTATGGCGACAACCGGCGCTTTCCGGTGGTGACGTGCGTGCCGGCGAACATTAAGGTCAATAGCTGGGACTATGTGGACCGATGGCGCGACCAGCTGTGGGCGGAGGCAGTGACGTTGTACCGCAACGGGTTCCGGCTCTACATGCCCGACGAGATAGCCAAGGCGGCTCTGGCGAAAGCCAAGGAGCACAACTTCGACATCAGCGACCCGATGTTTGAGGTTATCGACGAGTATCTGGAGAAGCCGTTGCCGGACGACTGGCCACGACTTTCCAGAGCGCAGCGGAAGCAGTTCATCCAGGGTACGATGTTTATAGCCGATGCAAGCGAGCCACGTACACAAGTATGCCTCAAGGAGCTGCTGACGGAGTGTATGAACCTCCGGGAAGGGAGCCGTGAATATTCGGCGGCGGGGCGCATGATCGCCAAGTATATGGACAAGTGTCATCCGGAGTGGAAGAAAGTGGGACATATACCGACTGACGCCATTTATGGGCGTGGTAAAGGCTGGGTGAAAGAAGTGGGAAGGGATGAAAGCTATGATATTGTCTAAAGTGGCACCGTATTTTAGTAATTTTCGGTGCCACCTTAAGAAGCTGAAAACCAATATATTAACCCCAAGTGGCACCAGTGGCACCGTAATTTCTTATAAAGCAAAAAACGAAAAATGCAAATATGAGGCAATATATTACATGTAATTATACAAACTAGTATTTTATTTATATAGGATTTCGGTGCCTTTCAGTGCCACATCGGTGTAACTGGCTGAAATTCAGCAAATAAGGGTGGCACCGGAAATGAAGCCGTTACGGTGCCACTTCAGGACCAACCAAACAAAGCAACCAAACAAAACGAAGGTATGAAGAGAGAGAATTTAGAGAAGGAGCAAGAGACCGTCGCACAGGCGACGTTGTTTTCTGACTGGGATTTTGAAGCGCCCCGGCCTGAGCGGGTGAAAAGAACGGCAGGGTTAGGGATGAGGAAGGACTTCAACAATTATGAGCAGTTCCTTGACAAGTTCCGGCATAAGCATACCAGCGATGACTGTTTTACCCCTCCCTTGGTCTATGAGGCGATAAAGGGATGGGTCGACAAGAATCTGATGTCGCTGGAGGGCGTGGAGATATGCCGCCCCTTCTGTCCCGACGGCGATTATGAAAATTATGATTATCCCGGCAACTGCCTGGTGCTTGATAATCCCCCCTTCTCGATATTGGCGAAAATCCGGAAGTTCTATCATGATAACGGGATAAGATATTTCCTCTTTGCCCCCTCTCTGACTTTATGCTCATGTTTAATAGGCACTGAAACATTTGTGGTTTGCGGCTATAATATCACCTATGAAAACGGCGCGAAAATTCCCACAAGCTTTGTGACCAACATTCCGTGTGATGACAGGCTGATCGTATCGGGCACACTGGCCCAGAGGATAAAGGAAGCCGAAATCCAAGCCAAGAAGGAGACACCGAAATGGACCCCTCCTGTGTATGTGTACCCCTCAAATGTCACCTCTGCGGCGTTGTTGCAGAAAATATCCAATAAGAGCTGCGGCATAGACCTCCGCATCCCCACCGATGAATGCGAATATATAAAAAGACTGGATTCTCAGAAGGCTCATAAGAAAACTATTTTCGGTGCCGGGTGGCTACTCTCGGACAGAGCGGCAGCGGCAGCAGCAGTGGCAGCAGCGACAGCGGCAGCAGCAGCGGCAGCAGCGGCAGCAGCAGCGGCAGCAGCGGCAGCAGCAGCGGCAGAGGCAGAACATATTGAATGGAAGCTTAGTGACAGGGAAAGGGAGATAATCAGCCGACTAAATGAGAGTGCAAATAAAGATTGATACAGTACCTTAAAAACTGAGAGATATGACAAAGACAAAATCCCTGCAGGCGCGGGAATACGCCGAGAAGAAAATTCCCGAATTGCTTCTGACCATAGAGAAAGCACCGTGGCCTAAAACGCGAGAGATATTAGCCAAAGCCTACACAGACGGCTGCGCCGCCGCAGAGCAGTCCATGACGGACAGCGAAGCGACCGTCATTCAAGGTTGGGTGGCTATTGATGAAGCATACGGAGAGGCTTTCCTGCATGAAAAGAAGCCTATCCTTAAAAATCAGCCAATAGCGGATACTGGAGATTATAATTGCGTTTGGCATAGCGATAGTAAGACGTACCTGCTTGACGCAGGATTATTCCCCGATATGGATTGCGAGTCTGAACCGCGAGAGGTAGAGATAACCATTAAACCGAAGAAGCGATGAGCGAGCCTAAAACGAAGTTGACAACGGCTTATGTGAAACTCAAATTCGACGACGTAATCCATGCGATTACAAACATAAGGACATTCGCCAACGGAGAGAAACTATACTTCCTTGACGACGGCAGTGTGTATAGCGCAAAAGACTTGGAGTTCAATCAGCCAATCCCCGAATCCGACATCCGCATATCGGTGGCGCATCTGAGGGAGATACTTGAAGAACTTGCTTCTGTCCGAGGTGTCGTGAATGAGAGTGTTGACGAAATTATTAACCGAGTAAAGAAAGAAATATGACAATAGAAGAAAAAGCTACGGCGTATGCGGAATCAAGAATCACCGTAAAGTGTCCACGCCTTGACAAGCTCATAACACCAAACGAAAAGCGAATAGAGCGATTCGATGGTTACGACATTGAGCAAGCATACGAGGATGGCGCCACCGAAGCACTCGCCTCGCAGTGGCGCAGCGTGGAGGAGCTGCCGGAAGAGAACGTATACTTACTGGTACGTTGCTCTGACGTTTACTACCCTGAGATATGCTGTTGTCTCGCATGTTTCTTACACGGGGGATGGGTCTTTTTTGATGATTTTTATCGCGGGTGCACAGTATCGCACTGGATGCCTATCCCTCCCCTTTTAACAACAAAAAACCAAGAGAAGCAGATATGAAATTCTCAGAACTGTATGAAAAATGGCATGCCGAAAAGATTTTAGAGATAAAACCAAGCACGAAGGCATTGCATGCTATGCATTGGAGAATGCTGTCGGCTGCCATCGCGGAGAAAGACATATCAGACTTCGGGCGCACGGAAGCAAAATTATTGCTTTATGAAATGCTGGAGGCCGGGTTATCTCCAAAGACAGCCAAAGACCGCATGGCATTTGTGAAACAGATGTTGTTGTTTGCGGCCACGACGCTTGAGGCGAAAATAAAGCCTACCGACTGGAGACTCAAATATCCCCAGGGGACTCCGCGGGAAATTAAATCTTTTACCGAGGCTGAGATGCTGAGGATCGTACGATATGCTGAAGAGGAAATAAAAACGGGACGGGTATCGGTTTTGCCGGTGGCGATGTCTATCATGACGGGAATGCGCATTGGTGAGACTCTTGCATTACGATGGGGCGATATTGACTGGACTCACAACATAATCATCGTGCGGAGGAATGTCGTCAAAGCATACGATCCGGAAACAAAGACAGAGAGATATTTTGTCGGATCCCCGAAGACGAAGCAAGGTTATCGTGAAATTCCGATGCTTCCGGTTCTTCGCCGTATATTGCGGGAAATCGGAGGTAAAACGCCGGATATAGGCAATTATGTAGTCGGCAACTCAGGCAATCCCACAGGACACGGTTCTGTCCGTGACTCATACTCTCGATTCTTGAAGCGACACAGATTGCCCTCAATCAATTTTCATGGATTGAGGCATACTTATGCGACATTGCTTGTGGCGAGCGGGGGAGATGTGAAGACGATATCAACTTTGTTGGGTCATTCCAAAGTTTCACTGACCTTAGATCTCTACGTTCATCCGACCCTCGAATCCAAGCGAAAAACGATGAATAAAGCATTCAGAAAACTGAGAATATATGACGCCGACGCGCCCGCCGACTTCACCCCTAAAACAGAGAAAGATTAAGGCATCGAAATCGACGCCTTTGACATACAGAACAAATAATCAATCTAAAACACGATGATGATGGACGAGAAAAACACCCTCGCGTACCTTCTCCACAAAGAGCTGCTCAAAACAGCAGAGAAGTTTTGCATGAAGCATCCCCATGCCGATAAGGATGTAATCCTCGGTGGCGGAAACCTGTATATAGCGGGATTTCTGGTAAACGCGCCGAACAAACAGAAGGCATATGAGACGCTTGACTCATGTGTGGAAATAATGCGTAACGCCATTGCCATTACGCCGGACCATTTCTTCGGTGGCCGCAACGGCGACCATGTACGGGTCAAAGACTCTCGAGGAGACGGTTGACGAGTTCGTTGCGCGACACTCCGGCACCCTCGGCGGCAAGCTGAAGCTTCCGAGCCGCGTCGGGCGTGATGGTGAACGATACCCTTACAGATTTGGAATCGACGCTGGCTTTGCGCCCGGCACCTGCACGGCGACCCCCGCGTCCCGGTTTCTTTTCTCTCTCTTGCATAAGGATGATGGTTTTATTAACTTTGCATATCCAAAAGCCGAAAGTAGGGGAGGTTTCTCTCCTCCCCTGAAGTTCAGAATCGTTATTCAATCGTGATTTTGAACTTCCACACTTTGAAAATCAGTTTGAGAGTTGCTTTCATCGTGCTTTCGGTTTTTGGTTTTTTCTTCCAAGTCTATCGGTCGGAAGATTCACCGTCGCGGTTTCTCTTAACCGCACTACAAAGTTTGTGAAATTATTTGAATTATGCAAGATATGATTCAAATAATTTCACTTTTTTACTTCAAAAAATAAATACTTTGTCATGGCGGATCACAGACACAGCGAGACGAGCGAGAAGGCACTGGAGCGATACCTTGTGGACAGGGCACACGAATACGGCGCCCGTGCCCTGAAATATTTCAACGCCAACAATTCCGGATACCCCGACAGGCTTTTAGTGTTCAAGGGGGGTTATGTATGCTGGTGCGAGCTGAAGAGCCTCGGCGATCGTCCACGCCCTTTGCAGAGCTACCGCATATCAGTACTCCGTGAGATGGGGCATCATGTCTATGTGGTCGACTCGAAAGAGAAGATCGACAGGATGCTGGCGAAAGAAGACAGAGAGGCGCAGAGCCGATGGAAAGCGCTGAAGGCTTTAAAGCGCGAGGAGTCATGAGGTTTGTACCGCACAACTATCAGAAGGCGGCCATCACCTGGGTGCGGCAGCATCCCCATTGCGGCCTTTTCATGGAGATGGGTCTCGGCAAATCGGTATGTACGCTGACAGCCATACAGAACCTTATCGACGACCTCGCGATAGGACGGGTGTTGGTTGTGGCTCCCAAGAAGGTTGCGGAGACCACATGGAGCGACGAGGCGGCGAAGTGGGATCATCTGGAGCTACGGGTGTCGGTGGTGAAGGGGACGGCGGCGCAGCGCCGTGCGGCCCTTGCCGCCGATGCCGACATCTACGTGCTGGGCCGCGACTCGGTGGTATGGCTCGAAAGCCTCAAGGCCGGCAAGGAGCGTCCCCGCTTCGACATGATAGTGCTCGACGAGCTTACCTCCTTCAAGCACTCTACGAGTCAGCGGTTCAAGGCTATGCGGCGTCTGCGCCGTGAAGCTGTCAGGGTGGTGGGGCTCACCGGCACGCCGACACCCAACGGGCTTCTCGACCTCTGGGGGCAGATGTGTTGCATCGACGGCGGGGAACGCCTCGGAAAGTTCGTGACACATTACAGGGCGCGTTATTTCGACTCGGTGATACACAACAACATCCCGATAAAGATATGGCCCAAGAAAGGAGCTGAGGAGGCTATTCTTGAAAAGATATCCGACATCTGTTTCACGATGCGTGCGGCCGACTACCTGGAGCTGCCGCCGATGGTGATACACGACAGGCGCGTGGACATCGGCGAGAAGGCGGCCAAAGGTTACAGAGCCTTCGAGCGTGACAGGGTGGCGGAGTTCAATGCCGCCGGCCTCAAGGGCACGGTGACCGCCGACAGTGCCGCATCGCTTGTAAACAAGCTGGCGCAATATGCCAACGGGTGCGTGTATGACGAGGAGCACGGGGAACATGAGATACATGATGCCAAGATATCCGCATTGCTTGAGATTGTGGAGATGGCTGCATCTCCGGTGCTGTGCTTCTATGCCTATAAGCACGACCTCAGGCGAATCCTGGAGCATGTGCCGAAAGGGGTAAGGGTCCGGTCGTACACCGGACCTGAAGACCTGCGCGACTGGAACGCCGGCAAGATAGACCTGCTGCTGGCGCATCCGGCGTCGACAGCTTACGGATTGAACATGCAGCAGGGTGGCCATGTGGCTGTATGGTTCTCCACGGGGTGGAACCTGGAGCAGTACCAGCAGGCCAACGCACGGCTCCACAGGCAGGGTCAGAAGATGCCTGTGGCTGTCTACAATCTCATAGCGTCGGGCACGGTGGATGAACGTATGGCCGAGGCTCTGAGAGGGAAGGGGGAGACTCAGGCAGGCGTGGTGAAAAAACTTGCACTCGACATAGCGGCGGCCCAAGGTTGAACGGGGCTTATTGGTTATCTTTGCAACATGGCGAAGATACCTGTGAGGACAGTGCATGTAAGGCTTGACGAGCGCAGCTATGCGGCGTTGTCGGAGCTGTCGGCACGTTGCGGTTTCGCCTATCCGGCGCAGCTGGCGCGTGCGCTGATTGGGCTGCTGGCCGACGGGTGCGCCGCCGCCGACTCCGGCGTGCCGGATGATACCGGACTGGCACGGATGTTCGGCGACTTCGCCGATTGGCAGAGGTCACCCGAAAGGGTGTTCGCTCCTTCGTTCAGAAGAAGGGAATGATGGTTGACGATGGCAAGAGACAGGAACTATTCGAAATTATTGAACAGTTCACGGTGGCGTAAGCTCCGTGCCGAGGTGCTTGCGGATCATCCGTTCTGTGCCGACTGTGCACTGCAGGGGCGTGCCGTGTTTGCCTCGGAGGTGCATCACATCATCCCCATAGAGAGTGCGAAAGGTAGCGGCGAGCAGGCGCGGCTGGCATACAGCCGCAGCAATCTGGTGGGGCTCTGCACGGCCTGCCATAAGGAGCGGCACAGGAGGTTAGGGAGCGCGACCAAGGAGGAGAAGCGGCGGCGCGACCGCGACCTCATTAGGGCGTACGAGTTGAAATGGTTCGGCGAAGAGACCCCCGGGGGTGATTCTTTAAAGCCGGGGGGAGGTCGTTAAACCTCGCCCCCCACCTTTCCGCGTGTGCGAGTCGAAAATTTGAAAATTCGGCATTTCCGGATAATAACCGTAATATTATGCAAAATATTTAACAACTATGGCAGAAAGCGAGAAACCGCTTGAAAAATATCGCCGACGTATTGTCAAGGCCATGAAGGCCAGCGGCATCTACAGCCCCAACCTCGGAATCCAGATAAACAACCTTGCGCGATCGCTGTGGGTGCTCGACAGGATACAGGCTGACATGCAGGCGGATGATTTCACGCTGGTGGTGATGAAAACGACGCGCGACGGCGAGCAGCCCATGGAGCATCCGCTGATGAAGATGCTCGACAGGACGCAGAACCAGGTTAACCGACAGATGCGGCAGCTCAAGCTGACGGTCGAGGACATAGTGGGCGCGCCGGAACTGCCTGATGGGGTTGACGAGATGTATAAGGAAATCGAAAAAGTGCGATAGGTATGAGATACATAGGGAGCTTTGCCGACATCTACGGGCGCGTGGTGACGGTCGAGATAGAGAACGATGAGCCTGGAGCCGACATCCGGCTGGATACGGGCGGCATCAGGTTCGACACTGCGGGGGTGACCACGGAGACGAGTTACAACGACGAGTACGACACGCTGATGCGCGAGAGCTGTACGGTGAAGCTGGTTGTCGACAGCCCGATATTCGCGCTGTATTCGCGTGGCGTGCTCGACAACCGCATCCGCGTCACGCGCGACGGCGAGCCTATATTCACGGGGTATGTGGAGCCGCAGGCTTACACACAGCCCTTCGTGAAGGTGCGCGATACGCTGGAGGTCTGCTGTATCGACGTGTTCTCGGCGCTGCAGTACTGTCTGTGGGGAGATGTGGCGGCACCTGGTGTGATATGGGAGGAGGAGCGCGTAAAGGCAGGTCCCGAGACTGTCGGCGACATACTCCGCACCGTGTTCGGCAAGACAGCCCCCGATATGGCGGTGAACATCACCTCCGACCTCCTTACCGCCGACCAGTCGACGAGTATAGCGGATGGCGTGATGATCGACACGTCGGTATTCTTCGGCGACGACGAGGAGAGCACATGGACCCTCGAGGAGGTGGCCGATGCCGTGCTCACATACTTCAACCTCCGTGCCTGTGTGGCCGGTGACCATATAGAGGTATACCACCCCGACACTTTGGGTACCGCCGACGAGAAGACGATAGACAGGTCGACGACATGGGATGCCACTCATACCATCGACATCATGGAGACCTACAACCGCCTCAAGCTGACATGCGAGCGCATGGAGACGGAGGAGGTGATACCTCAGCCGCTGGAGGATGGTGCGCTCATGCCCATGTTTCCGTATCCCGAACTGATCACCACGGAATATTGGGCATACGGGGCATTCGATTTTCTGCGTATCGCCGGCTTCGGAGGCTCTGCATGGAACGAGCAGGTGATTTACAAGGGTGGCGAAATCAACCATTGGTTCCGTGTGATGAAGGCAAACGGATGGAAGATGCGCAACCGTTACGGGATGTATACGGGCGGCGAGAGTCAGCGGGAGCTGGTGAACGGCGTACAGGACTCCCACGGGGCTTTGTTCATGGAGGTGACGACAGGCAAGGATGAATATGACAGCCAGAACAATGCCATTCCCGACAAGGCCGACGAGGGGCGATACCTGGTGATAGGTGTCGGGGGCTTCGGCAAAAACGGAGAGACGTATCTCAACAATATGGGACAGTGCATAAAGTCGGCGATGCCGTGCGCCACCTACGAGGGCGTGACGGCCACGCTGTCGCCATCGGACGATGAGACAACGCGGTATATAGTGTTCGACGGCTCCATCCGGCTTAATCCGCGACACAACCCCGGTTTATCTTATGACCAGCTGGCCACCAAGGTGCATGTGGTTCCCGATGGCAACGGCAACCCGTTGCTAAGCTGGGACGACATATCACAGTGCATGGAGGACTATGACACTTCCAAGGAGGATGCGAAGGCCGCGGTCGACGGCGAAGAGGGAAAGCGCTACTACACCCGCCGCTACTGGCACACCGACACACCCGGAGGGGAACCGGAGAATATCGACGGCATCACCGTGCCCGACTATGGCATCAACCCTATGGAGGATGACGACTTCTTCTCCCGGTACGAGTACAAGTACAGCGCCCATGGAGACGGCAACGACCGGATGCGCAAGCTGCCGCTGCTGAGCTGCATGCTGATAGTCGGCGACAAATGCGTGGTGGAGTCGAAGCATACCGGCGAGATCGACGATTACCGATGGGTGAAGTACAAGACGCTCGCGGAGTGCAAGGATGAGGACGAGTACTATGCACAGTCGTTCATCCTGGGCGTCGACCCTAAAATCGGCGACAAGATAATAGGCCCGAGCCGCGACATCACCAACAACATACACTATTCCCTGCATCTGGGCGTGAAGGGTACGGCCATACCTGTGCGAGCCTCGGACAATGTGGGCGGTCCGGTGAAGTTCATGATTCTGGGACCCTACAACGCCATATGGGACGATATCACGCGCGTGCATCCCACGCTGTTCCGGCATACGCAGTGGAGCACCAATCCGGTGCCGCTGCTGAGCCATGTGTCGGCGATATGGATAAAGGATTTCAACGTGAAGATAGTGAGCGACAACGCCTTCAGGGATGTGGAGGATGGCGACCTGGTATATGTCTCTGACACCGACGAGGAGTATGTCAACCGGAAGGACGACCTCAATTTCCGGTTCTGCAGCGCGTTGACGCCTGAGGAGCGCACCGCGTTGAAGGTGCGCGACATGGTATGCCGCAACACACCCATAGACGTGACCACGGGCAACGGGCTGCTGGAGATTTACGACGCGTTGCGCGACGTGACGGGGAAGCCGGAACAGCTGTATCTCGACTGGCACTGGCGCAAGAGCCACCGTGCACGCGTAACGCTCACACACGGCATGAAGGACATCGGGGGACAGCTCGACAGGTTCATCTGCTATCGTCACGGAGCGTTGCCCGACAAACGGCTGCTTGTCGACGGCATAAGCCGCAACCTTCGTGAGGGGAGCGCCACGGTACAGCTCACCGAGGAGTAAACCATGACAGATGAGGAGCGCATACGGCTCATAGCGGCGAAGGAGGCGGTGTCGGCCCGGCTAATGGGTGTAGACATTGCCACATACCATCTCGACGATACCGACCCGAGGCTGGAGGAATATTGTCGGGAAGTGGCGACTCATCCCGAGCGGCACAACCTGTGGGAGCAGCTGGCGGTGGAGCGATTCTTCGGGATGGTGCGCCGCTATGGCATCGACTCTAAGGGAGTGCGGCGCTTTTTCCGGTTCTACGAGCTTCTGTGGCTTCCCGGCAAGAAGGGGCTGACGCATTACCGGCTCACTCCGGTGCAGACATTTCAGTTCGCGTCGGTGTTCGCCTTCCGTCGTGCGGACGGGCGTCGGGTGGTGAGGGAGTGTGTGCTGTATGTGCCGAGGAAGTTTTCCAAGACCACGGGCACGGCAGCCTTCGCCCTCCATGACCTCTTTTTCGGCGACGACAACGCGGAGATATACATCGGAGCCAACTCCCAGGATCAGGCGCGCAAGTGCTTCGATGTGGTGCGCGGCGCGGTGGGGAAGCTCGACACGCGGGGGCGCCGTTTCTACATCAACAGGGAGGAGATAAGGCCGCGGGCACGCAACAGCCGGCAGGCCTTTGCCCAATGCCTCACCGCCAATGCCCGCACAAAGGATGGTCTCAACGCCTCGACGGTGATCATGGACGAGTTCAGCCAGGCGCGCGACTCGGAGCTGCTGACCGTGCTCACCACGTCGATGGGCGTGCGTGAAGAGCCGCTGACGGTGATAATCACCACGGCATCCGATGTGTTTGACGGCCCTTTCTACGCCATGCTCCAGGGATACAAGGAGGTATTGCTGGGAGGCATCGAGGATGATACACTGTTTGCACATCTCTTCGAGCCGGATATCGACGACAAGGAGGATGACCCTGCCACATGGGCCAAGGTGCATCCGCATCTCGGCGTGACGATACAGCCCGACTATTACGAGAAGGAGTACACTAAGGCGCAGCGCAACGGCGCCGAGGCGATGCTGGCCTTCCGCACGAAGCTGCTCAACGTGTACGCCGAGAACGAGAAGCAGAGCTGGATCCCTGCGGCGAAAGCGCGTGAGGTGGCACGCAAGGCCACGGTGGAGGGTATCGTCGGGAAACCGGAAGCGATGGCCGCCATAGACCTGTCGGTGCGTGGCGACTTCTCGGCGGTGACGGTGGGATTCTACGACCGTCAGCACAACTCTTTCGGCTATATCACCGACTACTTCTTTCCGGAGGGGGCATTGTCGGGACATGTCAACGAGCGGCTGTACCGCAAGTGGGCCTCAGAGGGGTATCTGCGGCTTTTGCCGGGCGAAGTGATAGACTACAACCTAATCGTGGAACACGTGCTCAAAATCGCCGACAAGACCAACCTCATGCGCATCGGGTATGACTCTTACAAGGCGCGTGACGTGGTGAACATGCTGGCGACCATCGGGGGCGCCGACTCGGTGGTGGGCGTGAGTCAGACAAAGGGGAATTTCAATGCCGCCGTGGAGAGCTTCGAGCACGGCATATGGACGGGCAAGATCTGGATCAACGACAATCCCATCAATTATTACTGTTTCGGCAATGCCATACTCGTGGAGGACAATATGGAGAACAAGAAGCCGGAGAAGCGTGTGGAGACACAGCGCATCGACGGCGTGATCACAATGCTGATGTGCCACCGCCTCTTCCTCGACGAAGTACAGTGACACCCGAATTTTTTTTGAAAATTCTTGTAAATAATCGCCGAAAAATTTGGCAGATAGTAGAAATATAGCTACCTTTGCAATGTCAAGCAAGAACAACATGAATAAGTACAAGGTAAAGGAAGTTCTGAGAATGCTTGAAGAGGACGGATGGATTCTCATCACAGTCAAAGGAGACCACCGACAGTTCAAGCATCCTTTCAAAAAAGGGAAAGTAACAGTGAGAGGAAAACCAAGTGAAACGCTGAGTCAATTTTTGTTGAACAGTATATGGAAACAAGCTGGATGGAGATAGCCATCCGGCTCCTTCCCTCAATGATAATCATAAAAATCAAATCTATAGCTGACAGGAATATGGAAAAGAATAAAATTAGTGTTGATGTAAGTTGGACCGGTGATAACTTCTGCGCTTCATGGGCTGACGGTCATGACGGTGTTGTGTTGGTGACAGCCAAGTCTTTAGAGAAACTTAAGGAGGATTTTGCCGAATCCATTCGTTTGCACGTCCAGGGATGTGTAGATGACGGTGACATATTCCCTGACTATCTTGTGAATGGCGACTACGACATTGAATACAATCTTGACGCCGCCGCAATTATACGGAATGCGGAATCGTTTACCACAATGACGGCAATCAGCCGGATATCAGGTATCAATCGTAAACAGCTTTCCCATTATGCCAATGGAATAAAGCATCCGAGACCGGTACAGCTCGAAAGGATAAAGGCTGCGCTTGCCATAATCGGCGCACAACTTATAGCCTTGAGTTAGTTCTTGTTTGACAATTTTATAGAACTGCAAGAGGTAGCTGACGCACTGCGATAAGAATCACCATTCTTCGTCTGTCAAACGTCCGCAGACGTCGGCACACGGGCCCGATTGACTCATAAAGTCAGTCGGGCTTTCTCTTTGTGGCACATTCCTATCTGTTAAACTGTCTGAAATTGAGTTAACGAAACTAAAAGCAGTATCGCTTTCAGACGTTACGCGGCCTGTTTGTAGAGGGCGTGGTTTACGGCCTCAGACAGACAGATATGGCAGTTAAGACAACAAAAGCGATAGCGCGATTTTTCCGCGGGTTGGCGTTCCGACGCGAGAAGAGCGCCGAGACGCCCCGTACAGGTGATTATACGGGATTCTTCAACGGCATGTTTGCCGCGGGCGACATGTCGGTGTCTACGGTCTACGCCTGTGTGAAGCTGCTGAGTGATTCCGTGGCGTCGCTGCCGCTCCTTCCAGAGGTGCGCCGTGGAGGCATATATGTCGCCGACGACTCCAGCCCCCTGGGGTATCTGCTGAGCGTATGCCCCAATGCCATGGAGAATGCCTACGACTTCAAGCGCCGCATGGTGATGGAGATGCTGATGGAGGGCAACGCCTATGTGATTCCCGAGTATGGCGACCCGTCAAGGCCTTTCGACATAACGGCCATGACGCTGGCGGAACGCGGTACCGTGACGCTGACACCCGAGGGCGATTACATGTACAAGTGTAAGAGATACACCCCCGACAGCATAATCCATGTCAAGAATATGCCGAATGCCTTTTACCCGCGTTTAGGCGTGTCGGTGCTGACCCATGCGCGACAGGCCATGAACATAGCGGCAGCCGGCAGCGCCGAGACCCTGCAGCGTTTCGCAAAGGGCGGTGCCGTAAGAGGTCTTATCAGCAATGAGAAGACCTCCTACGGATTCAACAAGATATCCGACGAAAACAAGGAACGCATAGCCGAGTCGCTCGACAGGCGTATCAACGAGATGGGCGAAAGGATAGTATCCACGCCCGCCGATTCCAAGTTCACGCCCTTCAGCATGACTTCCACCGACATGGAGTTCCTTGCCACCCGCAAATTTGAGGTGCGCGAGATATGCCGCTTCTTCATGGTTAACCCGTCGCTGATATTCGACGACACCTCCAACAACTACAAGAGTGCGGAGAATGCGAGTGTCGACTTCCTGAACAAGACCCTCAACCCGTTGCTGCGTGCCATCGAGACGGAGTTTCAGGCAAAGCTGGTGAGTCCCCGACTGTGGCTGAAACGCCGCGTGCGGTTCGACCGCAGCGAGCTGCATGTATGCGACCTTATGACGCGCGTGCAGTGGCAGACGGCACGACTGGGCGCTGGCCTCGCCACTCCCAACGAGCTGAGACATGAAGAGAACCGTCCGGCGGTGCCCGGTGGTGACGAGCTCCTTGTGTCGGCAAATCTCAAGACGATGGCCGCGCTGGCTGCCGAATCCGCCGGCAATGTCGGCGTTGACGATAATTCCAATTCCTCCGATAATTCCGATAATTCCAATGAATGAAAAGAAACTCTACCGTCGGGAGATCACGACGGAAGGCCTGCAGGTCAGGGAGAGCGGTGCCGGCGAGCCTGAGAGCCGCACGATCACAGGCCGCGCCATAGTGTTCGACACGCCCACCACGTTATGGGGTGACGACGAGACGGAGGTGCGAGAGCAGATATCCGCCGACGCGGTGACGAAGCAGCTCCTCGACAGCTCCGACATAAAGATGACGATGTTCCACAACCGTGAGCTTATCCTGGCACGGAGCTGCAACGGCAAGGGCACATTGCGCTACACGCGCACCGCGACGGGCGTGGACTTCGAGTTCGACGCCCCGCACACTGTCGACGGCGACAAGGCGCTGGCGCTGGTGCGCTCCGGCGACCTTAGCGGTTGCTCCTTCGCCTTCTCCGTGGGCGACTGGGACACCTATGCCGACCGTACCGTGACAAAGGAGGGCGACAGGACCGTAATACTCTACACTGTCAGGGAGATTGCGGCCATCCATGACTTCACCATAGCAGCCGACCCCGCATATCCCACCACGGAGGTGAGCGCACGCTGCCGGGAGCTGGTGGAGAAGAGAGAGACCCCCGAGCCGGCAAAGGCATCCTCCGGGGGCTTGAAAACAAGGTATGCGAAGATGCGCCGCGAGATATTCTCCGGAAGATAAAGAGTAATAATCAACCATATAATTTTTGAAAAAGATGGCAAAAGATTTCAAGACTACCAAAGGCTTGACGATGCGTGAGCTCTGCGACCTTTCGCAGGAGAACGACGACCGCATCAATGAGATTCTCAACACTGCCGAGACAGAGGAGCGCGAGCTGACTGCCGAGGAGGTGAACGAGATGAACACCCTTCAGAACCACAACCTGCGTCTGCAGGCCCGCGCGCGTGCCGCCGCCACGACACAGCTGCGTCGTGAACCCGACACCATTGCCAAGGTGGAGAAGCAGATCCGCGAGAATGTGGCACGCGGTGCCAAGACCGAAATTATCCTCATGCGCGACGTGATGATGATCGGCGACGTCAACAACGGCAACCTGGTGCCCGTGAACGTGCAGGATGTGCTCAAACCTCTCAGCGAGGGAACCCTTTACGACAAGGTGGGCATACAGATACCCACAGGCCTTGTGGGCGACTTCGTATGGCCGTTGTACGAGACGGTGGAGGCCACACTGGCCGGCGAGAGCGTGGAGCTTTCCGACACCAAGATTCCCTTCTCGAAGCTGACGGCATCGCCCGAGCGTGCCGGCGTGGCGATACCTGCCACATACCAGAGCCTCAACCAGACACAGGGGCTGCTCGAGCGCATAATCCGCGAGCTGATGCCCGAGGCTATCCGCGAGCTCATCGACAAGATAATCCTCGGCAGAACCAAGGCCAACGAATCCACCAACCTCAAGGGCCCGTTCGTAGGAGTCACCGCCATAAACCTCGACGAGGTGCCGACCTTCAGGCAGCTCAACGCCGACATGAAGGCTGCCGTGCTGGCCACCGGCATCAAGGGTGAAAACCTATGCTTCGTCATGACCAAGGCCATGGAGGCTATCCTCGAGGGTACGCCCATCAACGCGCAGGGCGTGTTCATGCCCATCGTGCAGGATCACAAGATTGCCGGCGTTCCGGTGTACACCTCCAACCGTATGCGAGATGCCGACGGCACAGAGAATATCGCCATCGGCGACTTTCGCTATCAGATGGCCGGATTCTTCAACCAGCAGCGCTTTATCGTGGATCCCTACAGCAAGGCACGCAAGGACTGCTGCGACTTCGTGCTCAACACTGACTTCTGCACCAAGACCCTGCGCCCCGAGGCTTTCAAACTGGGCAAGGTGGCAAAAGCATGACAACTGACATTCACAAGAGATGGCACTACCGATAACGGACTTTGACCTTTTCAAGGCGCAATGCCGCGTACCTGCGGAGATAGACCTCGACGACGCTATACTGTGGCAGTCGCTGGAGGCGGCCGAGGAGTGGGTGTTCGGCCGGACAGGCCTTGACATAGAGGAATACCGGGAGGCCGGCAGTTGCGGCCTCAACGCCTATGGCAACCCCGTGAAGAGCGTGCCCGCCGACCTGCGGCAGGCTATTCTCGCCATGGGCGCCCACTTCTTCGCTCATCCCGAGGCCGCGGAAAACGTGAACCTTTATCGCGTGCCCTATCTTGTGGAGTCGATAATATCGCGTCACTGGGTGTTCCGTGACCCGGCAACGGAGAAAGGAGCGCGGTCATGATGGCGGGACGGCTCACGGAGTTCCTGGAACTCTATGACATGGAGAAGAGCGTCGGCGACTTCGGCAGCGGCGAGGTGAGGTACACGCGGCGCGAGACAGCGCCGGTACATGCCGGACTGCGCCGCCAGAGCGGCAAGAGCCGCATGAGCGGCGGCGAGGTCTTTTCAGCCTATGACGCAGAGTTCGAGGTCCGCGACATCGTGGCCGTCAAGGAGGGTGACCGCGTGAAGCACCTCACAGGCATGAACCGCCTCTACCGCATCGACAATATCCTGCCGCACCACAAACGTGGGATGAACATCCTGCAGTGTTCCAAGGTCAACGAGTGATGGAGATTAAAAGCGACACCACGCGTTTGTGGGGGATGCTCAGGGAGCTGGAGCCTAAACGACAGGTGCAGGCGTTGCGCGGCGGTTTCCGCAAGGCGGCGCAGGAGGTGCGCAAGACCGCCGTGCGCAATCTGGAGTCGTCCGGACTCAAAGGCGATGTCAGGGAGGTTGCCAAGGGTATCAGGGCCGTGGTATACCGCAAGGTTGCCGGATTCAAGGTTACGGTAGGAACCAAGAAGCAGAAGCGTGCCGACTACAGCGGCATGTCGAGCCGCGAGGCCAACAAGGCCAAAGCCCGCAGACGGCTGCGTATCGTCCCGCTATGGGCGGAGGGCGGCACATCGCCGCGAAGCACCTCACGGGGCTTCTCACGCGGCTCCATGCCCGCCTTCGGCTTCATGGAGCGTACCGACAGGGATACCGAGGGCTACGTCGGCGAGATCATTCGCCGGAACGTGGCCGAGAACATAGACAAGACAGCAAGGAAGTATGGAAGCAAGACAGAATAGGACCATCCTCAGCGCCGGCCTTCTGGTAAACGCGCTGCTGCGGACGCTGCCGGAGGTCAATGTATATCCGGTGATGGCGCCGGAGGAGGGGGAGTTTCCCGCCCTGGTGTACCGCCGTGCCGACATGGCCGCCCATCAGGTGAAGGATGGCAGACCCGCCGACACATCATACATCGAGATGGAGATATGGACGCGGAGCTATGCCGAGGGCATAGACATCGCCGAGAAGGTGCGTGCGCTATTCGACAACCGCCGGACCCTCAACGAGACGGCCGGACTGTACATGCGTTCCTGCTTCCTCGACAATGCCTATGAGAACGGCACGCAGGAGGGGCTGTTCGTGCAGTATCTCCGATTCGTGATTAAAGTATAAACCAATAAAACCAGCAATATGGAAAACGACAATCCTACGGTTCAGTCAGAACCTGTAACGGCTCCGGCCACCGGATACAAGAACGGCTCGGACATGCTTCTGAGCCTCGACGGCAAGTGCATAGGCCACTGTACATCCCACAAGATACAGTACGGGTCCGACACCAAGAGCCACAATGTGAAGGCTCCCGAGAGCGAAGCGGCCACCGGCAGCGCCCTCTTCACTGAGGAGACGGTGACGGGACTCAATTACCAGATAGACTTCGAGGGTCTGGAACACAACGAGGAGACGGAGAACTCCGCCGGACTCATACGCAAGGCATGGCGTGCCGCCAAGCCTGTGGAGGTGAAGCTCTTCGAGCGCGGCAAGAAGGAGACGCCTTACCTCGTGGGCTACTGTATAATATCCTCCCTCTCGGAGGATTATCCGGCAGCCGACGACACCTCTTTCTCGGGTTCTCTTAAGAACTGTGGCGCACCGTCGGTGTTCACCGCCTGACGCAAGGATGGCGGGGGAGTGATCCGCCGTCGTCCACTGATAATGAACCCTAAAACTTTTCACATATGAGCAAGATAATGGTAGGCGGCACAGAGCATGATGCCGTGTTGACGATGGGGACGCTGGTACGGTTCCGCGACAAGGCCGGTTACGACTTCCTCAAGGAGCCGGGCCGCATGGATGCGGTGGGACTTGCCATCATGGCATGGGCAGGCATAGCCACGGCGGCGAAACGCGACGGCAAGGAGTTTGACACCTCATGGGAGGAGCTGGCCGACTCGATGACCATACCGGAGGTCAACGCGCTGCAGCAGTGGATCGAGCGTGAGACTTCCACGGGCGACTCTGACGACACGGGCAAAAAAAAAGCGAAGAGCCGTTAGGACTCGTCGAGCTGATAGGGCTGGCGCTGGGAGGTGTGGGCATGAGCCGGAGCACCTTCATGGAGCTGACAGTTCCTGAGCTTACCGAGGTGCTGAAGTGCTGGCAGGAGAGCCGCAGAGTGTCGGAGCGTACGCCGTGGGAGGTGATGCGGGTGCAGGTGGCGATGACGCTGCAGCCTTTCGTGAAAGGAAAGCTCGACCCGTACAGGATATTCCCTTTGCCGTGGGACCGCGACACACAGACGCACCGCGTGCACGACAAGGCCGAGCGCAAACGGCAGCAGAAGCGTCTCAGCAACTATCTAAAGACCGGACGATGGGATTGAAGTTAAATCGGGGATGCCGGATCACTCGTGACTCCACATAGCCATTACACATCCCGGAAAAAGAACAAATAACACCGTGCAGATAAGAATGATTATGATGTCGGTGCAGTATTTAAGATATAATGGATTGATGATAGTGATTACTACAAGAAAAATAAAGAAAATGATAGAAAGCGTAGCGCCGGCTACAAGCATAAATAAGCCAATTATGTTTGCTTTTGTCGCTTTCTGTTCGACTTTTACAGACTCTATTTTTATGATGGAGCATTTATCTTTGGGTTGTTCGATATCTACAGTATCCTCCAACACTATTTTCACAGTTGCGGATTCATCTCTGGTATTTTCTGAATCGGATTTATTCATAAGTCAACAGTTATAACTCTTGATATTATAACGCAAAGGAGTAAAAAAACAATATAAAAAAATCATATGGCGGACAGGACAATATCGATAGCCTATAAGGTGGAAGGTAACGAGGGCGGCTTCAAGAAGCTTGTGGCCAACGCAAAAGATATGGAGAATGCTATCGGTGGAATTGCTGAAAGAATAAAATCCAATATGGTTAATGTCAACCAGATAGCCATGGGATTCAGCAATCTCAGTAATGCTTTCAATGATATAACAGCCATATGTTCCGACCTTTCCAAGGCATATGCAGTTCAGGAGGAGGCCGAGACGAAGCTGGAGACGGTGATGCGTCAGCGTATGGCAGCCACCGACGAGGCCATACAAGGGATAAAGGAATATTGTTCATTGCAGCAGGAACTCGGTGTCATCGGCGACGAGGTGCAGCTGGCCGGCGCTCAGCAGGTAGCCACCTTCCTGAAGAGCGAGACCGCCCTCCGGACTCTTATCCCTGCCATGAATAATCTCGTGGCTCAGCAGAAGGGACTCAACGCGACAAGCGGAGACGCCGTCAACATCGGCAATCTGTTGGGTAAGGCCATGACGGGACAGACTGTCGCCCTCCGTCGCGTGGGCATTACATTTTCGGAGGCAGAAGAAGCAGCCGTGAAGTATGGCACAGAGGAGGAGCGTGCCGCAGCTCTCGCTAAAATCATCACCAATAACGTGGGCGAGATGAACGCTCAGCTTGCGCAGACCAATCCTGGAAAGTTAAAGCAGATGGAGAATGCTTTTGGCGATATTAAAGAACAGCTGGGTGGGGCAATAAAAAACATGATGCCTTATGTCACGAGGCTAAACCAGATTGTTATGGCAACTACTAACCTGTCTAAAATATGGACTGGCATAGTAGCTTTGGGACAGGCATATAAGAATCTTGCGGTTAGTTTGTCAGGAGCCACTGCAGCTGCCAACGGTCTAAAACTTGCCTTGATGAAGACTGGAATAGGAGTGGCCGCTGTCGCTCTTGGAGTTGTCATTGCGAAACTTTATGAGGTGACAACGAGAATTAATGAAGTATCGGCAGCGGCTCAGACTCTTAACAAAATCCGGCAGGATGCTGTTTCGAAGGCCAGTGAGCAGATTGCGAAAATTGAAGCACTTGTGGCTGCCGCAAAGAATGAAAAACTTACACTTGATGAACGAACCAGAGCCATTCGACAACTGAATAGCATTATTCCGGGATATAATGCACAACTTGACAAAACAACGGGGAAATACAAGGAAAACACAGTGGCGCTGAAGGATTATATAACCCAGCTAGAGCGACAGTATGAGATTGAGGGCGCGAAGGATGAGTTGAAATCCTTAGCGGCTGAGAGAGCGCGACTTCTGGTTCAGCAGGCCAAATATGACCAGATGGTGAAAAGGAAACAGCAGAAGTACGACGACCGCCGTGAGTCTGTTTCTTCTAACTTTCCGGTGTCTTCTGAAGCTCAGGGACAGGCTCAATTTGCAACCGCGATCGGTACTGCCTCTGCTTCAATAGAACTGCACGAAGCATTGACTCTTCAGGAGGAAAATGCCGCCGCATTAAAGAGAACGAATGACCAGATTAATGCTGTCAAAAGTGTATATGCCAATGATATCCAAAGAGACGCTGTAAATAATTCATCGGGAACTCCGGAATCGGACTCGGGGAGGTCTGCATATAATACCCAATCCAAAACCACTTCCGTGACGCCTCCTCCTCCGGAAGGCTCCCTTGCCGCCATGCGCAAAGAGCTGCAGGACATCGAGAAGGAGATTGAGCTGAATGTCGATGACTCCAAGCTTGACGAGCTGTTGGTCAAGAAGTTCAAATGTGAGCAGGACATTGAGATTAAGGTAAAGACCCAGGAGGATAAAGAAAACGACCTCCGCATCAATGCCAACTGGTCAAAGACAAGAAAGGACTTTCAGCAGAAGATAGAGAATACTATCCAGCCTACATTAGATGTCAAGCTCAACCTTGACCTGGGGGAAGTGCCCGAAGAATTTCAAAAGATTCCGGCTATCGTCAACAATGGCGTAAAGTCGACGGGCCGTCTGCAGAAAACGATGCAGGGGCTGTCGCAGAGCATATCGTCGGTAGGGTCGGCATTCTCGTCAATTGGTGGTGCCATAGAGATGCCGGAGCTGAATGTGGCCGGCACCATCGCCCAGGCCATAGCCAACATCATTGCCGGCTTCGCCTCGGCCTCGGCGCAGTCGTCGTCGATGGGGCCCTGGGCATGGGTGGCCTTCACTCTGGCAGGTGTCGCCGAGATTGCGGGCGTGATTGCCTCGATAAAGAACATGGCGAAGTTTGCCGACGGCGGCATCGTCTCCGGACCTACCATGGCGCTGGTGGGCGAGTATGCCGGTGCGTCGAGCAATCCCGAGGTCATTGCGCCGCTCAACAAGCTCCGAGAACTGATTCCGGCAGGAAGCGCAGGTACCGTGGTCCTCGACCATGAGATTGTGATTGATGGCTCCAAGCTCAAGATTGTGATGAGAAATACCAACCGCCGCGACGGCATAAACGGAAAAAGATAATGGGAGAGCTTATTGACGTACGAATAGGAAAAGCCCCGAAGGGGAGTGCGGGAGGAGGTGCCGGAGGAGGTGCCATATATGCCGGCAATCCGGAACTTGCACAGCGGGCAAAGATAGCCGACTTCGCCAAAAATGCGGCGGAGGCCACCCATGCCCGTGAAGCGGACCACGCCGTGAAGGCTGACGCCTCCGACACCGCCGGACGGGCAGACGTGGCCGACAAACTGTCGGACAAAGCTTTGGAGGAGCTGGGCAACAACCGCTTCCTGCGCAAAGACCAGGGAGACCGCACGCCGTTCCCGTTGGCCGTAGGCGGCAAGCTGACAGCCGAGGCCGAGATTGGCAGCAAGGACTTCGCCGACGGCCTGACGGGCACGGGATGGCTCATAGACGCGGAAGGGGCGATACAGGCAAAGTCGCTCATGCTGCGCGAGTTCCTCGAAGTGCCGGAGCTGCGCTACAACCGCGTCGATATTACGCAGGGTGTCAGCTGGAACGCCCCGGGTGCGGGCATCGTGGAGCGATTCATGCCCGGAGCCTCGGCGCTCGCCTTTCAGATGATGGACGCCGTATATCCCGAGCCGGACGGCGGCTATACCCGTAACCTGCTCCTCAATGCGGAAATGCCCAAGTCGGGACTCGGCTACCTTGTCGGCACCTACGACCTTGCCGCCGACTTCGGACTGAAGCCGGGCGACGAGGCCACACTCACACTGTGGGGCAAACTTGGTGACGGCAAAGTGAGGTTCGAGGCCTTCAACTCCGGCGGCATGATATGTTTCGGACCGCTCACGCAGATAGCCGACGGCGTGTTTCAGCTGAAATTCAAGTGGAACAACGTCAACGCCGACGGATTGTCGCCAAGCGACATAGACACCTCCGTATGGATATACGCCATGCCGTCGGGAGTCACGGGAGTCACCTCCGACATCTACCGTATCAAGCTCGAGGCCGGATGGAACGACAACCCCGTATGGTCGCCATATCCGAGTGCCACAAAAGGGGCGATACGGCTCAAACTCGAGGATGGCGAATACGGCTCTTTCAAGGAAGGCGACATCTGCATGGGCGTCTGGCATCTGGAATCGGGCAACAACGCCACCGACTATGACAACGGCCATGGCGAGATGTATTTCACTGGCTTCACCACTCTGTATTTCAAGGTGACGGGAGTTGCGGGCGACCGCAACGAATATGTGGAGATCCAGGCACGCGAGACATGGGGCCTCCCGGTGCAGCCCTCCCTCAACTTCGTGGCCTACGGCAATGACGAGAAAAACCCCGACGGGACATGGAAATATCCCGAGCGGCAGAAGAGCTGCTACCGCACGCGGTCGTATACCCGATTCCTCAGCGGCGTGACCGATTACAACTACGGCGTCGCCTGCATCGCCGCACAGTTCGGCGACCTCACAAACCTTACCGTCAACGGCAAGGAGCTTAGCGGATACTCGGCATATCTCAACAACGTATACTTCACGGGCATACTCCAGAAGATAGAGGCCGAGAGTCCGCTGCAACTGCGTCTCGACCCTGCCGGACATCCCTATGCCGGCGACAAGACACCCTGCATTGTAGCCCTCGGAGTCACCAAGGGACTCACATACATACCGCCAAGCAAATACGCCGTGACGGACATATGCAAGATAGACCCCGACGACGGCACGGATGTGTATGACCAGGACACCGATGACTTGATGCAGAGCTGGTACGATGCCGCCACGGGAGTGCTGACAATCCCCCGTACACATCTCGCCGGCGCGAACACCGTTGACTTCAAGGTGACGGTAAGCCTAAAGGACGAGGACGAGACCGCCACGGCACAGCTGCGTGTCTACGACGCCGCCATACTCAAAGGCGACCAAGGACAGACAGGCCCCGCAGGTGCTGTGGTGCGCGGCCCCGTGTTGTGGGAGAAAAACCGATGGTACTATGACGGCGAGACAGCGACGGGTATAGACACGCCGAAATGGCTCGACATCGTGTATCTGGAGGACAGCTACGGCAGCCGCCAATATTACCGCTGTATCAATCCTCATGAAGCGACAGGCGACAGCTGGATGCCCGGCAATGGAGAATCTAATGATGTGTGGGAGCAGATGAACGACATCGGCAACATCTATGCCAACACCCTCTTTGCCGAGAACGCCAAGATTCGCTTCGGCTCTATGCAGGAGATAGTGTTCCTCGACACTCAGGACGGCGTATTGGGGCGTATCGGCGCACCGCTGAGCGACGGCACCATCATGTATCTGGGCGGCTCCACGGCGGAGACGGCAACGTACCGCGTGTCCGACAACGGCCTGACCCGATTCGGCAAGAGCACCGGAAAACGCATCGAGATAGACCCCGACAGCGAGCGCATAAGAGTCTATGACGCGGACAACTGCCTCAAGGTGCTTGTCGACTCCAGCGCAAACGACCTGTCGAGCATCTACAGGATAGCCGGCGACAGCATAAGAACGCCCGTGCCCGACACACCTCACGCGGCGAGCGGCGCGGAGAACTTGGGCACGTTCCCCGCAGGAGAAAAAGGGGCCACGCTGACAGTCACGGCGCAGGTGTCGCTGATTGTTGACGGCTACCGCGCGGCGACAGAGACGGGAGCGACAACTACCGAGATAGCTCCGGCATCGGCGACGGCCATCCTCGAAGTGGCCACGGACACTGCATTTCAGAATATCGTGGCCGATGCGTCGGTGAATCTCGCCGCCGAGGTATCAGGAAGCGACGACCAATATGTCTATGATGAAAACGGGCTATACCGCAGCTTTAAGACGCAGGTCAAGACCTTGTATCTGGCGCACACCTTTGCCGCCGGAACTTACTACGTGCGTATACGCTATGACATCGCCGCAGGAGCCACAATCACACGCAACGGCAGGACAGTGCAATCCTCCGCATCGGCAACCGTGGGCACGTTCTCAAAGACCCTCACGGCTGCACCGCACCCAATGACGGTAGTGAGCACCAACGGCGTAATATCCGCCCTCAGCACTACGCATTATCTGCGCACTGTGTGTTCGGGCGACACCTTCCGCGTCGAGGCCAAGGCAGGCAACTACGGGCTTGTCCTCGACTCCAACGGTATACACGCATGGGACAAGGATGCGAACAACGGACAGGGCGACTGGCATAAACTGAAACTTACTTTTGAATAACATACAGGACATGACACGAATCAACTACAAATCGGATTTTGACTTTCTGCTGGAGCTGCGGGATGCGGAGAACCGTCCGGTAGTGTGGCCCGGCTGCGACTGGGTGGCCCGGTTCCGGACTTCCTCGGCGGCCAACACCTATACGGCCTCCTGCATAGGCGGCAAAACGGTGAACTGCTACAACGACAACGGTAAGATCCATGTGGTGTGCGACGCGCACAGGCTGAGTCCCGGACGGCTGCAGGTGGAGCTCCACTGCGACCTGCCGGATGCAATATACCCCGATGGCCACCGCCACGAAGTGACACCCCTGCCACTCGACATAGAGCTGGTAAACGGCCCCGGCGACGTGACGGGAGACATCAATGTGGAGCTTGTGCTTCCGGCAATATACCTGACGGCCTATGACCTGGCCGTACGCAATGGCTATACAGGAACAATGGCCGAGTATATGGAGTATGTGAATAGATTCCCGAGCGTTGTGGAGACCTCTGAGACTGTGATGCGCCTTATGCGGGACATAGACACGGGCAAGGCTCTTATGGCTGATGCCTTGACACGTCAAGGGGTTGACACGGCTGCCGACGAGACAATCAGTGACATGGCGGATAAAGTGCTCGATCTCAGACTGGCAGTAGAAGGGGACCCCAGCTATGTGGAGCACATGTCTCTGCTGGGAAGGTATGACCTCTACAATGAAATGAGAAACCATCAGAAAGCCAAATACCCATACATGTATGCCGTGACATTCCTGACTGATTCGGCCATTTTGTCAGGAGCGGACGCTTATCTATGTTCTGATGGCTTTTTCTCTGAAGAGAATTGCGAGCATACATTCCCGTGTGGAATAGAGCATTATGTAATATATTACTTCCGTAATGAAGAGTTTACGGTATCCCCGACAGCTGCACACGACCTGCAAAAGCTTTGCGTGTTTAACGGTCTTCCGGTCATAAAACTCACACACAACGAGCTAAGCGACATAGCCGTATACGGCGACAAAGGAATAATACGCGGTGGCACGGAGTTGCGGCTGAGTTGTCCAAATCTGCGATCCCTGAGTTTCGGGACACTGGAAGAAATCGACAATGTGTGTTACGTGGCTGTAGACTGTTCAAGGCTCGTTTCCGCGGCGTTTCCGGCTTTGAAAAACATATCCGGAGGGATTCCGCTATACTCATGTGGCAAATTGGTTATAGCGACTTTCCCGGTATTGGAGACTATCAGCGGATCATCCGACATCGCCTACAACTGCTATAGTCTCAGAACAGTACACTTCCCGAAACTGAGAGTTGTATACGGTGGCTGGTTATTTGACAGCTGCAACTCGCTGACCTCTCTGTCGTTCCCTGCCTTGGAGACCATAACGGGCGGCACGATAGCAACCAGCTGCAACTCGCTGACCTCTCTGTCGTTCCCTGCCTTGGAGACCATAACGGGC
>CAJUAT010000007.1:0-26368 GCA_910584525.1 uncultured Muribaculaceae bacterium | reverse complement strand
GGCACGATAGCAACCAGCTGCAATCTCATTGGCGAGATGCATTTCCCTGCATTGAAGAAGATACGCTCGAGCGAATATGAGGGGGATCCATGGATGTACCTCATTTATTCCTACAAGGAGCGTTTTGACCTATATCTGGATTCAGTTGAAGAAGTATATACCAGCGGGACCCCCAACCGTCTTGTGGAATATTCCCCCGGAGAGGTTCATCTGCATATGCCGAAGGCAAAGACTGTCGGCTTCTTTAACGGACTACAAGTCAAGGCCATACATACCCACACCGGATTAGAGTGCAAGCATTGCGGAATATGCGCGTACCCGAACGGAAGAAATACTACGATATATTTTCATATCGCCGAAGGGGCTATAATGTCTCTGGACAACAATCTGGACAGGGCGGCAATGGATGTCGAGAACATGCGTGAGGTTATTTCAAGACTCGGCGACAATACAGGCAACCCTACTCTAAGACTAACTTTCGGGTCTACGGCAATAAGCAAGCTGTCGCCGGAGGATCTGGCTTTGGTGACTTCAAAGAATTATACACTATTATAAACCTAAAACGTGATTGGTAAATATGGAATGTAAGACAGAAACAGTGTCCATGCGGGTGCTGACAGCATCCCCAGGTAAAGTGTTGTACCGTAAGACGGAACCACTTGATACAGCCGTTTTCTCGGCACGTGTGTATCTCGGCGCCGGCGACTCGGCGGAGAATTATGCCGAGATTTCCGAATCGGAGGCAAAGAAAGTGATGGAGGAACGTGACAAGAAAGTCCGTTCCGGCGCATCTGACGGCAATCATGAATGAATTATCGACAATAATTGTCTCGGTATTAGGGACATTGGCACCGTTGCTGGGCGGCGGTGTATGGATGTATCGTCGGCAGACCAAGCGCATCAAGGAAGCGGAGGCGCGGCTTGCCGAGGTCAATGTGGATAAGGCCAAGGTGGAGACACGTGCCGATGAATGGCATCTGTGGAAAGAACAGGCCGAGGCCATGAGCGAAACCAACAAGGCACTTATAGAACGCAACAAGGAACTGATAGCCTCCAACCGCGAGAAGGAGGATGCCCATCAGCAGGACATCAAGGATTGGGAGCAGCGTTTCGACAGTCAGACAGACCGGCTGCGCAATGTGCAGCGCGAACTCATAGCCGCCAACGAGCGTGAGAAGGAACATATACGCCGCGAGGCACGGCTGGAGAAGGAACGTGACTATTACGAGCAGTGGAAATGTTACCGAGAGTTCGGCAATCATAAGACAGACCCCGAAAAGTGCGGACGCCGCAAGCCGCAACAGAAAATTCCGCTCCATTATGCGCCGCTCGACCGCGACTCCTGCGAGACCTGTGAGACCACTCACAGATGCGCCATTAGCACCGAAATCAACACAGAACTATCATGACACCAACAGAAATCATCATCCATTGCGCGGCCACCCCGGAGGGAAAAGACTTCACCGTGGCCGACATAACGCGCTGGCACAAGGCGCGTGGCTTCCGGACAATCGGGTATCATTACGTGATATACCGCGACGGGAGTATCCACACAGGACGCGCGGAGACAGAAGTCGGCGCCCACTGTCTGGGACATAACTCCAAGGCCATAGGGATATGCTACATCGGGGGATGCGCCACCGACGGCAAGACTCCCAAAGACACGCGCACGCCAGCGCAGAGAACCGCGCTGAGACAGCTCATAGCCGACATACGCCGCCGCAGAGGCAACTTGCCCGTCTACGGCCACCGTGACTTCGCCGCAAAAGCCTGCCCCAGCTTCAACGTACATAAAGAACTGTAAATAGCCGACAAGCGGCAAAAGAGAACAATGACATCGAGGGAACCGTAAAAGCACATGGAACAAATAGGAAATATTTCCATTAATATTTGCTAATAATAGAAATATTTCCTAATTTTGTAGCGTTAAATAGTTGAGGACATGAAATATACAGAATTTCATCGAATCATCAGACGCAATGGTTGGGTGGAAGTGCGTCAGGAAGGAAGTCATAAGATTTATTCCAAAGAAGGCTACCCCGACAAGAGTGTTCCCTTTCACAAGGGAAAGGAAATCTACGAGCCGCTGAGGCGGCGAATCTCAAAGGAGATGGGGCTTTAAGGCCTCATCTCTGCACAACGAAAATACAAACGTAAACCAAATTCATTCCGAAGACATGGGCAACAAGTTGATTATCAACATCGGTGCAAGCGCTGACTCCTTCGGGGCCTATGGGGAGAATTGCAGCGGAATATTCGCGAGCGGTGACAACGTGGCGGAAGTTAAGCGTGATGTGCTTGAAGCCATAAGAATCTACAAGGAGATTACGCCTGAATCCGAATGGGACACGCCTATCAAGGAAGGCTGGCCGATAGAATGGCACTATGACACGCAATCCCTTTTGAAGTATTACGAAGGGATTCTCACCAATGCCGCGTTGGAACGACTGACAGGCATTAACAAAAAACAATTATGGAATTACGCCAACGGCGTTTCCAGACCGAGAAAAGAAGCGAGAGAAAAAATCAACAAGGCTTTGCACTCATTGGGTCAAGAACTTTTGGAATTGAGTCTCTGAGCGCATATTCACCCAACCAACCCTTGCGGCGGTTCCCACGACAAGTGAGAGCCGCCGCTTTTACTTGAATATAAACTATTATGAACATCAAGAGAAAGACAATTATCGTCGCGGCGCTGGTTATGGCCGTCGCCGCCGCTTCCTGCACAAGGAAGATATATGTGCCCGTGGAGAATACCGACATTCGGCACACCACAGATACCGTGACCCGCTATCTTACCGTGAACGACACGGCAGTGTCGTTTGAGCGCGTCTACGAGTCAGACACCCGTTACGACTCGGTGGCACCCATCCTCGACTCGCTGAACCGCGTTATCGGCTGGGACAGGTATCATTTTCGCGAGCGCACTAAAATGGCCGACACGGAGCGGCGGCGACTCATGAGCGTGATAGACTCGCTGCGGACGGCGCGTAACGATACCGTCTACAAGGAGCGGCAGATCCCCGTGGAGGTGGAACGCATCAAGGAGGTTGCCCGTCCGCTGCGCTGGTGGCAGCGTGCCCTGCAATGGATAGGCGCGGCAGCCCTGGCACTGCTGGCCGTGGCGATAGGGCAGAGCTGGAGAAAGCGAACATAATTTGTACCAGCTGATTTGTACCATGGTACAAAAATAATTGCTTTACTCCACTATTTATAGCTTATATGTGCAATCAATTACACTCAAAAATATTACACCTAATATTCGCTATTATGCTGATTATCAGCGTAACACGCTGATTTGCAGAGAGAAGAGGACACCGCATAGACATCTTCTTTCTTGTTCATGGTGTTAATATTTAGATTTATGTTTCTTGGAGTTGTTTCTGTTTGAGTACTTATGTGATTCCTTACCCTGCGGTGTATTGCCACGGAATGCCGGGAAGAGTTTGCCTATAAGGTCCTGTCTCTTCATTTTACGCAGTTCGGCGATAATGCCTGCACGTTGGTCGGATTTGTACCAGAAGAAGAACTGCCGCTGCGCCAGCTTCTGTTGCGGAGTCCGCGCCGTGTATACCTTCTCGCCTGTATACGGATGATAGCCGGTATAATAAATTTCCGTAGCTACTGTCATAGGTGTAGGTGTGAAATCCTGCACCTGCTCAAGCTGAAAATCGAGGTCTTTGGTTATGGCGGCCAGCTCAGCCATATCCTCCTCACTACATGCAGGATGCGAAGATATGAAATATGGTATAAGCTGCTGACTCATACCTGCCTCGCTGTTCACCCTGTCGAAGATACGTTTGAAATCGCGGAACAGCGTGAACGAAGGCTTGCGCATACAGTTGAGCACGGTGTCGGAAGTATGCTCGGGAGCAACTTTCAGCCGTCCCGATACGTGGCATCTTATCAGTTCTTCAAGATAGCGCCGGTTTGCTTCCCTGACATTGTTGTCGGGATTGTCGGCCATGGCAAGGTCATACCGTACGCCACTGCCTATGAATGATTTCTTGACGCCGGACACCTTGTCGGCAGCTCTATAAATGTCGAGTATCGGTCTATGGTCATTGTCAAGGTTGGGACACGGCTTTGGATGCAGGCATGAAGGTCGCGAGCATTTACGGCACAGCGTCATGTCGCGCCCATGCATACCGTACATGTTGGCCGAAGGACCGCCCAAATCCGAGATGTACCCCTTGAAGTCGGGCATTTCTGTAATGCACTTCACATCGCGGAGTATCGACTCCCTGGAACGGGAAGATATGAATTTACCCTGATGTGCTGATATTGTGCAGAAGGCGCAGCCGCCGAAACAGCCACGATGCATCGTGACGGAATGGCGTATCATCTCGTAGGCGGGTATCACCTTATCCTTGTATCGAGGATGCGGCATGCGAGTGTAGGGGAGGTCGTAGGAGGCATCGAGCTCTTCCTCCGTCATGGGAGGGTACATGGGATTTATCTGCACTGTCTTACCCATGGCTGACTGGCGGATTACGCGACCGCTGTATCTATTGGACTCCTCCTCGACATGCCGGAAATTTGCCGCCTGTTTTCTTTTGTCGCGAAGGCATTCCTCATAGCTGGCGAGCACGATGTCGTCGGAAGCCGGGCTGCCGTCGGTTAAGAACACAGTTTGCGGCACATCGCGTATGTCATCAACAGGAATACCCTTGTCGAGACGGGCAGCGATTTCGAGAACCGACCGCTCGCCCATGCCATATACAATCATGTCGGCTGCAGCATCGAGGAGTATTGAAGGACGCAGACGGTCCTGCCAGTAATCGTAATGAGCCACGCGGCGCAGCGAGGCCTCTATGCCGCCCGCTATCACCGGAACATCCGGATAGAGGTCTTTAAGAATCCGGGAGTATACGATGGTTGGATAGTCAGGTCGCATGCCGTGTCGGCCACCGGGAGTATAGGCGTCGTCATGGCGCAGCCGCCGATTGGCGGTATAATGATTCACCATGGAGTCCATGGCGCCCGGCGAAATGCCGAAGAAAAGGCGAGGGCGTCCAAGCTTCCTAAAGTCGCGGAGGTCGTCGCGCCAGTTGGGTTGCGGAACTATCGCCACTTTATAGCCTGCATGCTGAAGCACACGTCCTATAACGGCCGCACCG
This sequence comes from uncultured Muribaculaceae bacterium, assembly GCA_910584525.1. GTDB lineage: Bacteria > Bacteroidota > Bacteroidia > Bacteroidales > Muribaculaceae > Lepagella. The sequence goes on along the minus strand of CAJUAT010000007.1, from coordinate 21,248 downwards.
AATGAAGGATGATCCACATAGGCATCGCCCGAGAAGATGATGATATCGGCCTCCTCCCATCCGAGAGCCTTCATCTCGTCGCGTGTCGTGGGCAGAAAATCCTCCCTGCGCCGCCGGGGCGGCTTATTGCTGTTTATATCCTTGTCAGTCATTATCGGCAGTGTTTGACTCACCATTGTTTTTGGAGTCGAGGAGTTTCTGCAGAGATAGAAGCTCGTCGCGGAGCTGTGCCGCCTGGATGAAGTCGGTATTCTTTGCCGCCTCTATCATCTGGCCCTTCAGCTTGTCGATACGGCGGGTAAGTTCGTCGGAGTTCATATAGCCCAGCACGGGGTCGGCGGCTACTGTAGCCTTGTATTCCTCCTCGATATAAGGACGAGGCGCGGGCTGCGTAGCCGTTTTGCGGGTGTCGGTATTCTCACCATAGATTTCAGCCAGCTCGTTATGCTGTTTGGGACCGATGGGAGTGGGGGTTATGCCATGTTCTTCGTTGTATCGCATCTGCTTCTCGCGACGACGGTTTGTCTCGTCGATAGTGAGTTGCATGGAGTCGGTAATCTTGTCGGCATACATTATAACCTTACCGTTGACATTGCGAGCGGCACGGCCTGCAGTCTGTGTGAGGCTCCTGTGATTGCGGAGAAAACCCTCCTTGTCGGCGTCGAGGATGGCCACCAGGCTCACCTGCGGCAGGTCGAGACCTTCGCGCAGAAGGTTCACGCCTATCAGCACGTCGTAAACGCCGTTGCGTAGATCCTCAAGGATGCGTATGCGCTCCAGTGTGTCAACGTCGCTGTGGATATATGCAGAGTTGATGCCCCATTTTATGAGGTGCTTGTTGAGCTCTTCGGCCATTCGTTTGGTGAGAGTGGTGACGAGAGTACGTTCCCCGGCCTCTATGCGCAGCCTTATCTCCTCCATAAGGTCGTCGATCTGGTTCAGGGTGGGCCGTATCTCTATCTCCGGGTCGAGGAGACCAGTGGGACGGATCACCTGTTCCACGAAAACTCCTTCAGTCTGCTGAAGCTCATAATCCCCGGGCGTGGCGCTCACATAGATAGTCTGGGGAGTAAGGCTTTCGAACTCCTCGAATTTCAGAGGTCTGTTGTCGATGGCTGCAGGCAAACGGAATCCATATTCCACAAGATTCATCTTCCTGGAGAGGTCTCCTCCGTTCATGCCCCTGATCTGCGGGAGAGTCACGTGGCTCTCGTCGATAATGGTGAGGAAATCACGCGGGAAATAGTCGAGGAGACAGAAAGGCCTCATACCCGGCTCGCGGCCGTCGAAATAACGAGAGTAGTTCTCAATGCCGCTGCAATGGCCAAGCTCCTTGATCATTTCAAGGTCGTAGGTGACTCTTTCGCGGAGACGCTCGGCTTCAAGCACCTTACCCTGCTGCATGAAGAAGTCAACCTGCTTGCCGAGATCCACGGCAATTCTGCTGACAGCATCGGCAGTGCGCTCCTTGCTGCTCACGAAAATGTTGGCGGGATATACGTTGAAACTTTCAAGAGATGTGAGCACAATGCCGGTTTCCGGATCAACGGTCTGTATCTTCTCAATCTCATCGCCCCAGAAAACGATTCTCAGCTGAATCTCTTCAAAAGAGAGCATGATGTCGACGGTATCACCCTTTACTCGGAACTGACCGCGCTGCAGGTCAGACTCCGTACGGTTGTACAAGGAATCCACAAGGTCGCGGAGCAGCTGGTTTCGGCTTATGCGCTGACCGGTCTTGACCGTGACAACCGTCTGGCGGAAATCTTCCGGATTTCCCATACCGTAGATACAGCTTACCGAGGATACCACCACTATGTCACGGCGTCCTGACAGTAGGGCAGCTGCGGTGGAGAGCCGCAACTTGTCGATCTGCTCGTTGATCATCAGATCCTTCTCAATATACTTGTCGCTGCCAGGTATGTAAGCTTCCGGCTGGTAGTAATCGTAATAGGATACAAAATATTGCACGGAGTTTTCAGGGAAGAAACCTTTCATCTCTGAGTAAAGCTGAGCGGCGAGGGTCTTGTTGTGGGAGAGGATGAGAGTTGGACGCTTCACCTGCTGAATAACGTTAGCCATGGTGAAGGTTTTGCCGGAGCCAGTGACGCCGAGAAGTGTCTGGTGAGGTAGTCCGTTGATGACGCCAGCCGACAGCTCGGCTATCGCTTCCGGCTGGTCGCCAGTGGGTTGGTATGCGCTTGTAAGCTTAAAATCCATCTGCTGAAGTTTTAACTTACAAATATAATACAAAAAATCGGGCAAATCAATAGACCGGCAAAAAATGATATGCCACGTTCGACAGGGAGGGTGATGTCAGTCCATCCGCGAGCGATAGTCGACGTAAGAAAATTCGCGGAGTAGCACAGGAGAGCCTTGGCAAGGCTGTAGCCATATGGCGGGATGCTGTATTCCGTTAAACATATTGGTCTTTACCGTGGTGTAATGGTTCATGTCTTTGAGAGTGAGCCTGTCGCCCGGCTTCAGGGGTCGGTCAAAGTACCAGTCGCCGACGAAGTCGCCGCTGAGACACGAATTGCCGCCGAGTCGATAAGGTATGCCCGGCAAGGATGAGGGGGCATTGTCGCCGGCGGTAACATGACATCGGCCTACGGCTTCCGCTATTTCCGGCTGATAGGGCATCTCCAGACAGTCGGGCATATGGCAGGCGAAGGATGCATCAATGATGGCCGTGCGTATGCCGGCATCCTCCACCACATCCAGTACTTCAGTGACAAGGTCGCCTGTCTGCCATGTAAAGGCACTCCCTGGCTCTATGATAAGCTCAAGATGAGGATATTCATCGTGCAGCTCACGCATGAGCTTGATGAAATGGTCGGTATCATAATCCTTACGCGTGATAAGATGACCTCCTCCCATGTTGAGCCATTTGATATGGGGGAGAAGATGGCCGAACTGGTTACGGAAAGCCATGAGCACCTTCTCAAGGTCGTGGCTGTCGCTTTCGCAAAGGGCATGGAAGTGAAGACCCTCTATGCCGTCAGGAAGACCATCGGCCAGTGCCGCCGCCGATTCCCCGAAACGAGAGCCCGCTACACATGGATTATAGATATCCGTGTCAATCACACTGCAGTGCGGATTAACCCTGAGACCTATGCTGACACTCTTTTCCGATGATTCTATCAACAGCCGGAATTTACTGTACTGTGCAAGCGAATTGAATGTGATATGGCTGCTTCCGGCAAGAAACTCCGGGAAAGTCCGCTCCGTATACACCGGGCAATAGGAATGGACATCGTTGCCGAGAAATTCCAAGCTCAGCTTCATTTCATTGAGAGAGCTTGCCGTAGACGACGTGAAGTATTCTGCAATGATAGGGAAAGACTTCCACAGGGCATTGGCTTTGAATGCCATGATTATCTTGACATCGGCCTTGGCAGCCACGTCGCTGAGTTTATCCATATTCCGGCGAAGCCGGTCTTCATATACTATGTAATAGGGGGTATCCATATGCTTTGCGTTAGACTCTCACTGGATTTTGAATTTGGCGAACTGCAGAAGGAGCTTCTTTATTCCGAGCGATCCGAAGTCAACAACTATGCTGTCCTGTCCCGACACGTTGCCGATCTCCACAATTCTGCCGCTGCCGAACTTGCTATGCTCGATTGTCATGTTGACTCTGACTTCATTGACAGAATGGATGATGAAGCCATGCGGGTCGGCAGAAGTGTAAGCCGTGGGCTTCTTTGACTGGAGCCCCGAACCGCTTTTTATACGAGACACCGATTGCGTCACAGGCTTCCCTGCATTTCTGATAAAAGCAGGGACGGCAAATTCCGTTCCCCTGCCGCCAATGTCCGACGTCTCCATGTCGAGATAACGCGGGTCGATGTCCATTATGAATCTCGATGGTCTAACCGGGGTAGTCATGCCGTTGCGGAAACGGCTTCGTGCGTACGACAGCGTGCAGCTTTTCATGGCGCGGGTCATGGCCACATATAGCAGTCGCCGCTCCTCCTCAACCTGCTCTATCTTATCCATTGACATAGCCGAGGGGAAAAGCTCCTCCTCCACACCGACGATATACACATGCCGGAACTCCAGGCCTTTGGCGGCATGAGCAGTCATCATCGTCACCTTCGGGCCGACGGTCTCTTCTTTCTGGTCCTGGTCGGTTGCCAGCATCACTTCCGAGAGGAAAGCCGACAGCGTTACGTCGTCATCGCCGGCGGCATTGTGCATGTCGACAAACTGGCGCATGCCGGCCAGCAGCTCGTTGAGATTTTCCTTGCGGCTGATGCTCTCGGGCGTCCTGTCGCTTTCAAGAACAGCTAGGATACCGGTACGGTTATAAATATCCTGACCCATTTCGAATGCATCGAGACGTCCGGCATTGTCAATGAATTCCTGCATCATGGCGCAGAAGTCATCGAGCAGCGACAGGGTGCGTTTGCTGACGTCAAGGCCGGCGGCCACCGGATCGGATATCACCGCCCAAAGGCTCTTGCCGGCCGCAGTGGCTACAGCCTGCACCTTTTTCATGGTGGTTTCCCCGATGCCACGTGCCGGATAGTTGATGATTCGCCGCAGCGCTTCATCGTCATCAGGATTCACGGCGACACGGAAGTAGGACAAGGCATCCTTCACCTCCTTGCGCTGATAGAAAGCAGTTGCGCCGAATATGCGGTATGGCATTGAACGCTTGCGCAACGCCTCCTCAAGCACGCGGCTCTGGGCATTGGTGCGGTAAAGGATGGCATAATCGTCGTAAGAGTCATGGTTGCTGAGCGATGACCTGTTGATGGCCGCAGCTATTATCGATGCCTCTTCCAGGTCGCTATAACAGCGTATCACCTCTATCTTCGAGCCCTCTTCATTCTCGCTGAACACGTGTTTGCGGAGCTGGTGCGTGTTGCGGTCGATAAGCGATCCGGCAGCATTCACTATATTCTGCGTACTGCGGTAGTTGCGTTCCAACCGGAAAGTGCGCAGGCCCGGAATTGTTTTCTCGAGACCTATGATGTTGTTGATATTTGCTCCACGGAAGGAATAGATGCTTTGAGCATCATCGCCTACCACACAAAGATGCTTCTCATTACCCATAAGCAGCATCACCACGCAATGCTGCGCGAAATTGGTGTCCTGATATTCGTCAACCAGAATATAGCGGTATCTCTCGTTGTAGATGCAGCGTATGTCCTCGTTTTCCGACAGGAGCCGGTGCATGTTGAGGATGATATCGTCGAAATCCATGGCGTTAGCCACTCGGCACCGTTCGTTATAAATGGCGAATATGCGCGAGATAAGCGGACGCCGGGCCTTGACATCCGCGCCGTAATAGCGACGCTCGTATTCTTCGGCAGAGAGAAGGGCATTCTTGGCATTGCTGATAATCGCAGACACCGTCGCCGGTTTGTACTCCTTTTCGGAAAGACCCAGCTCCTTGACAATCATCTTGACAAGATTGCGGCTGTCGCTCTGGTCGTATATGGAGAAGGAGTTGCGGTAACCTATTCGGTCGGCATGACATCTGAGGATACGCAGAAAGAGAGAGTGGAAAGTACCCATCGGAATTCTGGCAGCAATTTCGGGTCCGGCAACAGCTGCCACACGCTCTTTCATCTCCCTTGCGGCCTTGTTGGTGAATGTCAGTGCCATGATACGCCATGGCTGATAGCCAAGATGCAGGAGGTGCACTATCTTGTAAGTAAGCACACGCGTTTTACCCGAACCGGCACCGGCTATCACAAGCGAGGGTCCGTCGGTATACTCCACGGCAGCCCGCTGCTGCGGGTTAAGCTGCTCAAGATATTCGTATTCCTGGCTGTTCTCTGACATTTTACGATTCGGAGAAAGGAGTTGCTATTTCCTCATACATGGGAATCATCGGTATGAAGTGATAGGAGCCTGCGGTATAATCTATCCTGCAGCAATAATGCTGCAGGCCATTGCTGACTATGAGGTAACGGGCCTTGAGCGCCATATTGTATCTTACAATCTGGTCGAACACATCCTGAGTGATTTTGACGTCGGGAGCCTTGTACTCCACGATTATCAGAGGTTTTCTGTCACGGCCGAACACCACTGTGTCGCATCGCTTGAGGGTATCGTTGACGCGTATGCCGGTCTCGTTGGCAGTGAGAGCGGCAGGGTAATGCCGACAGTCTATGAGCCAGGCCGTGAAGTTCTGGCGCACCCATTCCTCGGGCGTTAGCCGCACCCATTTGCCCCGCAGACGGTCCCATACCTTCCCGTCGGATATACGCAGATCGGCGGCAGGAAGATTCAATTCCGGATAGTCTGATTCCATTAATTAATACTTCAAGGGTTTGAACGCACCCTCGTAAGCCGGGTCAAGAATGGTGTTGAGCATGTCAGCCAGCCTCAGGCCTCCTCTAAGAAACTGCTTCTCTATGACAGGCGTCCATTCGGCTATATAGTCGTAGGATATATTTGTATTGACGGGCGTGGCCTCATATACAGCCTTGCATATGCCGTAGGTTTCCTCGCCCCAGTGCTCTGGATAAGCATCGGCAAGGATTTCCCGGCATTCCTCAGGAGTTGCGCGGTCAATCTGCTGTTGCCATTCCGTATAGCTCCATTTGTGAGCCGATTCTGGAAGCCGTGAGTCCCAGACGCCGTGAAGATTGGCGGGCGAGCGGAAATATTTCACATCCCAGCGGTTTCCGCCGAGGTCGGAAGCATGACCCAGATGCATAGGCTGGTGTATGTCGCCGAGAAGGTGCACGAGAATCTTGAGCGCCAAAGCTCTCTGGCCGTCCACCATGTTGGTGTCGGCAAGGATGGCGGCCTGCTCGTTGATGGCCCTGACGATGTCGCCGCTCTCCAGAAGAGGAGCGCTGCGGTAGGTCTGGTCAGCATCTATATTCTTATAATGCCATGTCTTGGTATATGCGTATTCCGGGGTATGGCTCGCATTGTCGAGCCAATTGGAATAATATACTATCGACTTTCCCTGAAGCAGAGAGTCGACAGCCGCCTTAGCAGAGGCGGTAAGATGGTTCTCGGCGATAAAGGCCACGGTGTCGTGTCCTTTCTGTCCCCAGCCCAGACAGGGTGCTACTGTAAGCAGCAGCCCTCCGGCAAATGTAAAAAGTCTGTTCATATACTTAGAGCGCGTTCCTTAAAATTTCGGGGTCGTAGGGGTCGCAGACTTGAGTCGATTTTAGTCGGTTGCTGAAGGAGCATACCGAGGTATGTGACTGACAGCAAGCGGCTGAAAGCGGCCAAGTCTGCGAGGGCGAAGGTAACTTCCTCCGCGTCAAGGCCTCCGAGATTGTTAAAATGCGCTTGTATAACATTTTTGTTAATAATAATATTTTTACAAATCGCGTATCCTTATATTAACGAATAATAATAAATCCTTATTCTCTAATGCTGAGACCAGGATGGTATTGAAAGAGGTATTTTTCAATCATAGGAATAACTCCGACGACATTAAAATTACCTCCGCCCCTACGGCCTCGAAATTTTAAGGAACGCGCTCTTATCATTCATTTGGCACGCCATTCGCGCCACAGCAGTCGGGGAAGGTGATATACTATGTCGGAACAACGCCTAAGCTGTTTGTTGGGTTCTTTATAAATACGGTGGAGGAACTCAAGATGGTGATGCACCATCCAGCGGGGAGCACGTTTCACCTCCAGACCGCTATAGAACTTGAAAACCGCACCTACCGCTATCATCACTCCCTTGCTGATATGCGGCCGGAGATAATGCATGAAAATCTCCTGCTTCGGAGCTCCGAGCGCCACCCATATTATATCTGCTCCATCTTCGTTGATAGCATCGGCAATGGCCTTGTAATCGAAATCGGCCACATCCATAAAAGGAAGTTCCATGAACAGCATTCCTTCTACTTCAGGATTCGTCTGGCAAAGTTTCTTCTTCAAAGCGTCAAGCACTTCACTGGAAGCTCCGATAAACGCCATGCGCCATTTGCATGAAAGAGCGATGTCGCGGAAAATATCATAACCGGCGTACTGCCCACGGTTCTTTTTATGAATCCATCGGATATAGAGGGGGACGTAAGAGCTGTCGCAGATGCAGAACATCCCGCTATTTATCACGTCGAGATACCAAGGATTTCTGTTAGCCTCATTGAGAATCACGCCGTCGGCCACGCATATGTAGCTTGGTTCGCGGCAGTCTATCTGCTGCGAAATCCTGTCGTGGACCGTCGCATGGTCAAATTCATATCTTATGTTGAAATATTTCTCCTCCATGATGAGGCGGGTACTCGCTATTAGGGGGTATAGTTCCGAATCCCTTTTCTGCGATAGATTGCAAAGTTACAATAAATCCGAATAATAAGCAAATTTGAATTTACAATCATGCTAATTCATTAAACTTGGCGGATATTAACCACGAACGGCATACTTAATTTTCGGGATGTTTTCAGAAATTATTTTCAAAGCGTTGATTATCAAGGATATAAGAATTGGTATTCATGAAAAAGTTTTCCAAAATAAATTTCCAACCTAAAATTATGGTTGAAATAATTTGCGAGCAATGGAATAATTAGTAATTTTGTGGAAGCAATCCGGCACCTATAACCGGACTCACAAAAATCAACGAATACACGGGATAATGATACATACCATAGAGAAACGGGATGGCCGCATAGTAGGCTATAACGAGGAGAAGATCAAGGCAGCGATACGCAAGGCCATGATAGCCACAGACGGGTGCGAGGATGAATCATTGATTCAAAAGATTGCGGACCGGATAGGCATGACCGGCAAGGAGCGCATGACAGTGGAGGAGATACAGGACCGCGTTGAGATGGAGCTTATGAAGTCGAAGCGCAAGGATGTGGCAAGAAAATACATAGCGTACCGCGACCAGCGCAGTATAGCACGCAAGGCCCGTACCCGCGACATGTTTCTCGAAATCATAGAGGCCAAGAACAACGACATTACCCGTGAGAACGCCAACATGAACACCGATTCTCCTGCCGGCATGATGATGAAGTTTGCCTCGGAGAGCACCAAGCCATTCGTCGACGACTATCTGCTGTCGCCAGATGTAAGGGCTGCCGTGAATGAAAACCTTATCCATATACATGACAAAGACTATTATCCCACAAAATCGCTGACATGCGTACAGCATCCCCTCGACAGGATATTGCAACGCGGCTTTGTGGTGGGACATGGAGAGTCGCGCCCTGCCAAAAGGATAGAGACTGCAAGCGTGATGGCATGTATATCCCTGGAGACTGCACAGAACGAGATGCACGGCGGTCAGGCCATACCCGCTTTCGACTTCTATCTCGCTCCATTCGTGCGCAATTCATTTATAGAGGAGGTAAAGAATCTGGAGCGGTTTACCGGCCGCGACCTCAGCGAAATGTATGACGCGCACATAGACGATTATCTGACGAAAGATCTCGACGGCCTCGAAGGAACGCAACGTATGCTCCAGCATGCCGTCAACAAAACAGTGGAAAGGGTGCATCAGGCTATGGAGGCATTCATTCACAACATGAACACCATCCATTCGCGTGGCGGCAATCAGGTAGTGTTCAGCTCCATAAATTATGGCACAGACACATCAGCCGAGGGCCGATGCGTGATCAGGGAGATTCTAAAGTCTACCTACGAAGGCGTGGGCAACGGCTCCACAGCCATTTTCCCCATACAGATATGGAAGAAAAAGAGAGGGGTGAGCTATCTGCCTGACGACCCCAACTATGACCTTTACAAGCTTGCCTGCAAGGTGACGGCCAGAAGATTCTTCCCCAACTTTCTGAACCTTGACGCATCGTTCAACAGGGATGAAGCCTGGGACGCGGAAGATCCGCGGCGCTTCGAGCATGAGGTGGCCACCATGGGATGTCGCACAAGGGTATATGAAAACCGGTTCGGCCCCAAGACGTCGATAGGGAGAGGTAATCTGTCATTCACCACCGTCAACATCGTCAGGATAGCTCTGGAGCAAAGAGGCATTGAGAACAGAGAGCAACGGTTTGAGGCTTTTTTCAAGCGATTCGACGAGGTACTCGACCTGGCTGCCCGGCAGCTCGACGAAAGATACCAGTTCCAGAAAACGGCCTATGCCAAGCAGTTTCCGCTGGTGATGAACGTGCTCTGGAACGGCAGCGACCGGCTGCACGGCAACGACTCGATAGAAAGCGTAATCAACCAGGGCACCCTCGGCATCGGCTTCATAGGACTGGCAGAATGTCTGATAGCGCTTACCGGAAAGCATCACGGAGAGAGCGAGGAGTCGCAACGCCTCGGTCTCGATATTGTGGAGCATATGCGAAGGAAGGCCAATGAGTATTCCGAGAGCTATGGCCATAACTATTCCGTGCTGGCCACTCCTGCGGAAGGCCTTTCCGGACGATTCACGAAACGCGACCGCAAGACTTTCGGCGTAATCGAAGGTATCACCGACAAGGATTATTATACTAATTCCAATCACATCCCCGTGGGATACAGATGTTCGCCGAGGCACAAGGCCCGTATAGAAGGCCCTTACCATGAAAAGACACGTGGCGGACATATCTTCTATGTAGAGATTGACGGCGACGCCACGCACAATGAGGAGTCGATAATGCAGATAGTGGATCTCATGGACCAGAATGATATAGGTTACGGGTCGGTAAACCATAACCGCAACCACTGTCCGCACTGCGGCTATGAGAATGCCGACAAGGAGCAGACGGCATGTCCTCGATGCGGCACGAAGTTCGAGACAATCCAACGCATCACCGGCTATCTTGTGGGCACCACCGAAAGGTGGAACTCCGGTAAGCTCGCCGAACTGAAAGACCGTGTGGTTCATAAATGAAAGTCAACGTACTGGATATAGTCCGTGGCACAACAGTTGACGGTCCCGGCTTCCGCACATCTGTCTACATGGCGGGGTGCCGTCATGCCTGTCCCGGATGTCACAATCCGCAGTCATGGGATTTCAATGGCGGCACCCTTATGGATATTGAAGAACTCATGGCAGTGGTCGAGGAGGAAGACTGGGATGTGACGCTCACGGGAGGCGACCCCATGTATCACCCGGGTGCTGTGATGGAAATAGCCCGCAGAGTACATGAACTCGGCCATGACATTTGGGTATATACCGGCTTTACATGGGAAGATCTCATAAAAAAAGAGGAGCTTTCCAATGTTTTGAGATTAATCGACGTTATAGTTGATGGACCATATCATGCCGCCGAACGAGACACTGACCTGCTTTTCAGGGGGTCGCGCAACCAAAGGATAATAGATGTCGCATCGAGTCTTGAATCCGGAATGGTCATGGAATGGCAGCGTTAGTACGCGCTATTAGACAATGATAGAGGATATACAGATAAGGACCAGTCCGGAGGTGGCGGCCTCGCCGCAGAAGTTGAGGAAGGAGCTGCAGAAGAAGCTTCTTCCGGGGACAGTAATACATGACTACAGGGTATTGAAGCGTTCAGTCGATGCCAGACAGCGACGTGTAATGCTCAACCTGACGGTAAGGGTGGCTGTTGGCGACGACAGAAATGTACCATTGCTATGGAAGTCTGTCAAATTCGTCAAAGTGCCGGAAAATGCACCGAGACTGATAATCATCGGAGCAGGTCCGGCTGGTCTTTTTGGTGCCCTTGAAGCGTTACGTCACGGAATTAAACCGATAATCATAGAAAGGGGAGAGGATGTTGACACTCGTCGCCTCAATATAGCGCACATGTGCAGGGAGAAGCGCATCAATCCACGTTCCAACTATTGTTTCGGCGAGGGGGGCGCCGGCGCTTTCAGCGACGGCAAACTCTACACACGCAGCAAAAAGCGCGGCAACGTGACGGAGGTACTCGAACTTCTGGTGCAGCATGGCGCATCAGAAGAGATTCTTGTAGACGCTCATCCACATATAGGCAGCGACAGACTCCCGCATGTAATCAAAAACATTCGCTCCACGATTATCGCCAACGGCGGAGAAGTGCATTTCGGCACCGTGGCCGAGCGACTGCTTATAAAGGATACAGAGGTGTGCGGAGTAGTTACCGACAAAGGCGATGTGGAGGGTGACGCTGTGATGATAGCCACAGGACATTCGGCGCATGACACTTTCCGCAATCTCCACAGCCAGGGAGTACCCATGGAAGCCAAGGGGATAGCGATAGGGGTAAGACTCGAGCATCCTCAACAGCTTATCGACCGGATACAATATCATAGTAAAGAAGGGCGTGGCAGATGGTTGCCGGCTGCCGAGTACAGTTTTGTGACGCAGGTCGACGGCCGTGGCGTCTACTCGTTCTGCATGTGTCCCGGCGGTGTAATAGTACCGGCAGGGAGCTCGGAGGGTGAGCTGGTGGTCAACGGCATGTCGGCATCGGCACGAGCCGGCGAAAAGGCCAATTCAGGAATGGTGGTGGAGATTCATCCCGGCGATTTTCCCGAATATGCGGCCCATGGTCCGCTGGAAATACTTGCCTTGCAGGAAGACCTCGAGCAATCAATCTACCGTAAGGCCGGCAACAGTATTATAGCGCCGGCGCAAAGAATGACCGATTTCATCAGTGGCGGCGTGTCGGCGACCTTGCCCTCCACCACATATGCGCCGGGAGTACAGAGCATGGACTTCAATGAGTTGCTCCCTCCGTTTATAGCCGACAGACTTGCCAAGGGCTTTAGGGCTTTCGGACGAAAGGCCCCCGGCTTCCTGTCGCCCGAAGGCGTGATGATAGGTCTGGAATCAAGAACATCGTCGCCGGTGCGCATTGTTCGCGACAACGACACAAAACATAGCATTGGCTTTAATAACGTATATCCAGTGGGTGAGGGTGCCGGATATGCGGGAGGAATAGTATCGGCGGCTCTCGATGGAATCAATGCCGCGAGAGCTTTTCATAACAACGAAGAGAAATGTCAGTAATAATAAACATAGAATCGTCGGGAAGCGGATGCAGCGTGGCATTAAGCGTCGACGGAAATGTTGAATACAGCAAGATAGAACGCACACCGATGCGACAGAGCACAGATTTGGCGCCGTTTGCGGCGGGAGCCATGGAAGAGCTTGCGCGACATGAATGGAAAGCTGACGCCGTGGCAGTAAGCACAGGTCCCGGCTCATACACGGGGTTGCGTATAGGCATGTCGCTGGCAAAGGGCCTGGCCTTCAGCCTTGATGTGCCGCTAATAGGCGTGGAGACACTTAAACTGCTTGCCGTCAAGGCGATGTTCCGCAGGATGGACTTTACCGGCGACGAGATCATAGTGCCCATGGTGGATGCCCGTAGAATGGAAGTCTACACTGCTGCATATGACTCGGCTTTGAACGCGCTGATGCCTCCTCAGGCTCTAATAGTCAGACCCGACTCTTTCGATACACTGCCATCCGACCGAAAGATAGTGATCCTCGGCGACGGCGCAATGAAGACAAAGGAGGTTCTAAAGCTGCCTAATGCCGAATGGATGGATGGAGTGTTGCCCTTGGCCACCGACATGCCTGCTCTCGCTGAAAAGGCTTTCAGAGAGGATGATTTCCTTGATGTGGCATACGGAGTGCCTACGTATATAAAAGATTATGAAGCCGTGCATGGGGAGAATCCATTGGCACACCTTCTCCATGGAGTGCAGCTCCACAAGTAGAGGCACAATGCATAAGCAAACACATACGTAAGTCAGCCGCTTTTGATAAGTGGCTGATTTTTATTAAATTTGCATTTCTAAGCAGTTAGACAGTTAGACAATATGATGTCATATAAAATACCGTATAATACGGAGTCGGAGCGATTGCGGCTGCCGGAGTTCGGGCGCACAATCCAGTCGTTGATAGATTACTGTGTATCGATACCCGAAAGGGAAGAGCGCAACCAGTGCGCCTATGCCATAGCAGGCGTGATGGCCAACATGTTTCCGGAGATGAAAGGGGAGAACAACGACATGCGTACCATCTGGGACCAGATGGTCATCATGTCGGAATTCCGTCTGGATGTTGATTTTCCCTGCGAGGTAGTCACGGAGGAGAAGATGAATCCGAAGCCGGAGCGCATACCCTATAATGCCAAGCGGATAGCCCTTCGTCATTATGGCCATTATGTGGAGTCGATGGTGCCGGTAATAGCGGCGATGCCCGACAGTCTCGAAAAGGATGACCTCGTGGCCGAGATTGCCAACCACATGAAGAAGCTCCTTACGCTCAGCAATAAAGATGGTGTTGACGATGCAAAAGTGCTCAGAGACCTGGAAATGCTTTCGGGGGGGCTGATAAGGCTCAATCCGGAGGAATACAGACTCATGGATTTTGTGGAGCGTCAGAACACAAAGACCCAGCAGACAAAGAAAAAAAGAAAAAAATAAAGGGAACCACCGATGAGCAGTTTCATAGTAGAGGGAGGACACTCACTACAAGGCGAGATAAAGATCAACGGAGCCAAGAACGAGGCTCTGGAAGTGATATGCGCCACATTGCTCACCTCCGACAAGGTGGTGATAGGCAATCTGCCGGAGATTTCCGACGTGCGCAATCTCATAGCGTTGCTCGCCGACATGGGTGTGAAGGTAAGATATATCACGCCCACGGAATGTGAGTTTCAGGCCGACAGCATCAACCCGGAATATCTGGAGAGCGAGCAATACCGGAAGAAGGCGGAGAGTCTTCGCGGGTCAGTAATGGTGATGGGTCCGTTGCTGGCGCGTTTCGGATATGCGTTGCTTCCCAAGCCAGGTGGCGACAAGATAGGACGCCGCCGCATGGACACCCATTTCATAGGCTTTGCCAAGCTGGGAGCAAGAGTGAATTATGATTCCGAGCGGCATACCTATCTTGTAGAGGCACCCGACGGACTCAAAGGTGACTATATGCTTCTGGACGAGGCATCGGTGACAGGTACCGCCAATATTGTGATGGCGGCTGTCAAGGCCAAAGGGACCACCGTAATCTACAATGCGGCTTGCGAGCCTTATATACAGCAGCTCTGCCGTATGCTCAACAATATGGGAGCCCGAATCAGCGGTATAGGCTCGAATCTGCTTACTATCGAAGGAGTTGAGGAACTGCACGGCACAAGCCATACCTTGCTTCCCGACATGATAGAGGCCGGCAGCTTCATAGGGATGGCAGCCATGACCGGCTCGAACCTGCTGCTGAAAGATGTGGGCATCCGCGACCTTGGAATGACCACAGAGGCTTTCCGACGTCTTGGGGTGAACCTCCAGATCGAGGGCGTCAACATACGTGTGAACCAGCAGGAGATATATGAAATAGACCAGTTTCTCGACGGTTCCATCATGACGATAGCGGATGCGCCGTGGCCCGGACTGTCGCCCGACCTCATAAGCATCATGCTCGTGGTTGCCACCCAGGCCAAGGGGAGCGTTCTGATTCATCAGAAGATGTTCGAGAGCCGTCTTTTCTTTGTCGACAAATTGCTGGATATGGGAGCACGCATCATTCTCTGCGACCCCCACAGGGCCGTGGTGATAGGCGCAGGCAAATTCCATTGTCTTAAAGCTACCGACATGGTATCGCCGGATATCCGCGCCGGTATCGCCATGCTGATTGCCGCCATGGGAGCAAAGGGCACAAGCCGCATACAGAACATCAACCAGATTGACCGCGGATATGCCAATATAGACCGCCGACTCAACAAACTCGGTGCCAAAATCATTAGAATAGAAGAATGATTACCGAGCAGGATATTGTAGAGATAGGTAAATTCCAGAAGACGCATGCGCTGAAGGGAGAGCTTAACGCCATTCTGGACGTTGAGCCTGACTATGCGGACCAACATGCTCTTGTTGTGGACATCGACGGCATATATGTGCCGTTCTATGCCGAAGGGGTGCGACCCAAAGGAAAAACTTCTTTTCTTGTGAAGCTCAAAGGTATAGACGATGTGGAGCAGGCTTCCGAACTCGTCAACAAGACGATTTACGGTATGCGCAAGGATTTGCTCGGTTATTTCGATTCGCCAGAAGAACCAGAAGAAGAGGTGGTGTTCGACAGCGACCTTATAGGATATGCGGTGACCGACATCCACCATGGTCTGATTGGCGAGGTTAGATACATCGATGATTCAACGATGAACACTCTCATGACTGTAGACACGCCTTCGGGAGAGGTCTACATCCCTTACAACGAGGATTTCATCAGGGAAATAAACGATGATGATGAAACAATAATCATGGACCTCCCCGAAGGGTTGGTCCAGCTAAACGAGAAGAAACCATGAGCGAGACACTTCATTACGACGAAGACAATGCCATCCGTTTCATACGCGGCACATTGCCCGACAAGGTCAACATGCAGTATGCCGATGATGACATACTCTATATAATAGATATAATATGGGAATGGTATGACAAGAAAGGATTCCTAAACCTTGATTCTGAAGTGACCGAGGAGGAGGAGCATAATCTTGACGAGCTTACCGCCTATGTGAAGAAGCAACTGTCGAAAGATAAGGAATACATGCTCGACACGAAAGATGTCGGACTCATTGTGAAAGGAGAGATTGAGTATGAGAAGACTGTCGAGGACATTTATTAGCGGAATAGTACTGGCCGGCACTCTGATGGTATGGAGCCAGACGCCCGTCGCGGCTTATGGCCAGAAGCAGAATGTTGCCGAGACACCGCAGCGCGTGGAATCGCTCGACGAGATGGACTTTATCGAGATGCTCAATTCTGTGGAGCTCGATAAAAAAAGTGCCGATCTGATAAGAAGGTTCCAGGAAAAAGAGGGAAGAAACCGGCTGTACAACAGGGAATACAACATGCAGAAAAACGGGTGCACTGTAGAGACTTACCGCAACAAGGAGGTACTGTTGGTGACTATCCCGGCATCGAAGCTTTTCCTCCCCAACGACACGGTGTTGCGTCCGGAGGCTGCCGCCCTGCTGAATCCTATCAAGCGTTATCTCAAAGATCCCGACATGTACAGGGTGCTGATGGTGATGCATACCGACAACACCGGCTCCGGTGCATATCGCGACAAAATCACCGAGGAACGTTCCACGGCCATCTTCGACTGGTTCGAGGATCAGAATGTCAACACCACTTATCTCTTCCCTTATGCCTACAGTGACGATATGCCGCTGGTTGAAAACAACACCATGAACAACCGGGCACGCAACCGGCGTCTTGAGATTTACCTCATGCCAGGCAAAAAAATGCTTGAGCAGGCAAAAAAAGGACGTATCGTCTTTTGATTCCAAAACATTCCGAGTATTAGAGCGCGTTCATTAGAATTCCACCAATAAAAAAAGACCGGTTACCCGGTCTTTTTTTATTGGATTCGATTCAGCCTATCTTACTTGAAATAGGTTGTAATGGCGTAATCGATATTGTCGATGATGTAGTTGAGGTCAGAATCATCAGCCTTGATTTGCTTTGCACGGTCAGTGATTTCTTTAGCGGGCACGAAGTACTGGTCCTTGAGAGCCTGACGAGCTGCGCGATCCTCGGTGGCATTGAGTTTTTCAGTACCGGTCTTGAGGAGCTTCTTAGCAGCATTCTTGAGAGTCTCGTAATCTGTGTTGGCGAAAGATGCAGCCTTCATGTAGTTGGCGATCGACTGCTCATCATTGTCCATACGGTCGTAAATATAACCGAGCAGACCGTAAAGCGCGGCGTTCTCCGGCTCGTTCTTCAGCTGTCCCTCCACGAGGTTGAGAGCTTCCTGCGCACGGTTCTCAAGAATGTAAGAGTTGACGATGTTGTTGACGAATATCATCGGCTCTGTACCGAACTTCTTGAAGCCTGCGAGAGCTATTTCCTCGATTTCCTTCTTGGCCTGGTTCTCGATGGTGGAGTCATTGTTTACCATATATTGCCAGCAAGCCAGCTCATAGATGTAATTCTGAGGATTGTCGGAATTGTTGAGACGGCCCTGTTTGAAAGCGTTGGCAGCTTCAGGGAGAGCATTACCTGCGTATGCCGACAGACCGGCGTTGAAGAATGCCGTGTTGATCACAGAGTCGGGCACTTCCTTCACGACCTTGGCGGCATAGGGCTGCTGGGGCATCATGCCGTAGATCATAAATGCCTGGTAAGCCTCGGGATAGAACTTCTTGGCATTATAGAAAGTGCCGCCGGCATTGAAGAAGTCGTTGAAGTGATTGTTGAATGCGGCGATGATTTCCTTGGAGTGTTTGGTCTTGATTTTACCTTTTTCATCAGGCACGGAATCCAGGGGGAGGGCGCGCACATACATATTGTATCCGTTGATGAGCTGCTCAGCCATGGCCATGGGGTCAATGCTCTTGTCCTGCGGATTTATCATCTGCTTGGTGCGGGCATTGTCGTATAGGTCAAACTCATTCTTGCCGCCAACATAGTAGGTGCGTACATCGTTGGCCGTCTCCGGGTTCTTGGAAGCCTGTTCTATAAGAGAACGGGCCTCGGCGATCTTGTCAGCTTTACCCTTGAGCTTCGCAGCCTGATCCACGACTGCCTTCTGGGCGAACATCCCGCCCGCTACCGTAGCGCACAGGGCCAGCGTCAGAATTCTTTTCATAGCGTTATATTTTTTAGTTATTGATTTCTGTCTGTTCCGTCTCGTCTACAGTGTTAACGGAATCATTTTCAAGTTGTTCAAACTGCCTCTCGACATCTTTGGCAGCCCTTTCAGCCATGTTGTGCTCGTGCTGCTCCTCGAGTTCCATCTCCACTTCCTCCTCGGGGTTGGAATCCACCTTGCATACGGAAGCAATTACATCGCCACGCTTGCCGAGGTCTATTAGCTTTACACCCTGTGTGGCACGGCCCATAACCCTTATGTCCCTGACAGGGAGACGTAGAGCCACACCGCTCTGATTTATAATCATCAGGTCGTTGAGGTCGTTGACATTCTTTATGGCCACGAGACTGCCGGTCTTGTCTGTAATCTGCAGTGTCTTCACACCCTTTCCGCCTCGGTTGGTAACTGGATAGTCGGCTATTGCGGAGCGTTTTCCGTAACCGTTTTCAGAAACCACCATCACAGTCTCGTCCTCGCCGCCGGTAAGCGTGATCATGCCGATTACCTCGTCGCGGTCGTTGTCGAGGGTCATACCGCGTACACCGGCCGATACCCTGCCCATGGCGCGCACCTTCGATTCCTCGAAACGTATGGCTCGGCCATTCTTGTTGGCGAGCATAATGCCCGAGTTGCCATCGGTGAGCCGTACGCCTATCACCTCGTCGTCGTCATGGATTACTATGGCGTTGACACCGGCACTGCGCGGCCGAGAGTAGGCGGAAAGCGATGTCTTCTTTATCACTCCCTTCTTGGTGGCGAACACCAGGTTATGGGTAGTGTTGTAAGCCGGGTCGGTCAGGCCCTTAACCCTTATGAAAGCGTTCACTCTGTCGTCAGGCTCCAGCTGCAGCAGATTCTGTATGGCGCGTCCTTTGGAATTCTTGGCGCCTTCGGGAATCTCGTATACCTTGAGCCAGTAACAGCGGCCACGCTCCGTAAAGAAGAGTATATGGTTGTGGTTGGTAGCCGGGTAGATATATTCTATGAAATCCTCGTCGCGCGTGGAACTTCCTTTGGCACCCACGCCTCCGCGGTGCTGTGCCCGGAACTCCGACAGGGGAGTACGCTTGATATATCCGAGATGCGAGATGGTGATGATCATCTTGTCATCGGGATAGAAATCCTCGGAGTTGAAGTCACCGGAGAAAGGATTGATCTTTGTACGCCTTTCGTCGCCATACTTGTCGCGAATCTCCATGAGTTCATTCTTGATGACCTCGCGGAGCACATGCTCGTTGCTGAGAATCTCGTTATAATAAGCGATTTTAGCCAGAAGGTCTTCGTATTCGGTGCGAAGTTTCTCCATTTCGAGGCCGGTGAGCTGACGCAGACGCATTTCCACGATAGCCCTTGTCTGAATGTCGTCCAGTTCGAACCGGTCGGAGAGACGCTGTCGAGCCTCGTCAGTGGTCTTGGAGCTGCGTATGATGTGGATAACCTCGTCGATATTGTCGCAGGCAATCATCAGACCTTTGAGGATGTGCGCCCGTTCTTCAGCCTTACGCAGGTCGTAACGTGTGCGGCGCAACACCACTTCGCGACGGTGTTCCACAAAGGCTTCCAGAAGCTCCTTGAGCGACAGCGTCTTGGGACGGCCGTTGACCAATGCCACATTGTTGACACTGAATGATGTCTGCAGGGCTGTCATCTTGTACAGCTTGTTGAGCACCACGCGGGCGTTGGCATCGCGCTTGACGTCAATCACAATATTTATCTTGCCGCGGGCTGATGTGTCGGTCACATCGGCTATGCCATCGATTTTCTTTTCGTCGGCAAGCTCGCAGATGTTTTTCACGAGTTCCGACTTTATCACTCCGTATGGGATCTCCGAAATCACAATGGAGTCGTGCTGGTCAGTCGATTCTATCTCGGCTTTTGCTCTCAGAATAATTCTACCGCGTCCTGTCTCATAAGCGTCGCGTACACCCTGAAGACCGAAAATCTCGCCACCCGTAGGGAAGTCGGGAGCCTTGACATATTCCATAAGGCCGTCAAGGTCAATGTCGGGATTGTCCACAAGGGCCATGGATGCGTTCAGAGCCTCGGTAAGATTATGAGGCGGCATGTTGGTGGCCATACCTACGGCGATACCTGCGGCACCGTTCACCAGCAGATTCGGTATCTTGGTAGGGAGTACCGACGGTTCAAGAAGCGTATTGTCGAAATTGGGAACAAAGTCCACGGTCTCCTTGTCGAGGTCGCGAAGCATTTCCTCACCCATTCTGGCGAGTTTAACCTCAGTGTAACGCATGGCGGCCGGCGAGTCGCCGTCGATAGAACCGAAGTTGCCCTGTCCGAATACCAACGGATAGCGCAACGACCATTCCTGTGCCATACGCACCATGGTAAGATATATCGACAAGTCGCCATGAGGGTGGTATTTACCCATTACCTCGCCCACTATACGCGCGGATTTCTTAGTGTCTCCCGAAAAAGTATTGTTGAGTTCATTCATGCCGAAGAGCACGCGGCGGTGCACCGGCTTGAATCCATCTCTGACATCTGGAAGCGCCCTCGATACGATTACCGACATCGAATAATCGATGTATGCGCTTTTCATCTCCGATTCTATATTAATCGGGATAATCTTGTCGTCTCCTTGCATCTTTATTAAAATATACGAACCGCTTATTTGGGGTTTTTAGGAATTGTCCGGAGTTATTCATAAAAAATAAGACCGGGCAACCCCTTATACAGGGCGATTCTTAGCTACAAAATTACAAAAAAAATCGCATTCCGCAAAATGAAGCGCACAGCACGTTCTATAGGCTCTGTTCCTTAAAAATTGTTTACGCAGGGGCGGTGGATTTTCGCGG
>CAJUAT010000006.1:29158-69190 GCA_910584525.1 uncultured Muribaculaceae bacterium | reverse complement strand
CGCAAATTTAACACTTTCTCGGAAAATCCATGCACCGTAATTTCGGCTTGTGCCCCTTTTACATATATGTTGGGGAATCCCCAGCCTGCGAAATCCGGGTCAAAGCCGGGAAGGGGCCATTTCATGAACTCGAATCTCAGGCCGGCATCCACATATTTGCTGGCAAGCCGCACATCGGCATAGGTGTTGAAGAGGATGGGGGAGTCATAGTCGTCGGTGGCTCCTATCGATGCATCTTTCTGCGGAAAGAGCACGCCGGCCTGCACCGACCCGTGCACCGACACCTTGCCGGCACCGCTGACGGCCAACGCACTTGTGGCCAATGCCGCTGTCAGTAATAATCGCGGTAGTCTCATGGCGATATTATTTTAGGAGTTCGCGCACTTTCTCGATAAGCTCTTCCTCAGAACCGTCGGTATAACCGGCGTGCGACCATACAATATTGCCGTTGCCGTCTACAATCACGGTATGCGGCACGTTGTTGGCACCCATGCTGTGGGCGAACTCGCTGTTGGGATCAAGCAGTACCTCGTAATTCCAGCCCATACGGTCAACCATCGGTTTGACTTTCAGAGAGTTCTGCGCATCATCCACCGACACGGCGTAAATTTTCACGCCGGTTTCTTCCTGCCAGTCGGGGTAGAGGTCGTGGATGGCCTTCAGTTCCCGGACGCAAGGCTTGCACCATGTGGCCCAGAAATCGATTATGAAGGGCTTGCCGTCGTTGCCCAATGTCGAGGTATCAACCGTCTTGCCCTTGAGATCCTTTAGCTGAACCGACGGCAGCTGTGCCATGGCGGTGAAAGCGCTACATATCAATGTGGCTGCGATTACAAGATATCCTTTCAGTTGCTTCATATGTATCCGTCGTTTTAAAATTCAAAAATAATAGAAAAATTACAAACTCACAAATCAGTCTTAAAAAATTCGCGAAAAACCTGACATCAGTTCCTGCCCGGTATTTGTGTAATAAGAAAAAAAGTATTAATTTTGCAGACCGAAAAGCCGTGACGGCTCAAGGAGAGATGGCAGAGTGGTCGATTGCGACGGTCTTGAAAACCGTTGAGTGTAACAGCTCCGGGGGTTCGAATCCCTCTCTCTCCGCCAAGTTTGAAGAGAACTCGCTGAATTTCAGAGAGTTCTCTTTTTATTAGCCCATGTAGTCCCCAAAAGTATAGGATCCTTTAATCTGCAGTATTTATTGAAATTTTTTTAAGAAATATTTATACCCCTGCCTCGCCGGAGCGGAGCAGGGGTAAAACATATAACATAATCTTTGTGCAGACTCACGTCTGCCATTCTGCTTATCAGATGACGCTGATTATCTCTACATCACAGCCTTTCTGGTGGTGCCGTCGGACTCGCGGATGATGTTTATTCCTTCGAAGGGGTGCTTCGAGGCTATTCCCTGAGGGTTGTAATAAATCCGCTGGCAGTCGGTCGGCACGGAGTCGATGCCCGTTGTGCCGTCGTTGTAGTATCTGTCGTCAGTCTCGTCATGGAGCACTTCCTTGCCTCCGATCCGGGGATGCGTTTCGGTGCCTATGAGCTGGCCGAAGGGCTTGCCGAGACGGTAGGCCACTTCGCCCGATGCCATCTGCTCGGGAGTGACACGGGTGTAACCGTAGATCTTGGAATAATCCTCCGTGGCGAAAGCATTGGTTATGGTGGCGTTTGTATTCCCGCTGACTGCACCTGTATATGTGCCGCTGCCGACAAGAGCGCCGATATTGAAGACGTTCTCCATTACCGTACCTTTCACGGGAGCCGCCGAGATGCCGCCGAGATAGTTTGTGGCAGATATTCGCGCCGCGTTGAAAGAGTTCCGTACAGATGACTTGGCGGTCATCTTTGCGGCAATACCTGCGGCATACGTCTTCACGGTGCTGACTTCTACATAATTCTCGCAATTCTCTATATGGCAGTAATCCATGGCCTGGGCCACTATACCGGCGCCATACTGGCTTGCGCGTACAATGCCCTCGGCCGTCACGCCGCGTATCACTGCCGGTTTGTCAGCGGTGCCCTTGACTGCCTGGAACAATGCCTGGTTGCCGGCATTCTCTTTGCTGATGTATAAATTGAGAATCTTAAGGTTTCGGCCGTCAAATGTGCCGGCGAAAGGTTTGGTAGTGTTTCCTATGGGTGTCCAGTCATAACCGCCAAGCTCTATGGAATCTGTCAGAACAGCATAGGCGGAAGTATTTCCATCGTTGACATGCTTGGCGAACCATGCAAGTTCCCTGGCATCAGAAATCTGGTAAACGCCGTCTACGATAGCCGGTTCTGCAATAGTCTTGCCGTCCCATACTTTGGGAGATGTCTTCATCTCCACATTGAACGTCACATCATCGGCGGCGTCATCACCGATGGTGAACGTATGGCGATATATAATCCATCCCTCCTTGCGTGCGGTGACGCTGTAATCGCCATAGGTGCCCGAGTATTTGCCGTTGCTGCCGGCGGTGATGGCCTTGCCGCCGTACGACACCTCTATGGCTGCGTCATCAACATTGCATGTCAGGGATATCGAGAAAATTCTTGTGGGAGTTACAGATATGGATACATCGGGCAAAGCTCCGAAGTATGTTTTGTGCGGGATAGCCGTGAAATTGGGATTACGTCCGGCGAGAGGGGAGATGTGCCGGTGGGCTCCTATGGGGTCGCCGTAGCCGTTGACCTGGATAACGCCGTCGGTCATAGATAGAACCGGCTCTTTGACGGCGTCGAGCGTGTCGGGGATTGTCACCGTCACAGCCTGGGCTTTCGGTACGGAGGCGAAGGTGTACTGACCGGCGCCTAAGATGAGCGACGTGCCGTTGGGAATGCCGTTGTAGGTGACATATGCCGACATGTTGTATATGCCCGCGATTTTGTTGGCGGGATGGTTGAGGCCTGAATACTGTATCTTCACCTCGTCGCCGGGCTGGAATATACTGCTCCCCGGGCGGGTGACATTCGTGATTTCCCTATGGCATTTCTTTGCAGTAAGCACCTGATAGGCGGCATACCCGGCGGCATCCGCGATTCTTACAATCTGGCGTCCCTCTTTCAAAAGAAGAGTATATGAGCCGTCCTCGTTGCGGGTAACACCCTCGCTTCCGAAGCCGCCGTATGTCGAGATCTGTTTGCCGATGGCGGGATATGCCATAGTGACTTCGGCAGCGTTTGTAGGCTTGAAAGTGTAGGAATATCCTGACTCGCTGTCGAGATAATAGAATATATCGTGCTCGGCATCCACTTTGTCGCCGGCTATTTTCAGCAGTCCTTTGTTGTAAGCGGCGTTGATTTTCATGTCGGGAGAGGCGGCCGACTCGTTTTCATCCACGGTAACCACGAATACCCCCGTGTTCTCCGGCCATATCGCGCCCCAGAACTCGCCGCCCATATAGGCTTTCTTATCCTTGCCGTTGTAATAATTGAGACCGATGGCATCATATGATACGAGCACTATGGCCGTGCCTTTGCCTATGGCCTTTATATCGGCCCATGCAGAGCCTTCCCGGGCGGTAATCTTCACCACGCTGGAAGAAGGATTGCCGTCGGTGTCGATCACGGTATAATGGAAGTCGGGCTCTATGAAATAGTTGTTGGTGGAATTGTCGGTCAATTCCCACATGCGCATGGCGTGGGCTTTGAATGTGTCTCCCTGACGGAGTTTGAGATGGCCGCGCTCGTTGATATTGAGCAATATGTTGCCGGTCTCGTAGCCGCCGTTGGCCGTGTATTCATGATTATATTCCTTGGGGGGGAAGGCTTTGTAGTCGGCGTCGGTGAATTTCAGCTCCGGACGCTTGGCTTCGTCTTTGGCGAAGATGAAATATCCACCCTGTGTGAGACCATCCTTGATCCAGGTGCGATAGTTATAGGTTTCTCCGAATGCCAGCTTATATATCACAGTCTTGTTGCCGCCGGTGATTATCTCGCTGACGGGTTCTATTATATCGAAATCCACAAAATGCGATGTTTTGCGGCCTATCTCAAGCGTGGCATTCGCGGGAAGAGTGACAGTAAGATTGTCGCTTTGGGGAATCTCCTTGCTGACGTTTACATTCCAGTTCAGAGTGCCTGAAGCCATGCAAGACACATAACCTTCAGTGGCATGCAGCCCCGAGGGAATGAACTCCGCATAATATGTGTTTCCCATCAGGGCGAGGAAAGTGTTTCTTCCTTTGGTAGTGCTTGCGCCTATGGTGACGGGATAGGTTAATCCTTCACGCGACGAGACGCGTACCTGAAGAGAATAGTCGCCGTTGTCGACAGTCCATAAAGAGCCGTCGGCATTCTTGTTGGTGGCATAAGCCGTGCAGGTGATCAGCTCGAAACGCTGTTCGGTGTCGATGTCTTCTACAGGCACTTCAATGGTTCCGTTCACAGTAGATGCATCCTTGGCTATGCCGGTAATCACATACCGGCCGGCAGGTACGTCGAAACATAACGAGTCGCCGGCCGCGGCTACAGGTTCTATGGCTTTGCTTTCGCCCTTGGGAGTCAATACCATCCCCGTTGTCTCCTTGTTGGTCTTGACTTTTACAGTCGCCGCCTCAGTCAGTGGCAGCGCCAACAGCGCAAGCAACGCCGCTGAAATCAATTTCTTTGTCATTGCAGTTGATATTGTTATTGTTGTTTGTTATTGTCCCTGAATATTATTTTCCGGCCATTGCGGATGTATATCTGTCCGGGAAGAGGGTTGCATACAGGAATACCCTGAAGATTGAATATTGTCTTTGCCTCGTCATCCGTGATTACCGGAATATCCCTTATTCCCGACGGAGGTACGGGCGACAGAGCAAGGAAATGGGCCGGATTGATGTATACTTTGTGTCGGCCAAGCAGTTTCCCTTCCGGCGACCATTGGTATAGGGTTCCGGCAGATGTGAAACCGCCGGCATCCGTGGCATAATAATATCCTGTGTATGGATTGACGTATATGCCGTAGGGCATCATCATGCTTTTTATGTCTTCGAGCATGGTGCCGGGGAGAGTCTCTGATACGCCCTGTGTGCCTTCACTGCTAAGCGCGAGTGCGGGGTCGATGGTCAGGTAATTGAACTCGTAGTCGCTCGTATAATATGAATAGCGGGAGCCTATGGCGAGGAAATTCCCATTGTTGTCGACGGTGTTGTAGGTGGCGGCGTAGTCGAGCTTCACAAAACATTCATCATCCTTTTTCCCGTCGAGCACGGCGCGGCAGTCGAGGATTATGGTTGCCGCCATGATGTCGTAATAGTCGCCGGGAGAATTGATGCAGAGGAACCGGCCGCTCTGCGACATCTTGCCATAGAGGTTTATCTGACCGGTGTCCACATTGCGTGTCACCTTCATTGTGGCGGCATCAATCACGGAGACGGTGGTCTCATATTCATGGTCTTCATTGAAAGCGTAGCCTCCGGTATTGGCCACAAAGAGGTATCCGTCAAACATCGCTATCCCTTCCGGCTCATAGCCCACCTCCACGGCATCCACAACCTTGAAATTGTCAAGGTCGATTTTCGCCACGTAACCTTTGGTGAACTCCTTCATACCGTTTACGGTGCCGCATTCGTGACCGTAAGACGACACGTAGACATATCGGCCGTCGGTTGCCAGCTTGCGGTTGTTGGGAATATCCTCCGTGGCCGTCACAGCTTTGCCATCGGGCCGGATGAACTGCACGATATTCGACCAGTTGACAGATATGGCTATCAGCGTGTCGTTCACCAGGATAATGTCGTTGGGGGTATCGCCGAGCTTCATGCCGTTGACGTCGCGAAACCATTGGTTGCTGACCACTCTGCCATCTTCAAAATAGGTGACTTTGCCGTTGTCGGCCTGCCAGTTGCCCTCGTTGAGGAGTATGAGTTGTTCTTTGGCACCTGCCATCGATACGGCCATGGCGGCTGTCACTATCAATGTGATTGTTCGTTTCATATCTGTGGTTTATTTGATTTTATGCTGAATGTCCAGGAGAGGGTGAACTTGATGTTTCTTCCGGGCATGGGATAGCGTGGGATATGCTCGTACTGCACGTCGAAGAGGTCGTTGATTTCCAGCGAGGCCATGAGCGACCGCCATCTGCCGGTGAGCTTGAGGTCTACATTGTTGTAGGCTTTCAGCACATCTTCAGGGTCGGCGTACGACCACATGCGGCGTCCCACATGAAGGTTGGAGACTGTCAGCGATATATACCGCCAGGCTGCTATGCCGGTAATGCCCATTGAGAATGTGGGTGCGTAGCATATCGGTTTGTTGTAGGTGTCTTCATCGTCGGGGTCGGTGCGGTTGAGGTCGCGTTGCAGCGTGAAGGATGTGAGCAGCGAGAAGTCCCAGCCCCCGGTGCGGTAGTGTCCGTTGACGGTGGCGTTGATGCCACGGCAGTATGTCTCGCCATAGTTCATCATTGACCATGTATAAGTCCCCTTGAGCGGCAGACAGACTATGCGGTTCTCTATGCGGTTGATATAGAAGTCGGCCTGTGCGGAAAATTCCCAGTGTGCCCAGGCGTGATTATATTCGATGCCGATGTTCCATTGTTTGGTGAACTCGGGCTTCAGGTTGCGGTTTCCTACCTGGGTGTAGTAAAGGTCGTTGAGGGTAGGGGCGCGGAAAATCGATTTGTACCATGCCCGGAGTTCGAGGCCTCGCCAGTGATATCCGAAGGTGAATGCGGGAGTAAGCTTTGACAGGGGATCAGCGGCTCCTACATGAGTCACGGTTTTGTCGCGGTAGTGCTGGAAGAGCAGGGAAGCGGCATATCTGAAGCCGTATAACTCACCCTGGGCTGCGAGTACGGCCTTCTGGTCGAGACGGCGCACAATGCTGAAGCGCCGCAGGTCGGCGTCGAGCCACGACATGCGGATGTCGTATCCGGTGTTGAGTGTCAGCCATTCGGCGGCGTACCATGCATAGGCGGCCGACAGGTAGCCGTCGTGCTGCCAATAATGATTGTCTACACGTGCCGTGTTCTGATTCTCCGGATAGTCGGTGTTGTAGCGGAGATATTCGTAGGAATATTTAAGGTTGACCTTAAGCCGGTGACTGCGGCCGAAGAGATGGTTGTAAGATGACTGTGCGAAAAGGTCGGTGTCCCATTCGCGTCCCACGTTATTGTATTTGTCGGAGAGACGTCGGACAATACCTCCGGGGCATCCGCGCACCGACTTGTAGAAATATAGGTGGGAAGAGAAATCTTTATAGAATATGGCGGCCTCGGCACGCCAGTATTCTATGTCTGAGTTGTGTCGCCGTCCCACGGTATCTTCGTATTCCGACTTGTAGCGGAACGGATAGTCTCCCCGTGAGTTGAGGTATTCAGCATCGACGAACCCTGCGAGGCGATTGCGGCGGAACTGTGCGTTTGCACGCCCCTGATAGGTATGGAAGGATGCGATGCCGCCCAATATGGAGATGGAGTCGGTCAGTGGGCGTCGGGTCTGCAGATAGACAGTGGCTCCCGAGGCATATTCGGAAGGCGACTGGCACTTTTCGAGCCGGTTGGCGTTATATAGCGAAACGGATTCGAGAGTGGATAGAGAGTATTTGCCGAGGTCGACGGTTCCGTTCTGGGCGTTGGTGATTCTGATGCCGTCGAGATAAACGCCGGTATGCTGAGCGCCGAGGGAGCGTACGTTGATGGTCTTGAGACCTCCGAGACCCCCGTAGTCCTTGATCTGGACGCCGGCGAAGTATTTGAGGGCATCGGCTATGGATGTGGAGGAAAGGGCCTGCAGCTCTTTGCCGTCGAGGGTCTGGACGGTGGCCAGATGCCGGCGGTCGGCGGTAACTTCCAGATTATGGAGGGTTGTGACCGAGTCAGCATCGGCTGTTGTGATGCTGTCGGCTGTCTGATGAGGCATCGCCGCAGCGACGCCGCTGTACAGGGCTATGACACACGCCATAAGGCGCAGAAGCCCGGGAAGTCTTGATTCCACTGCAGGTCCGAGTTGTCCGCAACGCTTTCCTCGAGCGTCAATGGCGGGGTGGACACCGGCAGGTCTTCTGACTTATCTCGTGGAGTGCGTTATGACACTTTCAACCTCGCCTCCTTCCCGACGTCTGCACTCTTGCTCAGTCAGTGGATAATCCGCAGGCCGACGGCATGACCGTCAGCCTCCTTCGGCATGGTTTCTCGAGATTTACAGCAGCGGGACTGTTCGTGACTCTCACACGATTCCCTTTTAATCGCATCACTGCAAACCGGCGCTTATTATTTCGCCGCAAATTTAGCCAATCTTATCGATATGTGCAAGTCTGATTGCACAGTCACAGGATTTTAATACAGGATTTTAATGCCGTTACGGATGTAAACCTGTCCCGGCATAGGATCCTTGACCACTCTGCCCTCCATGTCATACAAACGGTCGTCAACCGGAGTATTGTCGGGGATGGGGGAGGAAAGCCCGGCTTCCGGGAACTCGTCGACTTCCACGATGCGGGCGAAATCCTTCCAGCCGTTGGCCACGGCATATACGTTTCTTGTACCGGTCGGCACATATAGGGTAGCTCGGTCCGGATGGTCTATGAGAGGCCCCTGGTCATAGTTGAATCTCGGAGGAGTCTTGGCTTTGCAATATATAGTCAGCAGACGAGGACAAAATGCGAAAGGCCCCATGGATGTTAGGGTAGACGGAAGAGTGACAGTCTCGAGAAGCTTTGACGAGAAAGTCCACATATTTAATGTCTCGAGGCCTTCACCGAATTCAATGACTTCAAGACTGTCGCAGAATGTAAACGCATCAGGCATGATTTCCCTGCAATTCTGTGGAAGCCGTAATATCCTGAGTTTACGGCATTCTGGAGCAAAATGGAAAGGAATATATTCAATAGACGCGGCCTTCATGTCAAGTACCTCGAGTTCGGGACAATTGGAAAATGCGCCTTCTTCGACATCGTTGCATGTAGATGGGAATTCTATCTTTTTTATCTTACTCTCTGAAAAAGCATAGTAATCTATCGTCTTTATGCCTTCAGGTAATGAGATTTCCTCGAAACCGCATTCTTCAAATGCATTACCCTCTATTATCCGTATAGTCGAGGGCAATTTCGGAGCTGTCTTAAGAGATCGGCAACGATAGAACAGTGCACCGGCAACACAATCCACGCCCTCCGGAATTTCAAGCTCGCAGTCCAGATACCAGTCTTCATCGAATACCGCGGGTCCAATCTGCCTTACACTCTGGGGAATGTTCACAGTCCTCAGTTCCATATAGCCGAGCGATTCTTTCCCGATTCTGACAATGCCCTCGGGCAGCAGGATGTTGCGAATTTTCAGAAGAGCTGTTTCCTCCCCCCTCTTCTGCTTGCGCCATAGGGCGCTGTCGGGGACCTCGTTGTTCTTGAGCGCGGCCTGTCGTAGGTCGAGCATCTCGAGACCGCTGCCCGAGTCGGGCACATAATCTCTCACGGCCCTGAAGTCGGAGATGTCCATAGGACCCGCTATGGAAAGAGTGTCGCATTCACTGACGCCGCTCTCCTTCAGCCTGCCGGACACCTGTCCATAGTCCGTTGTCTCTATTTTCAGAGTTCTCTGCCTTGTCGCGTTCACCGTAAAAGCCGGCTCCGACATTTCCATGCCCATCGACAGCGACACCGCTGCCATGACATATATTATCCCTTTTTTCATACTTTACATCTTTATGGAGATTCCTATTTCTTTTCAAACTTCATGGACTGCACTTCACGTCCATCAACAAAGGCCGATATGGCGAAAATGTCGGCGCGCCATGTCGACAAGTCTATCTCAAGGGTAGGCTCCTCCGGCCTGATCTTATGGTTGTACACCATGGTTCCGGATGCAGATGATACCACGGCAACGGTACAACCGCCGGGTAAGACGTCCGACAGTCTGACAACAAGCCTGTTGCCGACACGTTCCACCGACAGGATGATTTTAGCTCTTTCCACAGTATATCCTCCGGTCGCTAACACACCATCTTCGTCGAGGGAATATATACTGTAACGTCGGTCTTCCCCAATGCTCCGCCTTACAATGACACTGTCTCCGTTGCCGATTGTCTTGCCTGACGGGTCCTCCCATCTTGCAGCAGCATCTTCTTCAGTCTCTGCTGCAAGTACGATCTCTCCTCCCGGCAAAGGATCGGGTTCTACAGGAAGCGCGATTCCCTTATCAATGGGGAGCTGCACTTTATAAGTGAAGCCTCCGACAATCTCACCCGTATCCGACATCTTCTGTATCAGGTCGAGAGTGCATGATGACGGTAAGGCGGGGGCGCTGCGGAATTTGAATTTCAATCCCAAGTCGCCGAGTCTGCCCGGTTCGAGACACAGTACATGAATCGAACCGCTTTCTGTGGGGTATTCAAAATATCCGGTGTTGTCAAGATATATAGAGCCATCAGAGAATTCTCCCGTTGACGCCCCATCAATATGGCAGGCCTCATCATCAAGTATCACATCAACGTCTCCGTAAATGTAAAACGGACACTCCTCATCCTGTTTCTGCTTAAGTTCAAGGGTATAGCGTTCTTCAAACGGCCTGACATTCCTGACGTAAGCGTTCAGCTCATAGTTCAGCTCATCGCGGGATACAAGTCTCACCGATTTCATGGCCGTATTGTTGGATTGCCTTATATCATAGCCGCTGAATGACGGTCTGGCGTAAACATAACATGAATCGACAATCTCGGCCAGCAGGCTGAAATCTCCGATGTCTGACAGGTCCATATCCGTGTCAGCCGGCATAGACCATCCAACAGCCACATCACGGTATTCACCGGAGGGTATCGCAGGGACCGGGACGGAAGCCACCAGGCCTCCTGTTGGGTTTCCGCTTGCATTCTTTTCGTTACCTGCCCATACCTCAGGACGGTAGCCGGTGGAGGCATATGCCCAGTGGACGCGAACTGATTTGTCGTTGCCCGTGTAATCATCTTTGCCTCGGTTATGGATGCGTACATATACTGTATTCGCCGGATGACTTTCAGAGAATACCGGATTCTGATGTTCCCCGATTCCGTCAGGCTGGTTTCTGACCCAGATGGAAGGACTTGTCCAGAAAATATCGCATGTGGTATTGGGCGTCTTGCCTGTATCTTCGGGATTATCCTTGATGTATAGGTCCACGCTGGGCGGTATGTGGTCGAAAGCCAGCTCCTCTCCTAAAGATGCCGGTGTGGAGCGATATTGAGGATGCTCTTGTATCTTGTCATTGACCTTGTCTTTTCCCTTGGCATAAGCGAAAGCCTCGTCCATCGTTATGCGTCCGTTTCCGTCGGCATCGGCATCCGCCGTATTGCCGTAAGGGTCGGCTCCGTTTATCGCGGAAGTCCAGTAATATACGAATGAGTCATACGGAGGTGATTGATGTTGAAATGCTTTTGAAGTTTCGTTTGCATCCGACGCAGTCTCGATAACACAGCCTTTCATAGAGAGGGGCTCCACGAATCCGCCGGAAAAACACTGACCCATGACGACATTCACATTTATGGAATTATCGCAGAAAGGCTCCAGAAGTTTCGCCAGCTCAAAGGGGTCCATCCATTCGTGACGTTCCAGGTCATTCTTGCCATCCAGATTCCAAAGACATATTACAGACTTGATGCTGTCATCGTCGTTAGGTATGGGGATACTCGGGTCGAGGAGCTTGTCTCCTTTTGCTTGGGTACCGTGATCCATCACGTATAGGAAGAGATGGTCGCCGGGTCGCATCACGGATGCAAGGTGTCCGAAGGTGTTGACTATGTTCTCCTTGGTTGCGGCGAGCTCTATGTCATCGGTTCCGTCACCGTCAAGGTCAAGGTCCTGGGAGCAGTATGAGCCTCCGATTGATTTCATGTCATCGGCAGGGTAGTTGCCGTCAGACATAATGGGGATGATATGCTCCCGCGGGACACCGTATCTGTTTACAAGAGTCTGGTATATGAACGAGCAGTCGTTCCAGTACCGCTCATAATTAGAGAACGGATTCCCTCCGCCGCTGAGGATGACGGCATAAGTCCTCTCGGCGCAGCTAAGCTGCGCTTCTGCCTCGCCTGCGTCTGATGGAATCGATTTGCGGCGTATCCTCGGTTTTATGGATGCCATGGCGCCGTAGCGATCCTTTACCAGAAGATCTTCATAACGGCCGCAGGGAGGGAAATCATATTTTGCCCTTTCGGCCACATATTCCCGACTGTCGCCGACTTCAGGGCATTT
Source organism: uncultured Muribaculaceae bacterium (assembly GCA_910584525.1). Taxonomy (GTDB): domain Bacteria; phylum Bacteroidota; class Bacteroidia; order Bacteroidales; family Muribaculaceae; genus Lepagella. The sequence goes on along the minus strand of CAJUAT010000006.1, from coordinate 57,058 downwards.
GGGCACCCTGAGCAGATAACAAGGATGTGCCCATCCCGCCAGAGGCTCGGCATCTATGAAGATTGTCCACTGGTCGTCATTGCCGTCATCCAGCCGGTAATAATCGACATCCTGACCCACGAACTGAAGCCGGGCTATGGCGAGGGCATCTTCCAGGGTATTGACGCGCTGTTGTTCCGAAGCGCTGCCCGAAACAGCTGCAAGAGCAATCACTACGGTTAGCAAAAATAGACTTGGATTCATGGGCATAACGTATTTCAAGGTTTAAACAAGAAATTTATTCTGACGAGGGAAGTGTCTGAGGCATCTGAGAATAAGACCTGAACTGCCACATGGCAGGGATGGCTTCCGGACGTTGTCAGAGTTTGATTTTCCTGCCGTTTCGGATATAGATTTGTCCGGGCGCGGGAATCTTAACTTTTCTTCCGTCGAGGTCGAAGAGTCTGCCGTCATCGGGCATATCGTCCGGGATGCATGGCTTAACGCCGGCTTCGGGGAATTCCTCGACTTCCTCGATACGGTCGAAATCCTTCCATCCGTTGGCCACGGCATATACGTTTCTTGTACCGGTCGGCACATATAGGGTAGCCCGGTCCGGATGGTCTATGAGAGGCCCCTGGTCATAGTTGAATCTCGGAGGAGTCTTGGCTTTGCAATATATAGTCAGCAGACGAGGACAAAATGCGAAAGGCCCCATGGATGTTAGGGTAGACGGAAGAGTGACAGTCTCGAGAAGCTTTGACGAGAAAGTCCACATATTTAATGTCTCGAGGCCTTCACCGAATTCAATGACTTCAAGACTGTCGCAGAATGTAAACGCATCAGGCATGATTTCCCTGCAATTCTGTGGAAGCCGTAATATCCTGAGTTTACGGCATTCTGGAGCAAAATGGAAAGGAATATATTCAATAGACGCGGCCTTCATGTCAAGTACCTCGAGTTCGGGACAATTGGAAAATGCGCCTTCTTCGACATCGTTGCATGTAGATGGGAATTCTATCTTTTTTATCTTACTCTCTGAAAAAGCATAGTAATCTATCGTCTTTATGCCTTCAGGTAATGAGATTTCCTCGAAACCGCATTCTTCAAATGCATTACCCTCTATTATCCGTATAGTCGAGGGCAATTTCGGAGCTGTCTTAAGAGATCGGCAACGATAGAACAGTGCACCGGCAACACAATCCACGCCCTCCGGAATTTCAAGCTCGCAGTCCAGATACCAGTCTTCATCGAATACCGCGGGTCCAATCTGCCTTACACTCTGGGGAATGTTCACAGTCCTCAGTTCCATATAGCCGAGCGATTCTTTCCCGATTCTGACAATGCCCTCGGGCAGCAGGATGTTGCGAATTTTCAGAAGAGCTGTTTCCTCCCCCCTCTTCTGCTTGCGCCATAGGGCGCTGTCGGGGACCTCGTTGTTCTTGAGCGCGGCCTGTCGTAGGTCGAGCATCTCGAGACCGCTGCCCGAGTCGGGCACATAATCTCTCACGGCCCTGAAGTCGGAGATGTCCATAGGACCCGCTATGGAAAGAGTGTCGCATTCACTGACGCCGCTCTCCTTCAGCCTGCCGGACACCTGTCCATAGTCCGTTGTCTCTATTTTCAGAGTTCTCTGCCTTGTCGCGTTCACCGTAAAAGCCGGCTCCGACATTTCCATGCCCATCGACAGCGACACCGCTGCCATGACATATAATATCCCTTTTTTCATACCTTACGCCTTTATTAACAGAAGTTAGGAGAAACAAATTCAATATTTGCAGTTAGCTTGAACGCAACAAAGATAAAGATTTTAATTTATTTATGCAAATGATTCTAAATTATATTGAATTGTGTTTAATATATTTTGAATGTCGTATCTGCCGCTTCTGAGACCTATCTGTAAATTAGTGTAGCTGAAGTTCTGTGAGCCATCGGTGTAGATCCGGTTAAGTTCTGTGATTCCCAAAACGCGGACGAAGGTGGGAGAAGCAAAATTGTAAATGCACCGCAAAAAAGGATTGAGCCATTTTAGGTTCTTCCGAGTAGAGACCGGCGAACTCATAGAGACAGGATTTTAAGGAAGGCGCTCTAAAAGTGGCAGAAGCGCGAGAAGAGTTCACAGCTGGCGTCTTACGGATTCTTCGTGGATGATGGAGAAGATGTTGCGTATGAAAGAGGGGTCGAGGCCGAGAGCTTTCCCTTCGTCGGCGATGCGGTCCATGAGCTCACGGTAACGCTGGGGCTGTACCACTGATATTCCGTTGTAACGCTTTATTTCGCCGATTTTGTCGCAAAGACGCAGTCTGCGGCTCAGCGTCTCTATCAGCTCCCTGTCGGCGGCATCAATCTGAGTACGGAGATCGGCGAGCTCCGCGCCGGCATCCGTTTTACCCTCCTTCCGGCATAAAGAGGCCATTATCTGCGACAGCATAGCGGGAGTGATCTGCTGCGCCGCATCGCTGAGGGCCCTGTCGGGTTCATCGTGCACTTCTATCATAAGGCCGTCGAAACCTATCTCGAAAGCCTCACGGCTCAGAGGAAGAATCAGGTCACGGTTGCCGCCGATATGGCTCGGGTCGCAGATAAGAGGCAACGCCGGGATGCGCCGGTGAAGCTCTATCGGTATACGCCACATCGGCGCATTGCGGTATCGCGTCTCGCCATAGGCGCCAAAACCACGGTGCACGGCTCCCAGACGGCGTATGCCACTGAGCCATATCCTTTCCAGTGCACCTATCCACAGCTCTATGTCGGGATTTACAGGGTTTTTCACCAATACAGTGAGACGACGGCGCACATCCGCCTGATAGCGGGACAAGGCATCGGCTATGGCCTGCACGGCAAAAGGATTCACCACCGTACGCGCACCTATCCATATGCCGTCGATGCCGGCGGCAATTGCAGCGGCGAGATGGGCCGGAGTTGCAACCTCCGTGATCGTTTTCATCCCATGACGCTGTCCGGCGCGTGAAATCCATGCGAGAGCCTCGGCACCGTAACCCTCGAAACTGCCCGGCTTGGTGCGCGGTTTCCATGCACCGGCACGAAAGTATTTTATGCCATCTTCGGAGAGCTGTCGTGCTATCCTGTCGACCTGAGCCGCCGACTCGGCACTGCATGGTCCCGCTATGACCAGCCTTCCCGACGGGGTGGTGTCGTTGCCGAACAATGGTTCGAGATCTGCGATTACCGACATGTTTCCTGACGACGTGTGCATAGTATGAATAACGGTTTGTAGGTGAGGGTACTTATCTGCGCCGGTGACGCTTTGGCTGATGAGCTCCCCGCCACGCCCGTATGCTTCAGATGCATGAGCAGATGACGGCGCGACTCGAACTCCAGCCGTATCGAAGAGCTCCCGATGAGTATTTGCTCAAAATATGGTTCAAGCCAGCTTTTCAGCTGTCCGGTCGACGGATATATGAGCGGCGCAGGGCGCAGATTGTCGAGTTCGCCGAGATTGCCGGGGGCGAAAGTGGATATGGCGAGAATACCGCCGGCACGCAACCTGCGGGCGCAATTACGGATAAAGCGGGGTATGTCGGCAAACCACTGTATGGCCGATGCCGACATTATGATGTCGTATACGTCGGAGCCGTCGGCAATCCAGCGTTCTGCATCCGCTTTATGATATGAGGCCTTGCAGCCGATGTCAAAGGGACCTACCGACGCGATGTCGACGAAGTCAGCGCTTTCGGGATGCAGGAAAGAGCTCCATGCCGAGGTGAGGAATCCGGTTCCCGGACCGATTTCGAGCAGACGGCGAAAATCTCCGGAGGGGATGTCGGCCACACGGCCTGCCACAAGACGCCCCAGATGAAGTGCAATCATCTGCTGGGCAATGGCATGGGAGTCGTAAGTGCCGAAAGCTTTCTGAAAACGGTCCGACACTTTCTCGGTGTCGGCAATTACACCGCTGATGATACCTTGCAGTTCGGGGTAATGGTTGCCGGGTATCTCCACTATCCTTGTGGTGGGACTCTGAAGCCATGCACGGCGCATGTTGGCGCACGGAAATATGCGGTCGTCGGCGGCAACATATGCTCTCGTCCAGTTGAGACGCGGTATCGGTGAGACCGGCAGCTCCTCGAAAGTGCGCAGCTCTCCGGCAAGCTCCTTTATTCTTTCCTCGCTCTCTTCGGCATGGCCGAAAATGCTGCGGAATGTGTCACCGTCGGGCATCATGCGGCGGCGGAATTTGCGTAGCGAGTCAGGAGAAAGACCTTCGCGCGTCCCGGCGAAGATATGTGCCGGAATTCCGTAAAGGTCCGACACGGGGGCTACAGTGCCGTTTATGGCGAAAGCCTTCGATATGCGGGCAGGGGAGAGGGTATGGTCAGCAGCGCATACACCTAATGACCAGGCAAATAGATATATCGTGTCATAGCCCGCTATCCGATCGTCAATTGAGCCGAGACATCCGTAGTCGTATGCCACTGCCACATCCCATCCGGGCATCTCTATATCGCGGTAGAGATGCGGAAGAGTGCTCCATCCTGCATATATCAGTATCAGACGACGGCTCTCCTTCCTTGAAATATATTCTAATTTCATTTCTGCATCGTTTCTTTGATGATATTGGCCACCGTCAAAGTATAATCCTCCGACATGGAGGCATTGAGAGAGAAGCGGATTCTTTCTCCGCCCGGGGGTACGGTAGGGCGCCGGATGGGAAGGGCCATGATGCCTTTATCCGCCAGACGGCGGCTGAGCGTCAAGGCCTTGTCGGCCGATCCGGTAAGCAGCGGCACTATGGGAGTGTCGCCGTCGGGGAGACCGAGGTGTTCCCTGAAGAGACGGCTGATTCTCTTTAGATGTTCACGTTCTTCTGACATTCCGGCGAGCGCATCCACCATCGTCAGCGACCATTCCATCACTGCGGGAGGGAGCGCCGTGGAGAATATAAAGCTGCGCGACGTGTTGATAAGGAAATCTGTCATGCACCTGTCGGCAATGCAGAATGCACCCATGGATGCAGCCGCTTTGCCCAATGTGCCCACGATTATGTCCACTCTGTCGATGACTCCAGTTTCCTCGCACAATCCGAGACCTTGCCGCCCTCTGACGCCGAAAGCGTGTGCCTCGTCGATATAGAGAAGCACATCGGGATATTTCTCACGCAGTGCTACAAGTTCCGCGAGAGGCGCCTTGTCGCCATCCATGCTGTAGATGCTTTCGGCCATGACCACTATCTGACGGTGATTGCCCGATTCTCTGGCGAGGATGGCGTCGAGAGCGCCGATATCATTGTGTGGGAAACGTTTGAAAACGCATCTTCCGGCCATGAGGCCGTCAATCATGGATGCATGCACAAGCTTGTCGGCCACGAAAAGGGTATCGGAAATGTTGAGAGCCGCCACAATCCCTACATTGGCATGATAGCCGGAGTTGAAACAGAGGGCGGGACGGCCATACAGCGTGGCAAGCCGTTCTTCGAGCCGGCTGTGGGAGAGCTGCCGGAAAGAGAGCAGCCGTGACGCCGACGAAGTGTATGAGCCGGATGGTCTCTCAAACTTTTCCTGCCGTCTTGCCAGCCCCATATAATCGTTGCTGCACAGGTCGATGAGACGCATCCCGTCGCGTTGGGGAGGGATGCTCCTTAGCCGCGATTCTCCCGACAGCGATTCGAGAAAGCGGGCATATCCGCTGTACCGTTCATTATCCATTGTGTCTCACATGCGTTTTTCGTTCGGGTCCATCATCTCCGTCAGTATGCTTATCAGCGCGCGGCAGAGCGTTCTGACCTGACTGTCGCTGACGGCGAGATATGGCGGCATAATATAGCTGTTGAGGCCGAAGGGACGTATCCATACCCCCGCATCCACGCACTTCTTCTGAAACTCCCCGAGGTCTACCGGCTCTTTGGTCTGAATAACCCCTATTCCTCCCAGAACGCGCACATCATCCACAAAGGGGAGCTCCCGGGCGCCATCGAGCTCCTCATGGAAAATATGCTCAATCTCTTTGACGCGCTGTTGCCACGGGGAGTCGAGCAGCAGTCTTGTGGAAGCCAGGGCCACGGCGCAGGCCAGCGGATTACCCATGAATGTGGGGCCATGCATCATGACTCCCGACTGGGAGCGGCTTATCATGTCGGCCACCTTGCGGGAGGTGGCTACGGCGCTGAATGTCATGTAGCCGCCGGTAATGGCTTTCCCAATGAGCATTATGTCTGGTTCCACGCCGGCGTGTTCCCAGGCGAAGAGCTTTCCCGTGCGCCCGAAACCGGTGGCGATCTCGTCAAAAATCAGGAGTATGCCCAGCCTGTCGCATTCCTTGCGCAGTTCGCGCAGATACTGCGGATGGTAGAACCTCATGCCTCCGGCACCCTGCACTATGGGTTCGAGAATAACGGCGGCGAGACTCTCACAGTGGTTTTCGAGCATACGGCGCATCGGCTCGAAATCGCCGGGATCCCATTCAGCGCCGAAACGGCACTGCGGCGCCGGGGCGAAATGACGTATGGGAAGCGCCGGACCGAAAGCACCGTGCATCCCGGTTACCGGGTCGCATACCGACATGGCGTTCCATGTGTCGCCATGATATCCGCTGCGTATGGTGGCGAAGTCGGTGCGCCGGGGATTGTCGTGGGCCTGTACAGCCATCTTCATCGCGACCTCTGTGGCCACGGAACCCGAGTCGGCATAAAAGATATGTTCCATACTCGGCGGCAGTATATCGAGCAAGAGTTTGCCGAGGTCTATGGCCGGCTGGTGGGTGAGACCTCCGAACATCACATGGCTCATCCTGTCGAGCTGCGATTTCGCCGCCGCGTTGAGCACGGGATGATTGTAGCCGTGTATCACGCACCACCACGACGACATGCCGTCGATAAGCTTGCGCCCGTCGCTTAATGTGAGTTCCGCTCCCTCGGCCGACACCACCTTATATGTCGGCAAGGGATTATGGGTGGATGTATAGGGATGCCATAGATGCTCCCGGTCAAAAGTGTCGTGTAATTCGTTCATGGTCTTATTTATACGGGGTCGACGTCATAGTAAATCTGCGCACCCTTCATGTCGGGCGATGCCGCCATGCGCGTGTATACATCGCGGAGTATATCCTTGACTTTTTTCATGGATGCGTTGGCCTCTATCTTCAGCATTATCCCCTGGATATACCATAGCGCCACCCTGCTTACAAAAGGTTTTTCAGGTCCCAGCACCCTGTTGCCGAAAATCCTGCGCAACTCCAGCGTGTATTCGCGGGCTATGCGGTCGACGCTCCGCGCATCCTTATGCTTGATATATATGTTGATAACCTTGGTGAAGGGAGGATACCGGTATTTGCGGCGTTCCTCTATCTCCACATTGTAGAATCCCTTGAAGTCGTGGGCCTTTACAAAACGTAGCACATGGTCGTCGGGGCGGCTGGTCTGTATGTCGACACGTCCTTTCTCCTCACGGCGTCCGGCGCGGCCCGCAACCTGCTCAAGCATGTTGAAAGCCCTTTCGTTGCTCCTGAAATCGGGAAAGTTGAGGAGAGTGTCGGCATTCGCCACACCCACCTCCTTGACGCGCCCGAAATCGAGCCCTTTGGATATCATCTGGGTGCCTATGAGTATATCTGTCTCATTGTCGGCGAATTGCTCTATGATTTCCTGATAGGCATCTTTGTTGCGGGTGGTGTCGAGATCCATGCGCACAATGCGGTGATGAGGGAACTCCTCCTGTATTTCTTCGGCAATCCTTTCGGTGCCGTAGCCGAAGGTAGCTATGGCGTTTTCTCCGCAGGCAGGGCAGAGGGTAGGAAGCGCGCACACATAGCCGCAGTAATGGCACCGCAGCACATCGGCTTTCTTATGGTAGACGAGCGATACGTCGCAATTCTCGCATTTGGGAGTCCAGCCGCACTGACGGCATACTACCATCGGGGCGAAGCCGCGACGGTTCTGGAATACGATCGCCTGCCGCCCTTCGGCCAATGCCTCTTTTATCGACGTGCGCAGCGGCAGCGAGAGAATCCCCTTCACTTTCTTTTCCTTGCGTTGGCGGCGCATGTCGATGATGTTTACGTCGGGCAGCGGTGTGCCGCTGAATCTCTCGTTAAGCTCCACGAGACCATATTTGCCGTTCAAGGCCTTGAAATACGTTTCTATGGAGGGCGTCGCAGAGCCGAGTACCACCTTGGCGCCATGCATCTGCGCCAGTACCATCGCCGTGTCGCGGGCATTGTAGCGCGGAGCCGGGTCGTACTGCTTGTAGCTGCTTTCATGTTCCTCGTCGACAATCACAAGCCCCAGATGCGAGAAGGGAAGGAATACCGACGACCTTACACCCAGCACCACCAGCGGCTCCCGGGTGTTCAGCAGCTTTTTCCATATGTCAACCCGCTCGGAATCGGAGAATTTGGAATGATATACCACGAGGCGGTTGCCGAACACCTTTCTGAGGCGGTCGGCGAGCTGCGTGGTGAGGGAAATCTCCGGCACGAGGTAGAGGGCCTGATTTGCGTCCCTCAGGGAGGCGGCCATCAGATGGGTATATATTTCAGTTTTTCCGCTGCCGGTGATGCCGTGAATGAGAGCCGGGCGGCAACCGCGGAGCACATCCAGCGTGGCATCGTAGGCTCGGCTCTGCTGTTCGTTAAGAGGGGCAAGAAGAGGAGGATGCTCTTCCACGACATGGTTGAAGCGGTTCACCACGCGCCGCTCCACCGTGAGAATCCCTTTGTCGACAAGAGCCTTCAGAATGGAGGGGGTGGCTCCCGAGGCTTTCATAAGAGCCGCTTTGGTCACGTCGGAGGCGTCGCGCATCGGATTGAGCCATCCCGACATGTCGAGCCAGGTGACAAGCAGCTTTTCCTGACGGTCTGACCGCGCGGTCATGTCGAAATAACGGTGAAGGGTTTCCTTGTCGCCACGCCGGGCATTCAGCGTCACGAAGGACTCCTTACGCGCGTGGTAGCGTTCCACAAGTTTTTCGTCGATGGCCACGATTTCGGCGTCGAGCAATGGCATGATATGCCTTGCGGCGTTGGCCATTCCCAATTCGGCCTCTATGTCGCGGATACGCATACGCCCCTTATCCTGAAGGAGCGTCATGATTACCGCCTGCCGCTCGCTGATGGAAAACCCTTCCGGCACGTCGAAATCGTCGACCAGCGAAACGAATGTCTCGCTTTCCGGCTTCAGCCCTGTGGGGATGGCGGCTTTCATCACCTCTCCTTCGCTGCATAGGTAATATTCAGATATCCAGCGCCAAAGCTTGAGCTGCGCAGGCCGTACCACCGGCTCCCTGTCCATCACCTCGCTGACAGGTTTCACCTCGTAGGAGGGAGCCTCACTGTGTACGCGGCTGACTATGCCGGTGTAATATTTCTTGCGCCCGAACTGTACGAGAACACGGCTGCCCGTGGCCACACCCTCCGATACTTCTTCCGGCAGGGAATAGGTGTACGTGCTGTAGAGCGGCAACGGCAATATCACATCTGCATATTTCGCTTTCATGTCGCAAATTTACTCATTTTATTCGATACCATTTTTGTGACGTTGAATTTTTTCTTAATTTTGCAAGGAGAAACCAAAAAAGAAAAATACTGCAATGAAGAAAACCCTGGCAATAATGCTGCTGGCAGTGATGGGTATTTGCTGCGCTGTGCCGAGTAAGGCAGAGTTCAAGTTTGGTCCGCGTATCGGCCTGAATGTCAATAAGCTGAGCTTCAACAAGAATCTCTTCGACGGTTCCAACCGTTGCGGATTCACCGGCGGTATACAGGCAGAGTACATGCTCCCGATGATAAGCCTCGGCCTCGACCTCTCCCTGATGTACAGCTATATGGACTATGATGTGGATGAAGCTGTGCCGGGCGGCACTTATATGGAGGACTTCGGCAAGCACTTCCTCGAAATTCCCCTCAACATAAAATACAAGATAGGGATACCGGTAGTAAAGAAACTCTTTTCGCCGTATGTCTTCACCGGACCGGCTGTGGCCTTCCGTCTTGACAAGGCCAAGGACAACGGCATGGTCACCAAGACTTCGCAATGGGTATGGAACATCGGTCTGGGTCTTGAGTTCGTGAACCATCTGCAGATCGGCGCCTGCTACGGCTTCGGTATGAACAATATCGTGGACGGGATGAAGATTGCGGGTCAGGAAATATCTGCCGGCGACCTCAAGGCACGCACCAATTACTGGACAGTGACGGCCGCATGGCTATTCTGATATGAAGAAACTGATAGCAATAATATTGTTGCTGACAATGACGACGGCTGTGGCCTCGGCGAAATTCCGCTGGGGACCCACGGCCGGCATCAATATCAGCCAATACCACTGGAAACAGAAACTTGTCGACACCGATTATCTCGTAGGCTACAATGTGGGTGTGATGGGCGAGCTGATGATTCCCGGAATCGGTTTCGGTATCGACATGGCTCTCAATTATTCCATGCGTGGCGCCAAGGTGCATTTCGGCGACCAGAAAGTATGGGCATCGCAAGGAATGGGTACGGAAAACCTTTATTTCCATACGTTGCAGATTCCGGTGAACCTGCGTTTCAAATGGACGCGAATGAACGGACTGGAGAACTATATCGCTCCGATAGTGTTTGCCGGACCTATGTTCAACTTCAATCTGAGCCATTCGAAATGTCCGGTGGTTGAGAATCCCGCCGGCTCGGTAGGCGTACAGTGCGGCATCGGCGCCGAAATCTATAAACGTTATCAGGTTACCGCCGGTTACCGCTGGGGCTTGAGCTATGACGTGCGTACGATACAGCTTGACAATTTCTCGGCACGCACCGACAGCTGGTTTGTGAATTTCGCCGTATTATTCTGATTACGCCATGGATGAAACTAACGGAAACGTATTGCCACCCAAGGAAAGCGAGGCCCTGAACATTGAGGAAAAGGCCATAGAACTGCTCAAGACTGTTTATGATCCCGAGATTCCGGTAAATATTTATGACCTGGGGCTTATCTACAAAGTAGAGTATGAGACGTGTACAAAAACGCTGCATGTGGAGATGACGCTCACGGCTCCCTCATGCCCCGCGGCCGATTTTCTCCTCGAGGATGTACGCCAGAAACTGGTAAGTATCGAAGGCCCTGAAAAGGTTGACCTGCGTCTGGTGTTCGAGCCTGAATGGAATCAGGACATGATGACCGAGGAGGCCAAGCTGGAACTGGGTTTCCTCTGACAGGGAGGATTTTTGTAAATACTCCTCAGTGAAAGCCTATTTTCTCAGCGACCTGCATCTGGGAGCTCCCTATTTCGAGGACTCCCGTGAACGGGAACTGCGCGTGGTGCGGTTCCTCGACTCTATCGCGCATGACGCCGACGTGATTTATCTCCTCGGCGACATCCTCGACTATTGGTATGAGTACCGTTATGTGGTGCCACGCGGTTTCGTGCGCTTTTTCGGCAAGCTCGCCGAGCTTACCGACAGTGGGGTGAGGGTGGTATGGTTCATTGGCAACCATGACATATGGATTTACGACTATCTTCCCTCGGAATTAGGCGTGGAGGTTGTGGACGGCGTACTTGTGGAAAAAATCGACGGCCGTAAGTTTCTCATGACGCATGGCGACGGAATAGGGCGCCTTGTCCCATCTTTCAGGATACTCCGCAAGCTTTTCCGCAGCCGTATATGCCAGAAGGCTTACAGCATGATACATCCGCGATGGACAGTGCCTTTCGCCTATAATTGGTCGCGCCACAGCCGTCTGGCTGCAAACGGCCTTCCTACTCCCAAGGAAGCCGACAGGATGATGAATAATATCCTCGATTTCAGTAACGATTATCTCCGTCAGCATCCGGATACCAATTATTTCATCTACGGACATCTGCACCTGCTGCGCGACATCAGGCTCGCTCCGCAGGCACGCATGATAGTGCTCGGAGAATGGCTCTCTTCATTCTCCTATGCCGTATGGGACGGCAATGAATTATCCCTTCTCTTTTTTTCGGAGGAAAAAATATAACGCAGTAATCAGAAGAACCTCCACAGCCGAAACAATTACAAGACGCATGGTTTCGCCCTGCTCAATGAGGTCGCGGCCGAAATAGAGGCCCATGGCAAGCATATATACCAGCAGCAGTGCCGGCAGCCATTGAGAGCGTGGTATCCTTCGTTTCATGACTTATTTATCTTCAACAGGACGGTAATATGGCGACTGCGCGGGATTGAAACCCTGGCTGGTAAGAAGGTCGTAGATCTGTATGCAGGCATAGGCGTCGAGCGAGGCATATTCCTGCTGATGGTTGGTGAGATGATTGGCCTCCCAGTTTGTAAGGCGTTGTCCCTTGGATATGCGACGCCCGAAAAGAATAGCGTAGATGCGGGCGAGACTGTTGTCGGCAATCTCAAAATCCTTCACATAGCTCTGCAGGTCGATGAAGCCGGCAGGTTCCAGATTGTAGAGTTTGCGCAGGTTATGGAAGTCATCGTGTATGGATACACCGATTTTCAGAATGTTGCTGTCTTCAAGCAGGCTCCGCACCCGGTCATGAAGTCCTATGTGGTTGAGACGGAACAGGAAGCATGTCTCATGAGTTGAAAGCTGTAGCAGAGCCACATTGTTGGATCGTCCCCGTTTGAAACTGGGCTTGGTCTCCGTGTCGAAGCCTATGACCGTTTCTTTGCGCAGCGTATCGACCGCATTAATCACATCTTCGTCGGAATCCACCATGACTATACGACCCGGATATGATGCTATGGGAAGAGTGGCAAGTTCTTCTTTGGAGATACTGACTTTGTATCGGACGGGTACCTGTATGTTTGTGTCTGTTTCCATATTATTAAAGCGCGATATTCAGGGTTGTTAGGTGTCGGATTTCATTGCATGTCAAGGAAGAGAGTCTGGGGAAAATGCGTCTCCACCCATCTTTTCACATAATTGTGGGTGTCGGAGGCTATGGTTTTGTCCTTGTCGAAATAATGGTTGAAAATCACGGCATAAAGCTCTATATGCTTGTCTCTGAGGGCGTTGAGTGTCAGTAAAGTATGGTTGATTGAACCGAGCTTGGAGTTGGTGACGAGCACAACCGGCAGCTTCCTGTCGTGGATATAGTCGATGGTAAGGTATTCGCCTTTGAGAGGCACCATGACGCCTCCGGCACCTTCGATGAGCACGTTGGAATATTGAGATGCCAGAATGTCGGTGGCCTGGTCGATAACCTTCAGGTCCACTTCAGTGCCGTCGATACGTGCGGCAAGTTCGGGCGATGCCGGGTAGCTGTAGATGAGGGGAGCGGTATAGTGCAGAAGGTCCACGTTCTGGGGCTCTATGCCCATGATGTTCCTGTGCACCTGTATGTCCTCGGAGAACTCACGATTGCCTGTCTGTACGAATTTCTGAGTGATGACATTGCAACCGTCGTGCATCATTATGCGTGCGAGCCACCCTGTGGCGTAGCTTTTTCCTGCGTCGGTGTCAATGCCTGTGATGAAGAGTCGTTCGGGCCAATTGATTTTCATATAGATGATTATTTCAGGAGCGACAGCCTCATGCTGTCGCTCCTGACGGTTGGTTTTGCGTTATTACCACGCGAACATGGGATATTCGTTCATCAGTTCGTTAACTTCCGTTCTGACGGCGCGGATGTTATCCTCGTTGTCGGGGTCGGAAAGGACTCTGTCGATGAAGTCGGCAATGGTCTCCATAAGGTCTTCCTTGGCGCCGCGGGTGGTAATGGCGGCGGTTCCGAAGCGCAGACCGGAAGTCAGGAATGGGCTGCGGGTGTCGTAAGGCACCATATTCTTGTTGGCAGTAATGTCGGCTTCCACGAGCACTCTCTCGGCTTTCTTGCCGCTCATCTCGGGGAATTTGGTACGCAGGTCCACGAGCATGCAGTGATTGTCGGTACCGTCGCTGATAAGCTTGTAGCCACGGCGCATCAGAGCGTCGGCCAGTGCCTGGGCGTTCTTGCGTACCTGTATGGCATACTCTTTCCACTCCGGCTGGAGAGCTTCGCCGAAAGCCACGGCCTTGGCGGCTATGACATGCTCCAGAGGGCCGCCCTGAACTCCGGGGAATACTGCGGAATCGAGAAGCTGCGACATTTTCTTGATTTCGCCCTTGGGAGTCTTTTTGCCCCATGGGTTATCGAAATCCTTGCCCATGAGAATCAGACCGCCGCGGGGTCCGCGAAGAGTCTTATGGGTGGTTGTGGTCACGATATGCGCATATTTCACGGGATTTTCGAGCAATCCGGCGGCTATGAGACCGGCGGGATGCGCCATGTCGACCATGAATATTGCTCCAATCTCATCGGCAAGACGACGTACGCGGGCATAGTCCCATTCGCGACAGTAGGCGCTCGCTCCGGCTATTATGAGCTTGGGACGCTCGGCGCGTGCCTTCTCTTCCATCTCCTCGTAGTTGACTCTTCCCGTCTCTTTCTCCACAGTGTAGCTGATAGGTTCGAACATGAGTCCCGAGAAGTTGACGGGGCTACCGTGGCTGAGATGTCCGCCATGGCTGAGGTCCATGCCCATGAACTTGTCACCCGGCTTGAGGCAGGCCATGAACACGGCCATATTGGCCTGGGCACCGCTGTGAGGCTGCACGTTGGCCCACTCGGCGCCGAACAGCTCCTTGGCACGGCTTATGGCAAGCTCCTCTGCCTCGTCAACTATCTGGCAGCCGCCATAATAGCGCTTGCCAGGATATCCCTCGGCATATTTGTTGGTAAGGCACGATCCCATGGCGCGCATTACTTCGTCGCTCACAAAGTTCTCGCTCGCTATCAGCTCGATACCGCGACGCTGGCGCAGATGCTCCCGGTCGATGATATCGAAGATCTCGTTGTCTCTCTTCATTGTCGTTTTTATTGTGATATGGTATTAGAGTGTCTTAACTTGTAACTGTTCAATAACTCCTTTGAACGGCGGCATTTATCCGCCGAAGTTGTCGTAATGAATCGACGAGGGCTCGACGCCGAGGTTATAGAGCATGTTGTTCACGGCGTTGCTCATGGGGCCGGGACCGCACATGTAGTATTCTATATCCTCTGGAGCCGGATGGTCCTTGAGGTAGGTCTTGAACATGACGTCGTGCACGAACCCTGCCGTATATTTGACGCCGGCGGCATCCGCTGCCGGATCGGGACGGTCGAGGGCAAGATGGAACTTGAAGTTGGGGAACTCCTTCTCAAGCTGCAGGAAGTCCTGAAGATAGAACACTTCGTTGAGGGCGCGGGCTCCGTAGAAGTAGCTCATCTTGCGGTCGGTGGTATGCAGAGTCTTCGTCATCCACATGATCTGTGCGCGGAGGGGAGCCATACCGGCACCACCGCCTACCCATATCATCTCCGCTTTGGAGTCGACTATGGGGTGGAAGTCGCCGTAAGGGCCCGACATCATCACCTTGTCGCCCGGTTTTAGCGAGAAGATGTAGCTGGAGGCTATACCTGCCGGCACATCCTGGAATCCCACCTGAGGCTTCGGCTTGAAGGGAGGGGTGGCTATGCGCACGGTGAGCATGATGCGGTCGCCCTCTTCGGGATAGTTGGCCATCGAGTAGGCGCGCACTGTCTCTTCGTCGTTGGAGGCATTGAGCGTGAACAGCCCGAATTTCTCCCATGCCGGCAGATATTCGGCGCCGATAAGGTCTTTGTCGATATCCTTGTCGTAGCTCATCCTGTATTTCGGAATACGTATCTGGGCGTAGCTGCCCGGTATGAAGTTCATATGCTCGCCTTCGGGAAGCTTGACAATGAACTCCTTGATGAAGGTGGCCACATTCTTGTTGCTGATCACCTCGCATTCCCATTCCTTGACATCGAGAGCCGACTCGCTGACCTTTATGGCCATGTCGTTTTTGACCTTTACCTGACAGCCGAGGCGCCAGTGGTCCTTGACTTCCTTACGGCTGAAATGCACAGTTTCGGTGGGGAGGATATCTCCGCCGCCGGATATCACCTGCACCTTGCACTGGCCGCAGCTACCCTTGCCGCCGCATGCCGACGACAGATGCACGCCATTGTCGCCCAGCGTGGCCAGAAGGGTCTTGCCCGCCTGGGCATGCAGAACCTTCGACCCGTCGTTGATGTCGATGGCAACTTCCCCGGAATTTACAAGCAGATGCTTGCATACCAACAGGATGATTGTCAGCACAAGCACTATCACCAGAAAGATGAGTGCCGAGACAATCACATTATTCCACATTATATCGCAGATACACATAATGACTTCAAAGTTTGATGCCGAGGAAGCTCATGAAAGCAATACCCATCAGGCCGGTGATGATGAAAGTGATTCCGACACCTCGCAGGGGGGCGGGAATCTTGGAATTGTCGAGGCGTTCGCGGATAGCGGCGAGGCATGTTATGGCCAGCAGCCAACCTATGCCGGAACCGGCACCGTAGACGGTGGCTGTCCAGGCGTTGGAGAACTCACGCTGCTGCATGAACAGCACCGCGCCGAGGATGGCACAGTTCACCGCTATGAGCGGCAGGAAGATACCCAGCGAATTGTAAAGCGCCGGTGTATATTTCTCTATAACCATCTCCAGAATCTGCACCAGCGCAGCTATCACGGCGATGAACATTATCAATCCCAGAAAGGATATGTCGGTGGAGGCATATTCCTCGCCAAGCCAGCTCATGGCTCCCGGAACGAGAAGATACTCGTTGATGCACCAGCATACCGGAAGGGCTATCAGAAGAACGAACGTCACCGCCACGCCAAGCCCGAAGGCTGTCTTCACATTCTTGGAAACGGCAAGATAAGAGCACATTCCCAGGAAGTAGGCGAATATCATGTTGTCGATGAATATCGACCGTATGAACAGATTAAGATTTTCCATTTACTATCGAGGGTTTGCTGTTATTTTTCCTGAAGATCCTTGTTTACGGAGCGGTGAGCCCAAATGATGCAAGCCACTACTATCAGAGCCATGGGAGGAAGTATCATCAGGCCATTGTTCATGTATCCGGCCTCATACCACCAGTCGGGGAATACCTGACATCCGAAGAGGGTACCGCTACCGAAGAGTTCGCGGAAGAAGCTCGTGATTATAAGAATGAGGCCATAGCCGAGGCCGTTACCGACACCGTCGAGGAAGGCGGGCCATGGACGGTTGTTGAGCGCGAAGGCCTCCAGCCGGCCCATGATGATACAGTTGGTGATTATCAGGCCTATGAACACCGACAGAGCCTTGCTGACATCGTAGGTGTAGGCTTTCAGCACCTGGTCCACAATCACTACCAGAGCGGCCACCACCACAAGCTGCACGATGATGCGTATGGAGGAGGGGATGGTCTTGCGCATCAGCGAGATTATCACGTTGGCGAAGGCGAGCACGGCCGTCACCGAGATGGTCATCACTACCGCCGGCTCCATTTTAGCCGTCACGGCAAGTGCCGAGCAGATGCCCAGAATCTGTACAATCACCGGATTGTCTTTCGACAACGGATTTACAAACGGTATGAATGATTTTTTCCAGTTCATTTGTTGTCAGCTTTTAAGGCGGCGAGGAATGCCGTGTAAGGTTCCAAGGAATTGAGGAGCATTTTCTGCACACCCTGAGAGGTGATGGTGCCGCCGGAAATGGCGTGAACATAAGCGGCGTCGGCAGGTTCCTGGCCGGCTTTCACCACTTTGACGCTCTGGAATGTGCCGTCGGCAGCGAAGACATCCTTGCCTTCAAATTGCTTCTGGAAGGCAGGTTTCTCTATTTCGGCGCCGAGTCCGGGAGTCTCGCCCTGGTGAGCGAAGTAGGCTCCGTAGATGGTGTCACCGTTGCTGTCGAAGGCCACATAGCCCCATATCGGTCCCCACAGGCCGGCTCCGTAGACAGGCAGGATATATTTGATACCCTTGTCGGTCTGGCATTCATATACGGGGAGCAGACGCTCAGCCGCAGGCTTCTTGACTTCCTGGGCGAGATTCACCTTGTCGGGGCTTACGCCCGCGTCGATTTTCTTCCCTTTGTCGTTGACGATATAGTCGCTGACGATATGTTCTTTCCAGAGGTCGGTTATCGTCTGCCCTTCGGCGGGCGTCAGGAGGGCGGCGGCAAGTATCTGTCGCCGCGTGTCGTTCATTATGTTCTCGTCCTGCCGGGGCTTCAGTGCCTGGTAAATCACCGACAGTGCCACACCCACGAGCACCACGAGAGCTGCGGAGTAGAGGATGGTATAAGTATTGCTTTGACGGTTCATGACAGTAAGTTTAGATGTTGCGGACCGTCAAGCGGCGCATACGTTTGCGTATATTGGCGTTCACCACGCAGTAGTCGATCAGCGGAGCGAAGCAGTTCATCAGGAGCACGGCGAGCATCGCGCCCTCGGGATAGCCCGTGTTGTAGCAGCGTATCAGTATGGCTATGATACCGATTAGAGCGCCGTATATGTATTGACCAGTCCTGGTGCGGCAGGCAGTCACCGGGTCGGTGGCCATGAAGGTGATGGCGAAAAGGAAACCGCCGAGGCCCAGCTGCTCGAGAGGCTGCAGATATGTGCAGGGATAGAGCGGCGACTGCCAGTTGTGCGCCACGAGCGCCATAAGGAATCCTCCCAGGAGTCCGGAGATGATGATACGCCAGTTGGCTACACCCGACAGCAGTAGAATGGCCATGCCTATGAAGATGCAGAGGCACGACGTTTCACCCCACGAGCCGGGATAGAGACCCAGGAATATGTCGGTATAGCTCAGCGGGTCGCCCACCACATTGGTTACAACTGCCGAGGGTTCCGTCTGTGCCGCGAGCTGTCCGAGCGGCGTGGCGCCGCTGAAGCTGTCGATGCCCGGCTGGCCGCCAAGCTTCACGAACACATGGTCGCCGCTCATCTTCGAAGGATAGCTGAAGAAGAGGAAGGCGCGGGTCACCAACGCCACGTTGAGGAAGTTGTAGCCGGTGCCTCCGAATACCTCTTTGGCGAAGATCACCGCGAATGCAACCGCTATGGCAAGCATCCAGCTCGGCGTGTCAACAGGACATATCATCGGTATCAGTATTCCCGATACCAGAAAGCCCTCCTGGATCTCTTCATGGCGTATCTGCGCCACTATGAACTCGATGCCCAGACCTACTATGTAGGCCGTGAATATCTGGGGGAGTACGGCAAAGAAACCATAGAAGAAGAGGGTGAACAAATCTCTGTCGGGACTCCCGATGGCCATATAATGCTGCAGACCAATGTTCCACATACCGAAGAGACAGCAGGGGAGCAGGGCTATCACCACCGTGATCATCGCCCGCTTGGAGTCGTTGCTGTCGTGGATGTGAACACCTGTCTTCCCCGTCTCGTTAGGGGTGAACAAGAAGGTATAGAAGCCGTCGAACACGGATTGCAGTTTCGAAAATCTGCCCCCCTCCTCGAATTGCGGCTTGATCTTGTCGATGTTCTTTTTTAATCCTTTCACGATCAATAAGTATTGTGATTCTGAGATTGTAGTCTTGACGTCAGATAGTCTCCTGACGGAGGTAGAGGAGTCCGTCACGCACTATTTTCTGGAGTTCGAGTTTTGAAGTGTCCACAAATTCGGCGAGGGCGAAGTCCTCCGGGGCCACTTCGTAGATTCCGAGTTTCTCCATGCGGTCGATATCCTTGGCCATAATGGCTTTGATGAGATATTCGGGGTATATGTCCATGGGGAACACCTTGTCGTATTCGTTGCTCATGATCATGGCACGGTGACCGCCGCGCACACGGGCATCGAAATGGAATCCTTTGCCCAGACCCTTGAGGAATGTGGGGAAGGTGTGATGCACGCTGTATTTGCGGGGATTCATCGATGCCCAGCCCATGAACTCGTCGGCGTCGTCGCCTTCTTCAATCACCGTGATCTGGCGGTAGGGGTAACGCAGGAATCCGTTCATGTCCTTTATGCGCTCGCCGGTGAGAACGTTGCCCGAGATGATGCGTTTGTGAAGACCATCGTTTTTGAGCTGGCCTTTCACCAGCGATTCTATGCATGCGCCTATCGCGGTCTCCACCATATGCGGCTTCTCCACTTCGGGCCCCGTCAGGGCCACGGCGGTGATGAAGTCAAGCTTTCCTGTGGCGAAGAGGCGTCCTATTCTTGCGGCAGTCAGCGCATCGAGAGTCCACACCACATCACCCTTGTCCACAGGCGCTATCGCGGCTATCTGTGTGCCGACATTGCCGGCGGGGTGGGGACCCTCGAACTCATAGACCTCTGCTGCCCTCGACTCTATGCCGCTGCCTGTGGGCACCGACAGATATACTTTGCCGTCGGTGAGGATGCCGAGAATCTCGAGACCCTTCTCGAGGTGGTGCCTGTCGACGAAGTCGAGCATCGAAGCTGCCAAAGGCGCGGTGTCGAATGCCGTGACGAAGATGTCGCGAGGAGTCTGAGGCATGAAGGGCACCATGTCGAATGGACGCTGGCGCATCATGGCGAAAAGGCCGCACTCTTTGAGAAGAGTCAATACGGCCTCCCGGTTGGCATTCGCCGGCAATGTCACCTCGCCGACACCTGCCGTGCCTTCTACCTCCACATATTCAATCTTGCGTCGCTCGCCACGGTGTATGTCGGTTACAGTACCGCTGGCCGGCGACACTATCCGCACTGACTCGTCTTCCTTGGCATACAGCAACGGGTCGCCAGCTTTCACGCTGTCGCCAGCCTTTACCGACACCTTCCATTTGTATCCCGGAAAATCATCCGGTATCAGCCCGAAGCGTCGCGTGACGGTGTCTTTCTCTTTCTGGTCGGTGGCCCGTCCCGTCAACGGTATATCCAACCCTTTCTTTATCTTTATTACCTTTGACATGACTGTGATAGTCCTGAGTATTGGTGTATATTCCTATATTGGGGAATCCAATTAAAGAGAAATTTCTTTAATTGCATCGAATGCAAAAGTACAAAAAAATATTAAAAATGCCAAAAAGAATTATTGCCCAAGTGAATATGAGGAGATTGCGGGTGATAAAGGGGGAATCGCGGGGGTATGAAAAAGCGGCAGCGCGGTGTTCTGCACCACGCTGCCGAGATGTTTCAAGAATGTTTACCCGTACTGTCAATACGGGATTCAGACTGTTCAGAGGCTGTCGGCGAATTTGCGGACGTCGGCATTGTTGGGGTCGAGTTCAAGATATTTGTTGAACATCTGCTTTGCCTTAGCCTTGTCGCCGCCATCGAGGTAATAGTTGCCGAGATAGAGGTACATCTCCTTGGCGTCGGACTTGGCAGCATTGCTGCGTTTGTCGGGGGCGATGGTCTCGAATTCGGCTATTGCCTGCTCGTAGAGGGGAGCTGCTGCTTTCTCCACGTTAGCCTTGTCGGCCTGCTGCTTGGCTATGTCGCCACGCATCTTGTTGGGCTTGTAGAAGCCGGGATAGGCGGCGGCAGCCTTGTCGAGATATGTCTTTTCCTCGTCGAAATATTTCGAGGCATTGGCTTTGTCCTGTACGCCTGCATAGTATAGGAACGTAGCCTGCTGGATATAATCGTTGTAGGTAGGCTCCTCGGTCTTGTCGATATAACCCTTGAAAGCCTTTGCTGCAAGAGCGAGGCTGTTGGGAATCGTGTCGCTGGCGTCGATGTAGATCATGGCGAGCTGCTTGTTGAGGGCGGCATTGTCGGGATTGTCCTTGATACCCTCTTCAAGAAGGTTCACAGCCTCGTCGAATTTCTTGGCGCTGCTCAGCTCTTGCGAGATGAGGTTATAGTCGATGGGAGCGAAACGGTTCTCCTTGGGATTCTTAGCATGAGTCTTGACCAGATTTTCAGCCAGGGTGAGGTACTGGTCCTTGAGCGCCGGTATCTGGGCGGCGTTCATGAACTGGTAACGCATCGCGGTGAAGTCAGCAGGGTTCTGGTTGAGACGCTGCGTGGCATAGTCGTAACCTTTCTGGAAGTCGCCGCCATAGAAGAGGAGGAACGCGTAACGGTTCTCGTCGCTCTTGAAGTGGCTCGGGTTGTTGACATATGCGGCATACTGTTTGGCTGCATTGGCGTAATCGCCCTTGTTGTAATAGGCGTTGGCGAGTTCGCGCTGTCCGAGAGCCGAGTTGGGATTCTCGCTCAGAAGCTCCTGAAGCTTCTTGATGGCGTAGTCCTGGTTGACGCGGGTGAAGAGGCTTGCATATTTCACGTATGCGGGGGCAGCGGCCTTGTCGTAGTTGGCTGCCATCTCGTACATGCCTGCAGCCTTGCCGGCATCTTTCTGCACGCGGAAACGGTCTCCCTCGAAGATGTAGATGTCGGGGTTCTGCATGTTCCACTTGCGGGCTTTCTCCACATTCTTGTCAATCTGCTTGGCATAAGCCACGGGGTCAACGTCGTTGTATGCGCGGGCTATCGCTATCACAACGCCCGGATCCTTCTTGGCGAGCTTGTCGGCCTGCTTGAAATCCTGTTCGGCAGTCTTGGCATCTCCGCTCTTGAGCTTCAGCAAGCCCTGTCCCACATAGTTGTAGGCATAGTCGGGGTTGGCCTGTACGCCGGCGGCAAAGTGTTTGCCGGCCTCGTCGAGCTTGTTTTCCTCTACTGCTATCATGCCCAGGTAATAGTTGGCGACTGATTTGTCGGTACCCGCATTGTTGAGGGCACGCGTCAACAGCTCCTTGGCATTATCGAACTGGTCGGCCTTGAAGTATTCCTGACCCTCCACATGGGTCTGGGCCGATACTCCCAAGGCGAAGGCTCCGCACATGCAGAGCGTGATGATTCCTTTGAATTTCATATCTTGTTGTTTTTACTATTTCAGTTCCACAACCCGGGCGCTTACATTGTAGGGTAAAATGCCCGTGCGGCTAATGATTTTCTGACCCGCGAATCCCGTTACGAAGGTATAGAAGCTATACAGTACCGTCGAGTTGGAGGCCGTAGATATCATGTAGACCTTTCTAAATAACGGATATTCTCCCGAATTGATATATACTTGATAAGGCTTATATGCCACGGGATCGAAGTCGTTCTTTTCCGTAGGGTTGCTTATCTTTAAGACATTGACGGCGGTAGTTAGTTTAGTGGCAATGGTATCATTTTGATTCTGATAATCCTCATAAC
This sequence comes from uncultured Muribaculaceae bacterium, assembly GCA_910584525.1. Lineage (GTDB taxonomy): Bacteria > Bacteroidota > Bacteroidia > Bacteroidales > Muribaculaceae > Lepagella. The sequence continues at coordinate 34,152 of CAJUAT010000006.1, read as the reverse complement.
GTTTGTCGACTGGCACATTCTGTGCGAGGCTGAGGTCGTCGCCGAGCCAGCTTACGCTGATGATACCAAGTGCGTTCTTGTCTTTCTTGACTACGTCGAATACCGCCGCATTGTTTTTCTGCGCGAAGGCATGGGGATTGTCGGAAATCTTGGCGCCGGCAGGCAGGAAGGTATCGCGCATATAGCTTACCGTCGACGAGCCGGCATTGTCGAACACTATCTTTACGGCAGTGGTGTCGTTGCCGCCAAAGTCGGTCCAGCGGGTCTTCTTGCCATTGAGAAGTTCTCCGATCTCGGTCATCGAGAGCGACTGTACATCGTTGCTCTTGTTGGTGATGAGCGCCACGGCATCCACGGCTATAGGACGAGTGCGTACCACCCGCTTGAACTTGTCCTTCATGTACCGTATCTGTTCCTTGGTGAGTTCCCGCGTCACTATTATCGCCTGGGTGCCGTCGGCCATCAACGTGTCGATGGCCGACTGTTCGTCGACATAGAACGGGATTATCGAACTCCCCGGATAGGAATATTCGAACACTTCTATCTCTTCTTCAAGAATGTTCTTGAATCCGTCGTCGCAAAATATGGTGGCACTTCCCTTGGCGTATTCGCCTTTCTTGATTTTGCCGCACGATGCGGCGCCTATCATGGCCAGACAGGCCAACAGAAGCAACCCCGTCCTTATTTTTTTCATAATCGTAAAGTGATGTTTCTTAAGAGATTGATAGAGTGGGAGAGTGGCTGATTCTAATTCCAGCCCCGGTATAGACGGTATCCGCGCCATACGCCATAGGCGCACAGCAGGCCGCCGATGACGCAGCTTAATGCCCGGCTGTCAATATTGAACACGTTGAAGATGAACAGCAGCCCCATTCCTACGTATACGAATATCATAAGAATTCCGAAAGCCAGTCGCCCTCCTTTGGGCATCCCCTGACGATTATCTTCATTTCCCATCATAACTTTAATGTTTTTGGTTTCTATTTATTTAACAATTGGAGTAATTTTGGGTTCATGAGGTCGTTTGCCATTTGAATTGTAAAATTAACTAAAAATTCCGACCGGTGCAATAACGGGGAATATAAAAGATTAAATAACGGGGATATAAAAAAGGAAGAGGACAGTTCGTTTAAACCATCCTCTTCCCGATATGGAGAATCTCAGTAATTTACTGGTTTTGGAGTCTGAAGGTCACAGGCAGGTTGAAGTAAGAACGAACGGCTACACCATTGTTCTTGCCGGGCTGCCATTTGGGCATCTTCTTAACGACTCTGATAGCTTCGCGGTCAAGGTCTCTGTCGACACCCTTGAGGATGGTGGCATTGCCGATGGAACCATCTTTCTCAACCACGAACTTCACTATAACGCGACCCTGGATGTCGTTCTGCTGAGCCGATTCGGGATAGCGGATATTATTGGAAAGCCACTTCATAAGGGCTGCCTGACCCCCGGGGAACTCGGCCTGCTGCTCTACAGCCACGAAGATTTCCTCTTCCTTGGGCTTTACCTCAGGTTCCGGTTCCTTGACCACAACCTGTTCCTGCACGGCCTTGAATTTGTCGGCGTCGTCGCTACCTTCCTGAGTCACAACGCCGCGGGCGGTGTTGTCCTCTTTCTGGGTATCCATATCCATTACCTCGTTTTTCACCTTGTCGGCGTCAACGATTGCTATCTGGGTTACCTGTACGGTGGCCAGCACCTCTTCGGGTACTTCCACTTCAGGCTGTTCGAACTTCTGCTCTTCCACTTCCTCTTCCTCGGGCTCGGCTTCCTGCTCGGCCATCTGAGCCTGCATCATCTTCTCGCGCTGTTCCTTCAGCTCGAGAGCCTTCTGCTCGGCACGATAGTCGGAGTATTTGCTATAACCCAGAATCAGGAAGAACACTACTACCAGTCCGATAAGCATATAGAGCATAGCCATGTTGTGACGCTTGTCGCTCTGTTTTCTTATCTGGTAGGCTCCGAAGTCTTTGTTCTTGCCTTCGAATATCAGGTCATTCCATGCGCGTGATGTCAGATCTACACTACTTTTAGCCATTTTTTCTGCTTGCTTTAAAGGTTAATAAATCCAACATTACTTATGATGACGGTTCTGATAGTCGATCACCATAGTGGAGTCGGCTTTCGTCATGTTATCGATCTGATACTTGGAAATCGAGTTGATCTGCATTTCATCGAGCACCGAGACGAGGCTGCCGTAGAAAGCCTGGGGAGTCGATTTGATGATGATCACAGGCTTCTTGAGGTTCTCGTCCTTGCGGACTTTTGAAGCCTCTTCGTCGTACTTGGCCTGGGCTTTCTCGCGACCTTCCTTGGTCTCAAGGCTGCCGAATCCGCCGTCGGCGTACTTTTTCTTCAGCTCCGTGATTTTCTCGAGCACGTCCTTGTTACGCTGCTGGATAATCTCGCGGATGCCGCGTGCTTTGCCTGATTTCTCGTCGTTGCTGAGGAACTCAGATTCCTGAAGGTTGTTGTTGGCTGCCACTGATTCGGGGGTCGAGCCAAGGCCGGCTTCGCCGCCAGGCTTCCCGAAGTAGTAGTAAACCACGGGGACCACCTTGCCGTTGACTGTGTCTACCTCGAACGAGCCGGATTTGCGCTTGGCGTCGAGAATGATGGTCACTGCATCGTCGGCCGATGCCTGCGACATGTTCTCAACGTTGTCTACCTTCTCGTTGGAGGGCAAGGCGATTGTCAATGTTTGCGATTTGATCATTGTCGTACAGAGCATGAAGAACGTAATGAGCAACATGTTCATGTCGACCATGGGGGTAAAGTCCACCCTGATCTGCATCTTTTTCTGGGCGCCTTTTTTCTTGCCGCCGCCGTCGTTTTGCTGAACTTCTGCCATTTTCTTATTCTTCCTCTCCCTTAAGAGCCGTCAATAACGTAAACTTATTCATATGGATGGTCTGAAGGTTGTCCATCACCATGTGCACAACGTCGAAGGCTGTGTTCTGGTCGGCCTTGATAGCCACGCCCGAACCATCCTTGATGGCTGCGGCGAGGTTCTCGTTGTCGGTCTGACGCATCGCTTTCATCCACATCTGGAACTCTGTCGGGTTGGCCTCGTCTTTGTTCCATGAAATGGGTATACCCGATGTGTGGTTGGGATTTCCGTCAGTACCGTCCATCCATTTGTCCATTGCTGTCTGTCCCTCCTGCTGGCCGGCCAGATCCAGGAAAGCTCCCATCTGGTTCAACGGCACGCCGAAGGTACCTATCTTGCTGAAGGCATATTTCTGCTCCGGTGTGAAGCTTATCTTGTTCTTATGCGTCTCGTTGTAAATCTCGCTCACTTTGTCCAACAGCGCAGCGCGCATCTTTTCATTACTCCAGTTCTTGGAGGTGTCGTTGTTCATCGAGAGCCAGACTTTCCCTTCGGGACTCAGAAGCACCTGCACGTAGTTGGTTTCCTGCACCTTCTCGGTTGATACCGATGGCGGGGTTATCACTTGCGTGGGCTCCTTTGAAAGGAAGGTCGAGGTCAGCATGAAGAAGGTAAGCAAAAGCACCGTCACATCACTCATCGCCGTCATGTCGATGAATGTGCTCTTCTTGGCTATTTTTACTCTTCCCATTGTTGCTGTCTGTTTAAATCGGTTTTACAAGTTGAGTCTCTTTCTCCACTGATTATTTGTGGGTTGCAGCGTAAGTAGCTACGATGGAGAAACCGATTTCGTCGATAGCGTAGGTGAGGTTGTCGATCTTGTTGGTGAAGAAGTTGTAGGAGATAACGGCGAAGGCACCGGTAGCGATACCGAAGGCGGTGTTCACAAGGGCCTCGGAGATACCTGTGGAGAGCTCGGTGGAGTCAGGCGAACCGGAAGCTGCAAGAGCCTGGAACGACTTGATCATACCCATAACGGTACCGAGAAGTCCGACGAGAGTACCCAGGGTGGTGAGGGTAGCGATGATGGGGAGGTTCTGCGACAGACCCGGCATCTCGAGGGCGGTAGCCTCCTCTACGGCGTTGCGGAGAGTGGTGAGCTTCTGCTCTTTGCTCAGGGTGTCGTTGGCTTCCATCTCTTTGTACTTCACCAGCGTGTTGTAAACTACGGAAGCTACGGAGCCTTTCTGGTTGCGGCAGCGCTGCATGGCGGCGTCAATCTTGTTGGCAGCCAGGTCAGCCTTGATGTCGGCAACGAATTTCGTGGTGTTGCCCTTGCCGCTGGCGCTGCTGATGGCGATCCAACGCTCTATCGACAGTACGATTACCGTCAGAAGAAGGGTCATCAGAATAGGCACGATGAAACCGCCTTTGTATACGGTACCGGCCAGGTTCAGAGGATGTCCGTCGGTTGTGCCTCCTTCGAAGTTGCTGGGTGCTCCCATGGCGAAAAGGAAGATACATACAGCTGCCACTGCACACGCCAGAATCACCAGGAAGGCGTTGCGGATACCGCGTACGTTGCTGATCTTTTCTTCTTTCTTGACTTTCGCAGCTGCCGTTGCGGGAGCTGCCGGCTTGGGAGCCATTGGTTTCTGAGATTCCATAATCTTTTGATTAACTTGGTTTTGTTTGTGTATTGTTGGTTTGTTTATCTCCTTAATCGTGGCAGACTTGTGTCCGCAGGGTGATTTCGATAATTTAAGTTCCTGGTTATAAGGTCGGCTGTTGAGCTTCTCTTGGGTATTAATACTTGGGTGTTAATAATAGCACGCTGTCTTCGGGTCCCACATCCATCGGTCAGTCCTTCTTTGGCCCCTCCCGACATCCTATCGCGTTCCAACATGCAAAATTACCAATTTTTCCGAAATTTCAAATACTCAAACGGAAAAAAATATTGGTAAATTATTCTTTTTAGTCTTTGTTATGATTTGCAGACCCTAATTAGTATGTATTAAGGTTCGAGTAGGTTATAAGAAGGGCATGCTTTTATGAGCATGCCCTTGGAAGTATCTGGTTGGGTTGATGTGGCGTATGTGATTTATGTATCGTATGTGATTTATGTATCGTATGTGATTTATGTATCGTATGTGATTTATGTATC
>CAJUAT010000006.1:0-29058 GCA_910584525.1 uncultured Muribaculaceae bacterium | reverse complement strand
ACATCTCTGACATACATTACATCTCTGACATACATTACATCTCTGACATACATTACATCTCTGACATACATTACCTCTATTCGCCGATGGCTGCTACGCCGGGGAGCGTTTTGCCCTCGATGGCTTCGAGCAGGGCGCCGCCGCCGGTTGATACGTAGCTGACGCTGTCGGCAAGACCGAACTTGTTGATGCATGCCACGGAGTCGCCGCCACCTACAAGCGAGAAGGCTCCGTTCTGGGTGGCCTCTACTATGGCATCGGCTATGGCCTTGGAGCCGGCTGTGAACTTGTCGAACTCAAAGACGCCGGCGGGACCGTTCCAGAGGATGGTCTTGGCCGGAAGAATGGCCTCGCGGAATGCCAGGATAGAGTCGGGACCGGCATCCATGCCTTCCCATCCCTCGGGTATGTCCATCACTGAGCATACCTGCGTGTTGGCGTCGTTGCTGAAAGCGTCGGCAGCCACGCAGTCGGTGCCCAGCACAAGCTTCACGCCTTTTTCCTCGGCAAGCTTGATGATGTCGAGAGCCAGCTGGAGTTTGTCGTTCTCCACGATGGAGTTGCCGATCTTGCCTCCGCGGGCTTTTGCGAACGTGAATGTCATGCCGCCGCACAGAATCAGATTGTCAACCTTGTCCATGAGGTTCTCGATGATGCCAATCTTGGTGGATACCTTGGAGCCGCCCATGATGGCGGTGAAGGGGCGTTTGATGTCCTTCATGATTTTGTCGACAGCAGCCACTTCCTTTTCCATGAGGAAACCGAGCATCTTGTCCTGCTGGTCGAAGTAGTCGGCAATCACGGCCGTGGAGGCGTGGCGACGGTGGGCTGTGCCGAAAGCGTCGTTGACGTATACATCGGCATAGCTGGCAAGTACCTTGGCAAATTCTTTCTGACGCTCTTTCATCTCCTTCTTGGCGGCGTCATATCCCGGGTCGGCTTTGTCGATGCCTACAGGCTTTCCTTCCTCTTCGGGGTAGAAACGGAGGTTCTCGAGCAGCAGCACCTCACCCGGCTTGAGCTCTTTGGCTGCCTCCTGGGCTTTCATGCAGTCGGGAGCGAACTTCACGTCGCGGCCAAGTGCCTTGGCCACTGCATCCTTGATCTGCGAAAGACTCAGCTTGGCATTCACTTTCCCTTTGGGTTTGCCCATGTGCGACATAAGGATAAGGCTGCCTCCGTCGTCAAGAATCTTCTTGAGAGTGGGAAGGGCGCCACGGATACGGGTGTCGTCGGTGATGTTGCCGTTCTCGTCCAAGGGTACGTTGAAGTCCACGCGGACTATCGCTTTCTTTCCCTCGAAGTTGTAATCTTCAATCTTTGCCATTTTATTTATCTAAACTTTGGATTTGTCAGTTTTTTCTTAGAACAGAGCCTCGAAAGTTGTATGTAAGACTCCTAACAGGTAACACTTATTCCGGGCTATAAGTTTGGTGTCGCCCGGCGGTGACTCCCTACTTTTCGCCACGCAAAATTAACAAAAAAATAGAACCTGGGCAATATAGGCTCTACACATATTTGATTCTTTTACGTTTCTTTAGAGATAGAAGGAAAATTAAGATGGAAGACAAGGATATATTGCGGGGTTTGTATCGGAATTATTATGGCTCAGATGCCGATGAGATGCAAAAGCTTGCCGGCTCGGGTGGCGACAGAGTGTATTACCGCATGAAGTCGCCGGCGGGCGTGTGTATAGGCACTGTCGGCGATTCATTGTCCGACTGCAGGGCTTTCACAGGATTGTCACGTGTTTTCCGGCGTCACGGTATAGATGTGCCGGAGGTGTATGCCGTAGCCGACGACGGGCTTCATTATATACAACAGGATCTTGGCGACACGTCGCTGTTGTCGTTGCGCGGCACGGAGGAATGGCGACAAATGGCGGCTATGGCGATGCTGTCGATGGCACGCATGCAATCGGTGGATGGCTCCGAATGGAAGGACATTGTGGCTTACAGACCTTTTTCACGCCGACAGGTTTTGTGGGACCTGAACTATTTTAAATATGAGTATCTAAAGCCTTTGAGGGTACCTTTCGATGAGGAGCTGCTGGAGGATGATTTCGAGCGATTGGCTTCGCGGCTCACTGGGGATAGCGCCGGTCCATGGGGCTTCATGATGCGCGACTGCCAGAGCCGGAATGTGATGGTAAGCGGCGGCAAGCCGTGGTGGATTGATTTTCAGGGAGGACGGCGCGGCCCGGTGGCGTATGATGTGGTGTCGATGCTCTGGCAGGCTAAAGCCGGTTTGTCGGATAATGAAAAAAAGGAATTGGCTGCTGTATATGCCGCCGAATATGAAAGAATCACGGGCAATGATGCGGGCCGGCTGCTGGATGCGCTTCCGCTGCTGGCTTTCTTCCGTACGCTTCAGGTGCTGGGCGCTTATGGGTTCCGGGGCCTGGTGGAGAAAAAGGCCCATTTTATAGAGAGCATAGATCCGGCGTTGAGAAATCTGGAAAATCTCTATCAGCGAGCTACGGGAGATGATTTGCCCGAGCTTAGGAGAGTCTGCTCCTATGTATGTGCCCATTCACCTTCGCCGGCACCACACGACGGGCTGCTGGTAAAGGTCTACAGCTTCTCTTACAAGAAGGGTTATCCAGCCGACTTTACGGGTAATGGGGGCGGCTTTATGTTCGACTGTCGCGGAATGCACAATCCGGGCCGTTATGATGAGTACAAGCCTCTCACCGGTCTTGACCTACCGGTGCGTGAATTTCTGGAGGAGCGGGGCGAGGTGCAGAAATTCGTGGCTGAAGCCTTTGATATGGTGTCGCCGTCGGTGGAGTGTTATCTCCGTCGTGGATTCTCTGACCTGCAGGTGGGTTTCGGCTGCACGGGAGGACGGCACCGGTCGGTTTATTGCGCGGATATGCTGGCTCGCAGGATTGCTGCGGCTTTCCCCGATGCAAAGGTCATGGTGATACATCGCGAACAAAACATCACGGAAAAATTATGAATGCAATGATAATGGCCGCCGGCATGGGCACCCGGCTGAAGCCGTGGACGCTCAGTCATCCCAAAGCGTTGGTGCCTGTGGATGGTGTGCCGGCGTTAGAACGGCTTATTTATAAGTTGAGAGGGGAGGGGTTTGGTCATGTCACGGTGAACGTGCATCATTTCGCCGGTCAGATTGTGGACTATCTCGACAGTAAGGATTTCGGCATCGGCATAGAGGTGAGCGATGAAAGCGAGGCGCTTCTCGACACGGGAGGAGGAATCGCCAAATGCGGCCGGAGCCTCGTTCCCGACGGCAAGTCGTTGTTGGTGCATAATGCCGACATATTGAGCAATGCCTGTCTGAAGGATGTTGTGAAGGCGCATGAGGCCGGCGGTGCCGATGTGACGCTACTCACCAGCGGACGCGACAGCAGCCGGCGACTGGTGTTCGATGATGACGGACAATTACGCGGCTGGCATAATATGACCTCCGGGGAGTGGCGTCCTGAGGGATTCATACCGCGTGCCGACATGCACGCGAATGCTTTCAGCGGCATTTATGTGCTCTCGCCTCGCGCCATAGATGACATAGTGAGGTATGCAGAGGATTCAGGAAAGACAAAATTCTCCGTGATGGAGTACTTCTTATCCTTGCCTACGGGTATAAGCATAAGGGAGCATTACAATCCGGAGCTTCAGCTGCTCGACATTGGGAAGCCTGAGACGCTTGCGCGCGCCTCAGAGTTTCTTAGTCAACGACGGTAGCGGGTTGTGCGCTGGCGCTGCTTAACCACATTGAACTGGAATATGCAGCCGAGAATCAGGAAAACCACCGAGATGCCTCCCACAATCCATGTGGCTGTGGTACCGGTAAGGAAACACGACACTATCAGCATTACAGAGCCGATGATATAGAATATTATTGACAACGTTTTCATAGCCTTCTCTTATTATTCGTTTTAATGGAATAACAAAGAATGGGCAAAAAAGTGCGCGACATATCAAGAGTATGCCCTAAAAGACAAGAAAAAAGTCCATGCTTTGGGCATGGACTCAGGAGAATCGTCAGGATGCTTACTCAGCGGCAGCCTCAGTGTTGGCATCGGCATTAGCGTTTTCAGCTTCAAGGGCAGCCTTTGCGGCAGCCTCCTCAGCGGCTAATTTCTCAGCCTTTTTCTTGGCTACTTCCTCGCCTTTGAGGCGGTTTTTCTCCGCTTCGGCGTCGAAGCGGGCTTTGGCATCCTCAGCTGCCTTGGCCTCGTTCTTGGCCTTGACTGCCTGAGCCTCTTTGTCGCGGGCTCCCTTCCAGGCATCGAAGCGCTTCTGTGCCTCGGCCTCGTCGAACGCTCCCTTTCTTACGCCGCCGCGAAGGTGCTTCATAAGCATTACTCCCTCTCTCGACAGAAGTGAACGTACGGTATCCGTGGGCTGGGCGCCCTGCTCTACCCAATACAAAGCACGGTCGAAGTCTAAACTTATTGTAGCAGGATTAGTGTTCGGATTATAAGAACCTATCCTCTCAATAAATCTACCATCTCGTGGTGCCCTGCTATCGGCGACTACAATTGGATAAAAAGCGTAGCCTTTGCGGCCATGTCGCTGTAATCTGATTTTTGTTGCCATAAACTTGCCGGTTTATTGATTCGGTTTCTGTGCTAACTCCCGGTAAGGACCATCCTCCCTTCGGTTTGCGACTGCAAAGTTAAGCCTATTTACCCAAACCGCCAAGTTTTTCAACTTTTTTTGTAATTTTGCAGTGTAAAAAGAAGAGAATATCCATGTCATCTACCAGCATACTTGACCGCCTGGAGGGCTTTGAGTCCCGTTTCGAGGAGGTGTCCACGTTGATAACAGACCCGTCGGTGATTGCCGACCAGGCCCGCTATGTGAGATTAACAAGGGAATACCATGACCTTGGCGCCATTCTGGCCATGAAACGCCGATACCAGGCTGCCCTTGACGCCATAGATGAGTCAAAGGAGATTCTCGCCACCGAGCAGGACGAGGAGATGCGTTTGCTGGCACGCCAGGAACTCGATGACGCCCAGAAGGAGATTCCTGACATTGAGGAGAGTATAAAACTCCTTCTTATCCCCGCCGACCCTGACGATGCCAAGAATGCTGTTGTGGAAATCCGCGGCGGCACTGGTGGTGATGAAGCTGCCCTTTTTGCCGGCGACCTCTTCAAGATGTACCAGAAATTTGCAGACACCAAGGGGTGGCAGCTGGCTGTCTCGTCGGTGTCGGAAGGTGCTGCCGGCGGTTACAAGGAAATCGTCTTCACCCTCACGGGCAGCGGAGTATATGGAGTAATGAAGTATGAGAGCGGCGTCCACAGAGTGCAGCGAGTGCCGGCTACGGAGACTCAGGGTCGCGTGCATACTTCCGCCGCAACAGTGGCCGTGCTCCCGGAGGCCCAGGAATTTGAGGTGGAGATTCATGAAGGAGAAATCAAGTGGGACACCTTCCGTTCGGGAGGTGCGGGAGGCCAGAATGTCAACAAGGTGGAGTCGGGTGTGCGGCTGAGGTACAACTGGAAGAATCCCAACACGGGCCAGACCGAGGAGATATTGATAGAGTGCACCGAGACCCGCGACCAGCCAAAGAACAAGGAGCGTGCGCTGGCGCGTCTGCGCACGTTTATATATGACCGCGAGCATCAGAAATATCTGGATGATATAGCCAGCCGTCGCCGCACCATGGTAAGCACCGGCGACCGCTCGGCAAAAATCAGGACATACAATTATCCCCAGGGACGTGTCACCGACCATCGTATCAACTATACGATGTATAATCTTCCGGCATTTGTGAATGGCGACATCCAGGAATGCATCGACAAGCTGACCGTGGCAGAAAACGCCGAAAAACTGAAAGCCGCCGAGCTATAGCCGCCGAGCACCCCTTCCGGTCATCTCGGAAAAATTCGCTGACCCCACATAAATCACATCCGTCCCATAAATCACATCCTTAACATAATTACAAAGAAAAAAGGGATTATCGAAAGATAATCCCTTGGTAGTCGATCCGGGACTCGAACCCGAGTCTCCACCGTGAGAGGGTGGCGTGCTAACCGCTACACTAATCGACCTTGTTTCCTTTTGACACTGCAAAATTAGTGCTTTTATCTGAATCCACCAAATTTTCAGGTCATTTTCTTCAAAAAAATTTTTCAGACCTTGATTTTGAGGCCGTCATAGCATGGGTGCACGTTGGGTGGCAGCTGGTCGTCGAGCCATGCGTGCAGACCCGCCTCATGGTTCATGTGGGTCAGGAAAGCCTGCCGGGGCTTAAGCTCATCTATAAGCCCGAGAGCCTCGGGAATGGTGAAATGGGCGAAATGCTCTTCATATCGCAAGCCGTTCACTATCAGCGTGTCAAGACCATGGAGCTTCTCCTTTTCCGTTTCGCTGATGCTCTTGGCGTCCGTGATATATGCAAACCGTCCGATACGGTAGCCGTAGATGGGTTTGGAGCCGTGAAGCACTTCCACAGGCTCGATCTTGAGGCCGTTGATGTAGAACGGGAAATTGTCGACCTCGTGCATGTCGAAAGTCGGCACGCCGGGGTAATGGTGTTCCCGGAAACAATAGTCGAGTTTCTTGCGCAGTTCCACGGCCACGTCATGGCGCGTGTAAAGAGGTATGTCGCCGGTCAAGCAGAATGGGCGCAGGTCGTCGATGCCTCCCACGTGGTCATAATGGATATGAGTCACGAGCACAGCATCGATATCGAATATTTTATTGTCGAGAGCCTGTTGCCTGAAATCGGGCGAAGGGTCGATGAGAATGTTCATGCCATGGGTCCTGACGAGAACCGATGCTCTGAGCCGTTTGTCGCGGACATCTTCGGAGCGGCATACTTCGCATTCGCATCCTACTTCAGGAACGCCTTTTGACGTGCCGCTGCCGAGAAGGGTCACCTCAATGGAAGTGTCGATGTAATTGACTTCCGGATAGAGGTCGATAAAGAACTTGCGGCGTACCGCCGAGCGGATTTCCTCCACGAGGTGCAGCACATCATGGGCAGAGGCATTGCCGGCGTTCACAATCACGAGGGGCTGTTTCTCCCAAACCATAGCGCCGCCGTAACGGTGACCTTTCATTCCGGCATGGTCTATGAGCCATGCGGCGGAAAGCTTCATGCGGCCATCGTCGGTGACATGGGCTGGTATTTCGCAGCCGGAGCGGTGACACAAGCTGTCGTAATGGGGTTTGCTGACTACGGGATTCTTGAAGAAGCTGCCGGCGCTCCCGGTCACGCGAGGATCGGGCAGCTTGGCGGCTCGTATTCGTCGTACCTCGGCGGCAATCTCTCTGATGGAAGGGGCGTGGCCCAGACTTGCGGCATATTCCCTGACCGGTTTGTATTCAAGATTGACGGCAATATCCGACTGTCGCAGCCTATAGCATACACGCAGCACGATATAACGCTCTTTGCCTTCATGTTTGAAAAATGAGTCGCGATAACCGAATCTGCATTCCTCGGCGGTGAAAGTGCGGGTGTTGCGGGTAAGGGTGTCGAAGCATTCCACCCTGTATATCACATCCTTGGCCTCCACGCCATAGGCGCCGACGTTCTGCACGGCGGAAGCCCCTACGGTACCCGGGATGCCCGCCATATTCTCTACGCCGCCATATCCATGGTCGATACACCAGTCGACAAACTCGTCCCAATCCACGCCGGCGCCCGAAATCACGTATATGGTATCAGCGTCTTTGGAATAGCTCTTGATGTCGGTGATGCGCGAACGAAGCACCAGTCCATTGTATTCGCCGACGAACAGAAGATTGCTTCCCGACCCGATGTTGAGCACTTCATTATTGATGAATACCTCGGAGCGCGAAATCTTGAGAATTTCTTCTTTAGAGGCATACTCGGCATACCATCGGGCCGATGCGGGAATCCCGAAAGTGGTGAGAGAGGTTATATCCTTATGTTGTTCAAAAATGGGAGACATATTAACTATTGTTTGAACTCGGTGAGTTTGTCGTCGATAAACACGAGGAACATGCCGTTCTCATACTTCCAGTAATCGATGAGCACGTCCCAGTTGTGGCCATGTTCCACCTCCTTGGGATTCCCTACGGCGAGCTTGCATTCTGTTTTGGTCATTCCTATGGCGAGTCTGCCGTGACATATGAGACTCCATGTTTCCGGGGTTATTGCGGGATACGACTCCTTCGGGTCGGAGAGATAGAATAATGAAGGGAATACTCGTGACACGAAAGAGGAGCTTTTGTCGGAGGCGTTCATGGGTATGAAGGCCACGGCATCATCGCTGCGGAATTTGACGTTCAGCGGAAATATTGCATTGCCGGGCACGACGTCGAGAATTTCCACGGGGATGAATTTGGTGCCGGTGATGGGTTCGCCATTCTCGGAATACCATAGGGGAGTCTTTATCCATAATGTTTTGCCCGTGAGTAACGAGCGGAAACTCTCCACGAGGTCAAGGTCTACAAGCATCGGCAGGTTGTTCCAGTCGATTGAAGCAGCCTTGACTGCCGGACGGTTGGTGTTGTAGGATATGGTTTTGCCAGAAGCAGGATGGGTGAAATTGATTTTAATGGCGGTGGAGCCGTCGGGAGCTGTATAATCGGCAACGTCGCGGAAGAATATTGTCTGGCCGGCAAGCGAGTCGTCATGCAGCCTCATGCCGTTCTTGTCGCTGATCTCATATATGAGAGCGGCTTTGTTGTTGGTAACCAGAAAGCGTTTTCCCGGTTTCCACATTCCCAAAGAGTCGGCATGGACGTTGCTGATGAAAAACTCTTCGGGCGTCTGTTGGAGCAGACGGCGGTCGTCACGGTTGGGTGTTACCCGTCGGGTGCCTTCGATGCCGGTGCTGCATCCCGATATGGCAATCATTGCCGACACGAGAATTACGATGTATGTTAATTTATTGATTGTCAATGTCTTAAGTTGAGTTTGGTAAGCGGATACCAACGGTAATCCGATACAAAATTAGAAAAAAATCCTCTAAAACTTGTCAGGTTCTCAAATTTTATATAACTTTGCAGTCGCAAACGGCGGGATAGCTCAGTTGGTTAGAGCGTCGGATTCATAACCCGGAGGTCTCGAGTTCAATTCTCGATCCCGCTACAGAGGAGGATGTCAGGGCATCCTCTTTTTCTTTAGGCTCTGTTCCTTTTAGCTAAAATTTTGTTAAATAAGGAGGAGCCTAAATAAAGAGCATATGCAGACGATGTATGAAAAGCTGATGACGTTGACGGTGTTCAAGGGAATAGGCGCCGAGCAACTGTCGTCGATATTGGAAAAGACACATCTGGAGTTCGCCTCCCATGATGCCGGCGGATATATAAAGGAGTCGGGGGAGGATTGCCGTGAAGTCACGAGTGTGCTGTCGGGCGAGATAGAGACGGAGACATCGATAGCCGGAGGTCGTTCGTTGATGGTATGCCGTTATGGGGCCGGTAAGGTGTTCGGCCTCGAATATCTTTTCGGTATGGACAACAAATATGGCAGTTCGTTGCGAGCCGTGACGCGCACTGGCACAATGAGCTTTTCCAAGCAGCAGTATATGCAGATGCTCAGCGGCAATTCAATATGCATGATTAATTTCCTTAACTATCTCAGTTTCAAGTCGCAGCGTATCACGCAGTACGTGGATGCCATATGTTCCGACGAATTTTCAAGGCGGTTGGCGGCGATAGTCACGCTGAAGAGCGACCGCGATTGCGGCGAGATAAGGATAGAGAATATACGGGGCATTTCCGACAGCACTTGTCAGGCTCATACATATGAAGAGGAGTTGAAGAAATATGAGGATGCCGGCATACTGCATATGGAAGGAGATACACTCATCATACCGTCGCGTAATGATTTCCTGACCTTCTGCCCGGAACCCTGTTGATTATTTTTTGAAAGCACGGTATTATTTTGTAATTTTGCGGAACGGGGTTTGAAGTGCGCCGACAAGTCGGTACACCGGGCAGCATAATAATAATAATACCGAGAAGAATGGCATCAGTAACAGGGTTGAAGGCACGGTTGTCCGTGATGAATTTTTTAGAGTTTGCCGTATGGGGTGCCTACCTCATATCCATGGGCATGTATCTTGGCAACCATGGTCTTGGCGACAAGGTTTTCTGGTTTTATACGGTTCAGGGTCTTGTGTCGATACTCATGCCCGCCTTGATGGGCATAGTGGCTGACCGGTGGATACCGGCACAGCGCACATTGGGTCTGTGTCATTTTCTTGCCGGCTCGTTGATGATAGTCACCGGCATGATAGCCAACCATGATCTGGCTACTACTGGTACGCTGCAATTCGACCTTCTGTTTACCACCTACACGCTGTCGGTAGCCTTCTTCATGCCTACCGTCGGGTTAAGCAATTCGGTGGCATTCACGGCCCTGAACAAGCAGGGTCTTGATACGGTGAAGCATTTTCCGCCGATACGCGTGTTCGGAACGGTAGGCTTCATATGTGCCGAGCTCCTCGTGAACTTCTGCATAATCAACGGAGAAGCCATTCAGTACACATCGGCACAGTTCTTCACCTCTGGCATCATAAGTCTTGTTCTGGCGGTCTACTGTCTCACATTGCCCGCATGTCCGGTTAGCAAAGGAGAGTCGAAATCGCTGGCCGATGCTTTCGGCCTCAAGGCTTTCCGCCTGTTCAAGCAGAAGCATATGCTTATCTTCTTCATCTTCAGCATGCTTCTCGGCGTGGCGCTGCAGGTAACCAACAGCTACGGCTCTTCATTCATAAACTACTTCAACAACCCGGAGCTTCCGCAATTTGCACACGGCTTCATGGATGGCTGGTGGGCCAGGAATCCGACTTTCCTCATCTCCATCTCGCAATGCGCCGAGGCCCTGTGCATACTCATGATACCCTTCTGTCTGAAGAGATTCGGCATCAAGGGAGTGATGCTGATGGCCATGTTCGCATGGGTGTTCCGTTTCGGCCTCTTCGGAGTCGGCGACACCAATTTCCCGGGCATAATAGCCTTGATAGTGTCGTGTATAGTTTACGGAGTGGCTTTCGATTTCTTCAATGTGTCGGGCGGTCTGTACGTGGATACGCAGACATCGCCTCATGAGAGGTCGGCCGCCCAGGGACTCTTCATGCTGATGACCAATGGTATCGGCGCCTCCTTGGGTACTTATCTGGCCGGTTCTGTGGTGTTCAACGACCTGGTATATGCCCCCGGTCTCTCACTTGCCGAGCAGCTTCACGGCTGGCATGAGTCGTGGCTCATACTTGCCGGATATTCGCTGGTAGTGGGTGTGCTGTTCTGGATAATATTCAAAGAACATAAGAAACCGACCGGGATCAATCTCAAGAAGACAGAAGAGGGCCAGGATGCCGGCGGAATGGTTGAGGAAATCTGATGATTAGATTCTATTCGCCTGATATTGAAACCGGCGGCAGATTGCCGGAGGAAGAGTCGGCGCATGCTGTCAGAGTGCTGCGCCTCCGCGAGGGTGCCGAGATCGAGACTGTCGACGGCAAAGGCACGGCATACCGTTGCCGCATTGTCGACGCCAATCCCAAGGGAGTGGAAGTGGAGATAGTCGACCGTCGGGAAGAAGCATTACCATGGAAGGGTAAGCTGACACTTGCCGTGGCTCCCACAAAGAATGCCGACAGAATGGAGTGGCTTGTGGAAAAGGCTGTGGAGATGGGCGTCGACGAGATAGTGCTTCTCAGATGTGCCCGGTCGGAACGGAAGGTCCAGAAGCTCGACAGGCTGCGCCGTATCATGGTGTCGGCCATGAAGCAGAGCCTTAAGGCCCGTCTGCCTGAGATTGCCGGGATGGTGGACATAGGCGACTTTTTGGCTGCCTCAGCCGGCAGCGATGCCGTGAAAGTGTTCGGCTATTGTTCCGACAGTGTGGAACGCAAGGATTTTGGCGAAGTATACCGAAAGGGAAACGACCTCGTGATGGTGATAGGGCCTGAAGGAGATTTCAGCGGCGAAGAAGTAAAGACATGTATGGAATGCGGTTTCGTGCCCGTCACTTTCGGCAGCACAAGGATGCGTACGGAAACAGCGGCGCTATATGGCGTGGCCGCCTTCCATGTATTGAACAATCTGAAATGAAAGGAGATGTCGGAAATGCGTGATATGCGAGAATATCTTACGGGGAGCGGCAGCGGCAATTTTTTCTTGCTTGCGGGTCCATGCGTGATAGAAGGAGAGAAAATGGCGATGGATATCGCCGGGACGCTTGTGGAAATCACCTCGCGGCTCGACATCCCGTATGTATTCAAGGGTAGCTACCGTAAGGCCAACCGCAGCCGGCTGGATTCATTTACGGGTATAGGCGATGAAAAGGCGCTAAAGATATTGCGGAAAGTCAGAGAGACCTTCGGAATCCCGGTGGTTACGGACATACATAGCGTGGATGAGGCGGCGATGGCTGCCGAATACGTCGACATACTTCAGATACCGGCATTCCTTTGCCGTCAGACCGACCTTCTTGTGGCGGCAGCCCGTACGGGAAGATTCGTCAATATCAAGAAGGGACAGTTTCTGTCGCCTGAGTCGATGCGCTACGCGGTTGAGAAGGTTCGGGAGACCGGCAACAGTCAGGTAGGCGTGACAGAACGCGGCACCTTCTTCGGGTATGGTGACCTTGTGGTTGACATGCGGGGTATACCTGTGATGCGCCGTGAGTGCGGGTGTCCGGTGATTGCCGACGTGACCCACTCATTGCAGCAGCCCAATAGTCCCGAAGGAGTGACTGGGGGCCGTCCCGAGCTGATAGGCACCATAGCCAAGGCATCGATAGCATCGGGAGCTGACGGCATATTCATGGAGACACACCGTAATCCGGCGCTGGCCAAGAGCGACGGAGCCAATATGCTCCCTCTCGACAAGGCAGAGACCTTGCTGCGGCAGCTGAGCATACTGCGTCAGGCTGTCAATCAGATGGCTTCGCTGGATTAGTGTCAGATGGCTTGTTCTGTTGAGTAGCCGGCGATGGTGAAGGTTCGCCCCATACTGGCGGGGGAGCCTGGATGGAGTCGGTGCCGGTGGCTCTTGTTTGGGCATAGAGTCCGGCAGGGGGTATCCCCGGATTCATCGGAGTGCCCGACCCATAGAAGAATGGATAAGGCATACCGGCAATGAACTCCGGATTCTTGCCCGGGCTCAGATAACCGTCGACGAGCGTGTCGCGGCCCGACGGATTTTCGAATACATATAGATGGAATCGGTAGAGCATCACGGCGAGATGTTCGAAGACAGTGGCCTGTATACCCTCATAAGGTACCCAGGAAGATGTTGCCGTGAAGCAATAAATCTGGAGCGGAATACCGGCGGAAGTCTGCGCGAGAGTGGTCACGAAGCAGGTGCTCTGCGCGTCATGCGCGATATTGGGGTTGTTGGCGAGGTAAAGGTAGGCGTAAGCTCTGAAGAGGCCTAAGTTCGTGTCGAGCGAACCGTCGGCAAGTCCCTCGCTGTTGGCCACATCCTGTACGATACCCTTGTCGCGCTGCGCCACCTTTGCGTCTATCCATTCCTTCATGAAGGGAATAGAGCGGAACTCCTCGAGCATATCAGGAGATGTGGGCACTACTGAATCAGCGTCTATGAAATATGAGCGGCAAATGCGGCGGGTGTTGGACTGCTGCATGTTGCGGTAGTTGGTGAATCCGTTGGTAATGAGGCTGTAAGGTGCTACGGTAGTGACGGTAAGGTCCCAGTTGATGATTTTTACGGCAGTGAGCGAAACTTCGGAGACGGTACCGTTTGCCTGTGTGCCCGGAACGGCAATCCAGTCGCCGACATGCAGAGAATCGTTCTGCGAGAGCTGAATGCCGGCCACGAGTCCGAGAATGGAATCGCGGAACACCAGCATCAGCACGGCGGCGAAAGCGCCCAGACCGGCCAGCAGCGTAGCCGGCGACTTGTCGATCATCACACCCGTAATCACTATGGCCGCAACTATCCATACGAGAATCTTTATCACCTGCACCACACCCCGCAACGGTAGCTTGCGCTTGTTGTCGAGAGCGTCGAGATGCTCCCATATGCAGTCGGCGAGCGTGCACATGGATATGGCTATGACCACCAGCACGTAGGCCCACGACAACCGCGTGAGTGCCGATGCAATAGATGCGTGGGAATAGAGCGTGAACTGTATGAGGATCAGAAACACTAACGGCGGAATGATGTTGCAGGTCTTGATGAAGAAATGATGCTTTACCAGAATGTTGTAGAGCGACTTCTGGTTTTTGAAATGGATATGCCTGAGAATGATCACGAGGATGTACTTGGCCACCCAGCCGATAGCGAAAGCCACTATGAACACAACAGTGGCATATACACTGATGAAAGTGGAGTCGGATTTGGAAAGGTGAAGGATATCTATGACCCATTGAGAGAGTTTCATGAGCATCTCGGCGACAGCGTAAGTGCTTTCGCGCGTCACGGGGTCGGATAGATGAATTGCCGGCACCGACTGCATACCGGCCTCCTTGGCTATGAGGTTAAGCAACATCTCGATATAGTTTACAGTTAATCTTTAATCATTACAGACTGAACGCTATAATTATAATATGGAACAAAGTAAATGTTCATTTGCCGCTGTAGGGACGCGCCATGGCGCGTCCGGGATGAAAAGTGTAATTTCAACGGACGCGGACGCGCCATGGCGCGTCCCTACAGCGCATCGCATCTCCATAATGCACAAATACTTTCTGTTTTACCTATAATTTGACCAATTAGACCAATAAGACTAATCAGGCCAATTAATCATTAATCGTTTATCATTTATCGTTATAGTTAATACGCTGTGCAGGTGCAAATGTTCAGAAGGCGCAGGCTGAGATAATGAATGGAACACGGAATCTGTTGAAAAAGGGGTAGTTACAACAGATTAACATAAATTCACATTTAATCCGATGGCGAATTTGCACACAATCGGGAGGGTGTGCAAGTTTTTGAAAAACATGTTGTAAAACATATTTTGAGGATAACTTGTTTATTAATAGGGGTTAAGCGGCATTGAGAGGGGAGGATGCCCGGGGGAATTTAGAAAAAATAACAAAAAAAGTTTGCGTTGGCGAGGATTAAATATATAACTTTGAAGAGTCAGCAAAGACAAATATTAAAAAATGTTTAAAATCATGGAGCGCACGCTGGTAATACTGAAACCCTCCTGCATAGAGCGGGGCCTTATAGGTGAAGTGATAGGCAGGATAGAGAAAAGGGGACTTGTGATAGGCGGCATCAAGATGATGCAGCTGGAGGAAGGGATATTGCGGGAGCATTATTCCCATCTCGTCGACAAGCCGTTTTTCCCGTCGATAGTAGCGTCGATGACGGCGTGTCCGGTGATAGTGATGTGTCTGCGGGGAGTGGATGTGGTAAGGGTATTCCGGGAGATGACCGGAGTGACCAATGGCCGCAAGGCAGCCCCGGGCACACTCAGAGGCGACTTCTGCATGAGCGGCTCTCTGAATATCATCCATGCTTCAGATTCCGTGGAGAACGCCGAGATTGAATTGGCGCGATTCTTCAAGCCCGAAGAACTGTTCGACTATATGCCGGCAACTCTTCCTTTCATATATGAGAAGGACGAGTATTGATCTCCACGAATCCAAAATCAGACTATGACATTGATAAAAAAGATATTAGGCGGTTTTGCGATAATAGCATTGTTCGGTACTGGCGCCATGGCGCAGAACATACGTACCAGCAGCCGTCATTCACAGGCACACAGCCAGCTGTTGGCCAAGCAGGCAAGCAGCAGCAATCAGATCAAGCTGATTGAGAAGAATTCCTTTATCGACCTTATCGATGACCTCGAGCCGGAGCCCGACATCTACACCGAGGGATGGAATTCAAAGAGAGTGAATCCGTTCAAGGAATCGGAAGTACCACAGAGTCAGGTTATAGACGTTACCGGTTATTATATACCAGTACCGGGCCGCATAACCTCCCAGTATGGCTATCGTGCCAGATTCGGCCGTATGCACAAGGGAGTGGACCTGGGGCTGAAGATGAACGACACGGTGCGCGCAGCCTTCGACGGCAAGGTGCGTCTGACAAACTATGAGGCCAAAGGGTATGGCAACTATGTGATAATCCGCCATCCCAACGGGCTTGAGACAGTATATGGCCATCTCAACAAGCACTTGGTGAAGCCCAATCAGGTGGTCAAGGCAGGACAGGCCATAGGTCTTGGCGGCAACACGGGAAGAAGCACCGGACCGCACCTGCATTTCGAGACACGCTACATGGGATATGCCATAAATCCCAACGCGATATTCGATTTTGCCAACAAGACCACGCATACCGACACGTATACGTTCAACAAGAACACCTATACGCAGGCACGTAATTACGCTCCCAAGGAGTCGTTGGCCCACAACACCGGCAGCGGCAACTCCTACAAGGCGGGCGACAACAGCCAGACCACTTACACCGTGAAGAGTGGCGACACCATGGCATCGATAGCAAGGTCGTACGGAATGGCGGCCACCACGCTGAGACGCCTCAACAACATGATGCCCAACGCTCGCATCAAGGTAGGCCAGATTCTGAAGATAAAATAATAGCAGTTTCATATTTTTGTGATCGGCGGGGTTCTGAAGATTTTCAGGACCCCGGCCACATTGTAGTTGTGAATGTCGGTGGAATGCGCTAATTTTGCAAAAGAAAGAAAAGAGACCTGAGGAATGGATATAAAGGCATTTAACACGACACTGGCGACACGGCTGGGACGCGACACCGACGACATCAATATGCTGTGCGGACAGCTTGCCGAAATCATAGGCGAGTCGGTATCGGCGGGCGACAGCGTGACCGTTGCCTCCTTTGGAACGTTCGAACCTAAGAAACGCAATGAACGCATATCCGTACATCCCGGCACGGGCAAAAGAATGCTCATACCTCCTAAATTGTCAATCACCTTCAAGCCATCCGTAATGTTGAAGAGCAAAATCAGGAAATCATGAGCGAGAAAGTCACGATGCCCATACTTACGGCGCGGCTGGCATTGCGCACCGGCGATACCAAGAAAGAGAGCGAGGATTTTGTCAGGGAACTGTTTGCCCTGATAGGCGAGATGCTGGAAAAGGGGGAGTCGGTGAAGGTGAACGGGCTGGGCGTGTTCAAGACCATCGACGTGGAGCAGCGCAAAAGTGTTGACGTCAGCACCGGCCAGGAGATGATCATACCAACTCACCGAAAGGTCGTCTTCATGCCTGACAAGGAATTGGCCGCCACCGTAAACGAACCTTTCGAGATGTTCAGAAGTGTGGAAATAGGCGAGCAAGAGGATGAGGAAGAATCCGGAGATGCAATTGATGCAGAAGAAGCCATGCTTGCCGACGCTCGCATGACACCTCCTATGGAATCCGCGCCTGAATCTACGGCAGATTTTGCGGCAGATACAACGATAGATACTACGGCAGATACAACGATAGATACTACAACAGATACCGCAACAGATACTACGGTAGAATATCAGGCTGAAACACAAGCCGAATATCAGACTGAATCCAAGGCCGAATTTCAAGCCGAACCACAGGCTGAGTCTTCGGTGGACGAGCCGGCGGCGGAGGTTGTAGAGGAAGAGGTTATAGAGGACAAGCATGATACCGGTAATTCCGGCGAGCATGAAGAGCCGAAGAAAAAGCCGCGCAGCAATTACTGGATAGGATTCTGCACAGGCGTGGTGGCCACGTGTCTTTTGGCTCTTATATCCTGGAATATCTACGGCATATTCGCCTATGGCACCGAAGAGCGCCGTGCGGAAACGAGAAAGAAGGAAGCCATGGAGAAAGAGCGGCGCGAAAAGCGGAATGCGGTCTATGGTTACGAGCTGCCCGGATCGCCGGCGTCAGCCGACACTGTGACTGCTGTGGCTGTTGTGGAAAATGCGACTGAAGAGGTCAAAGCACCGGATGCCGCTCCCACAAAGCCGTCGGATGCCAAGAAATACGACACCATCAGCAAGACCCGCTATCTCACCACTATGGCCAAGGACCATTACGGCAATTATCACTTGTGGCCATACATATACAAGGCCAACGCACAGTATCTCGGCCATCCCGACCGGATAAAGCCTGGCACTAAAGTGGTGATACCCGACTTGAAGGATTATGGCGTCGACCCGTCGAATCCGGAGGATATCAAGAAAGCCAAAGAGCTCGGGGTGCAGATATACTCAAGATTCAGATAAGGCCGAAAAAGAGCCGCGGCCCCGGAAGACCCGGAGCCGCAAATCTAAGCGACAGTGGTTGCACAGGAGTTATTTCTCCTTCTCGCCAAAACCTAAGATGCCTTTGCCGTCGGTTTTGTCCTCCACGAAGTCCTCAAGCTTATCCTTGACGTCGGAAAGCTTGTCTTTGGCGTCGGAAAGGATGTCCTTCCCCTTGTTGATGGCACCCTGCACCTGCGGACTGTTGATGAAGTCCTGGGCTGAAGCCTTGGCTTCCTCGGCGCTCTTCTTCAATTGGTCTGTGTTCATAATATTAAATATTGTGCCTTGGCGACAACCTGTGCAACAACAGGGACAATCGCCGGCAGGTTTCTTAGCAATAACAACCGAACGTGTAAAAGCGTTTAGATAATAATGGATTTAGATTCGATATTACATAAAGACATCAGGGAGGTACATCCCCGTGGGGGACAGTTGTTGCTGTCGGAACCATTGATGGCCGACCATAACTTCTCGCGCAGTGCGGTGATGCTTCTGGAGCAGGACAGCACGGGAGGACATATAGGGCTTATGCTCAACAAGGGCCCGGTATGTCAGCTCAACCAGCTGATCGAGGGTCTTCCCGCAGAGATCACGATACCCATCTTCAAGGGAGGCCCCGTGGAGCTTGACCGCCTTTTCATGCTTCACAGGCTGGGAAACATTTTCAGCAATTCCATGGAAATAGCCCCCGGGCTGTATGTGGGGGGTACCGAAGACGAGGTGATCGACTATATCATATCGCACGGAGGAGCCGTGGGCGACATACGCTTCTTCATAGGATATAGCGGGTGGGGAGCTGGACAGCTCACCTCGGAAATCATCAAGAATTACTGGGCCTTGAATACCGACCCCGACACGAGCGAGCTCCTCAGCGGCAGCGGCGACGCATTCTGGCGTCGAGAGGTCGAAAAACTGGGTCCCGATTACAGAAGCTGGCTTATCGTGCCTGAGAATCCTTCGCTGAACTGATGATAACAAGTTATAATTCGTCATTGCTCGACAAAGCGGTAGCGGAATTGTCGAAACTTCCGGGCATAGGGGAGAAGACGGCGTTGCGTCTGGCGCTTTATCTCCTGCGCAAGGAGCCGGAGATGTCGGAAGCGCTCGGCAGCTCCATCATAGAGATGCGGCGGCATATACATTACTGTCCGGAATGCCACAATATCAGCGACGAGGGCACATGCAGCATATGCAGCGACCGGCGCCGCGACAGAAGCACCGTTTGCGTTGTGGAGAATGTCAAGGATGTGATCACCATCGAAGCCACAAGGGAACACCATGGTCTGTACCACGTGCTCGGCGGAGTGATATCACCCCTCGACGGTATAGCCCCTTCCGACATAGAGATAGAAAGCCTTGTGGAGAGAGTCGGGAAAGGAGAAATCAAGGAGGTGATACTGGCGCTGAGTCCTACACTGGAAGGGGATACCACCAACTTCTATATCTACCGTAGGCTTGCGGAAATGCCGGTGGAGGTGACCATGCTGGCCCGCGGACTGAGCATAGGCAACGAACTGGAATATACCGACGAGCTTACCCTCGGGCGTTCGATTATGAACCGTATGCCATTTAAAGATACATTTCATGAGTAAGGAAAGATTGCAATTGCGGGCAGTGGAGCCTTCGGATGCCGCCGTGATATGGGATATCGAGGACGACAACACTCAATGGATTGTCAACGGCATGATGGCCCCCATATCGATGCATATGATCACGGAATATGCACTTAATTACGATGCCGACCCATACAGGACTGGGCAGTTGCGTCTCGTGGCCAGATTTGCCGTCGATGACGCCGAAGAGCCGGAGGTGGTGGTAGGCCTGGCTGACCTCTACGATATATCTGCACGAAACCATACTGCGTTTGTTGGGATATACGTCAGAAGCGAATACAGGGGTCGCGGATATGGGGCCGAGATGCTGCGGCAGCTGGAGAAATATGCGCGCAACATCCTGAACATCAGGACTGTAGTGGCAAAAGTGGCGGCTGTCAACAGCAGGAGCGGACGGCTCTTTGTCAAGGCCGGTTATGAAAAGGCCGGCGAAATCAAACAATGGATATGCCTTCCGGAAGGCTCTTCCGACTTAACATTATATCAGAAATGCTTGAATATATAACGGGGCGACCTGTGGAGGTGACGCCCACATATGCGGTAATCGACAATCATGGATTGGGCTATGGCGTGAATGTCACGCTTATAGACTATCCCCACATAGCGGCGGCAAAAGAGGAGGTTAAGCTCTATCTTTACGAGGTGATACGCGAGGACAGCCATATCCTTTACGGATTTCTGGAGAAGCGCACACGCGAGCTTTTCGAGTTGCTTACGAGCGTGAGCGGAGTGGGACCCAACACGGCCCGGCTGATACTCTCGTCGTTGACTGTCAGACAGCTTGAGGCCACTATCGCAGCCGGTCAGGACCATGTGCTCAAAGGGGTCAAAGGTATCGGAGCAAAGACCGCCCAGCGTATTATCGTAGACCTGAAGGATAAAATAAAGGGAGGAGCCGAATCGTTAATAACAAGTACGCCTGGGGGAGAGACCTTTGAGGACGCGGTAGCAGCGCTGGTGATGTTGGGTTTCACTTCCCAGCAGAGCCAGAAGGTGATGAAGAAGATTTTCGGCAACACCCCGGCCATTACCACAGAGGCAGCGATAAAGCAGGCGTTGACAATGCTTTGAAAAAGCCGAACGGCAGTAACAGAATACAAATAGCGATACTGATGGCAGTGCTGATTACGGTGCTGCCCTTTGGCATTATAGCATTGCCTCAATATTACAAGAGCGAGCTTGCTCCGCCGCCCTCCACCCCCGAGCAGAATGTACAGACTCCTACATATACACCATCCGACAGCGCCCTTCTGCCGGCACGTGTGCAACCAACCGTCCCGCGGGGGTTCGAGGATTATGACAATCCCGAATATCCCGCCGACCTGCGCAACCCCGACAACATAAAGACCGAAGTGGTGTTCGACCCCGAGTCGGGCATGTACGTGTTCCGCACGCTCGTCGGCGACATGGATGTGGTCACGCCCTATATGATGACACCCGAACAGTACGGCAATCTGATGATGCGCAAGGATATGTACGACTACTTCAACCAGCGCAATTCGGAAAGCTATGAGAAGAAGGACAAGGAGCCATTCAATATCTTTGACATGAACTTCTCGCTGGGGCCGCTGGAGAAGGTGTTCGGCCCGGGTGGAATCCGTCTGCAGACACAGGGCTCCATACAGCTCAGCCTCGGCATAAAGAGCAACAAGACCGACAATCCTGCCCTTACAAAACGCAACAGGCGAAAGACATACTTCGACTTCGACCAGAAAATCCAGGCTACCGTCAACGCCTCGGTCGGCGACAAGATGAAGTTCAACATGACCTACAACACGGATGCCACCTTCGACTTCGACTCTAAGAACCTGAAGCTGGCATACCAGGGCAAGGAAGATGAAATCATCAAGAATCTGGAGGCGGGCAACATAAGCATGACCACCGGTTCGAGCCTGATACGCGGCGGTACGTCGCTCTTCGGTATCAAGGGCACTTTCCAGTTCGGCAAGCTTACCCTTACCGGACTCGTGTCGCAGCAGAACTCGGAATCAAAGTCGATAACCACCCAGGGCGGCGTGCAGTCAACAAAATACTCGATGAAGATTGACGATTACGACGCCAACCGCCACTTCTTCCTCGCACAATATTTCTACGACCATTACAACGAGTTCTGTTCGAAGCTCCCGCACGTGTCGTCGGGCATACAGATCACGCGCATAGAGGTATGGATTACCAACAAGAACTCCAACTACCAGCAGAACCGCAACTTTGTAGGCTTCATGGATCTTGGCGAGAACACGCGTCTCGCCAGCGACTACTGGCATCCTGACATGAGTTTCAACAACCCGTCGAACCGCAGCAACAACCTGCTCGACGTGGTCAAGAACGAGTATCCGGGAGCCCGTAACATCAATACGGTGACGCAGGCGCTGGAGCCCCTGAAGGCTTTCGGCATCACGGGTGGCCGCGATTACGAGAAAGTGGAGTCGGCGCGGCTGCTAAGCTCCAGCGAGTATACACTGAATCCGGCGTTGGGATACATATCGCTGAAATCGGCATTGAACTCCGACGAAGTCCTTGCCGTGGCTTATGAGTATACCTATAACGGCAAGGTTTATCAGGTGGGCGAGTTCTCCAGCGACATCACTAACACCAGCGACGCCCTCTTCCTCAAGATGTTGCGCAGCACCACCATCTCGCCGAGACTCCCGATGTGGCGTCTGATGATGAAAAACGTCTACTCGCTGGGCGCTTATCAGCTGCAGAGCAAGAATTTCAAACTCCAGATAAAATATCTCAGCGACACCACGGGAGCGATGGTCAACTTCCTGCCGGTGCCCCCGATAGCCAACAAACCGCTGCTGCAGGTGATGAACCTCGACCGTATCGACTCAAACCAGGAGTCGAATCCCGACGGATTCTTCGATTATATCGAAGGTTATACCGTGCAGTCTAGTTCCGGCAAGATCATATTCCCCGTGACGGAGCCTTTCGGAAGCTGGCTCGAAAGCAAGATAGGAAATCCCGAGATTGCCAAGGATTACGTATATAAAGAGCTTTATGACTCCACGCTGACAGTGGCACGGCAGTTTGCCGACAAGAACAAGTTCTCGCTCGAGGGAGAATACCAGGCGTCGGGAGGAGCCACCATACGCCTCAACGCCATGAACGTGCCACGCGGATCGGTGGTGGTTATGGCAGGTGGTGTGGTACTGACCGAGAATGCCGATTATACCGTGGACTATTCCATGGGTATCGTCACAATTACCAACCAGAGCATCATCGACTCGGGCACCAACGTGAGCGTCACCCTCGAGAACCAGTCGCTCTTCTCGATGCAGCGAAAGACACTCCTCGGCCTTGATGCACAATATCGGTTCAACAAAGACCTTACCATAGGCGGTACGCTGATGCACTTCTCCGAGAAGTCGATAACGCAGAAGGTCAACCTTGGCGAAGAGCTCATCAACAACACCATCTGGGGACTCAACCTGTCGTACAACAAGCAGTTCATGTGGCTGACGAACCTGCTCAACAAGATACCTACGGTGAAGTCGACGGCGCCGTCGCAGTTCAACGTCAATGCAGAGTTCGCGCAGCTCATACCTCATGCCCAGAAGTCAGGTTCGACAGCAGGCTCCAGCTATATCGACGATTTCGAGGACACCCAGACGGCCATAGACCTTCGCAGCCCCTATTCGTGGTTCCTGGCCTCCACTCCCTACGACCCGTCGCCCGATGCCCTTTTCCCCGAAGCATCGCTCATCAACAATGTGGACTATGGCAAGAATCGTGCGCTTCTCGCATGGTATTACATTGACCGCACTTGGACACAGCGTAATTCCAACACTCTGCCCGGTTACCTGAAGAACGACCCTCACCAGATGTCGAATCCTTATGTCAGAGAGGTGACCGTCACGGAGCTTTTCCCCAACCGCGAGCTGCAGTACGGCGAGGCCAACTGGATACAGACCCTCAACATGTCGTACTATCCCACGGAACGTGGCCCCTATAATCTCGACGCCGACAATATCGACTCGGAGGGACGTCTGCTGAATCCGGAGAAGAGATGGGGCGGCATGATGCGCAAGATGGACAACACCAACTTTGACGCATCCAATGTGGAATACATACAGTTCTGGCTTCTCGACCCCTTCCTCGACGAGGATAACGACAACCGAGAGGGAGGCGACCTCTATTTCAACTTCGGCGAGATCAGCGAGGATATCCTCAAGGATGGCATGAAGAGCTATGAGAACGGGCTGCCGGTGGATGGCGACACACAGTTCATAACCGAGACCAACTGGGGCCGCGTGTCGCGGCAGAACTCCCTGACGTATGCTTTCGAGAATGCGCCGGAAGCGCGTCTGATACAGGATGTCGGCCTCGACGGACTCCCCAACGATGATGAGTATTCCTTCCCTTCCTACAAGGAATATCTCGACAAGCTCCGCAACAAACTGTCGTCGACTGCCTTGGCGGCGATGCAGGAAGACCCCTTCTCGGCAATGAACGACCCTGCCGGCGACAACTACCATTTCTACCGTTCAAACTGGTACGACGAACACAAGACGGGCATTCTCGACCGCTACAAGCGTTACAATGGCGTAGAAGGCAACTCGCTGAGTCCGGAACAGTCGACAAATCCTCAGTATCAGTCGGCACGCGCCGTGCCCGATGTGGAGGATATCAACCAGGACAACACCCTCAACGAATATGAGCGCTACTTCCAGTACAAGGTGTCGAT
This sequence comes from uncultured Muribaculaceae bacterium, assembly GCA_910584525.1. Lineage (GTDB taxonomy): Bacteria > Bacteroidota > Bacteroidia > Bacteroidales > Muribaculaceae > Lepagella. Next base: position 4,627 of record CAJUAT010000006.1, on the reverse strand, counting down.
ACGTCCCGAAGACCTGGAAGTGGGCAAGAACTATATCACCGACCGACAGGAGACGATGGTCAACACTCCCGAGGGGAAGAAACCGGCGATATGGTATCAGTTCAAGATACCCTTGTCGGAGCCTGACAAGGTAGTGGGCGGCATCAGCGACTTCTCTACGGTGCGTTTCGCGCGCATGTTCATGACGAATTTCAAGGCAGTGACGCATCTGCGTTTCGCCACCCTTGAGCTGGTACGCGGAGAATGGCGCACATATCAGTTCAATCTCAACTCGCGCAATGACGCCCCCGCGGAGGGAGAACTCTCCACAACGGTGGTGAACATCGAGGAGAACTCGAGCCGCGAGCCTGTCAATTACGTGCTGCCGCCGGGAGTGGACCGCAATCAGGATGCAGGTTCGGCACAGGCCACGCAGCTCAACGAACAGTCGTTGCAGATGAGTGTCACAGGTCTACAGCCCGGCGATGCCCGTGGTGTATACAAGAACACCCAGATGGACCTCCGCATCTACAAACGCCTGCAGATGTGGACACATGCCGAAGCTCTCATCGACAACAAGACCGACCTCAAGAATGGCGACCTCTCGATATTCCTTCGTCTCGGCTCGGATGTCAAGAACAACTATTATGAGTATGAGGTACCGCTGGAGCTGACGCCCCACGGGAAGTACAACAACTTCAACAGCCGCGACAGGAGTCTGGTATGGCCGTTGTCGAACCGTTTCGACATAGCATTGAGCAGCCTTACTGCCGTGAAGGTCAACCGTAACCGCGACCGCAGCGCCGGCGTGGCCGGGGTAGGGTATACAAGAGTGTACAGCGAGCAGGATCCCGAGGATGCACACAACACAATCTCCGTGCTCGGTAACCCGAGTCTGAGCGATGTGAGGGTGATGCTCATAGGCGTGCGCAACAGGTCCAGCTCTGTCAAGGATGGTGTGGTATGGGTCAATGAGATGCGTGTCACCGACTTCAACGAGAAGGGAGGCTGGGCCGTCAATGCCAACGCATCGCTATCGCTGTCGGATATTGCCAGTGTAAACTTCACATATCACCGTGAGACCGACGGCTTCGGCGCTGTCGACCAGGGTCTCTCGTCAAGGCGTCTCGACACCTACGACCAATACAATGTATCCGTGCAGGGTGATGTGGGCAAACTACTCCCCGAAAAGGCAAAACTGTCGGCACCCATATATTATTCACGCTCCCAGGAGACTGTCACTCCCAAGTACAATCCCCTCGACCAGGATATCCTTCTGAAGGATGCCCTTGAGGCCGCACAGACAAAACATGAAAAGGATTCCATAAAGAGCTACGCCATAACCCGCAAGACGGCCGAGAGCTTCTCAATATCCAATTTCCGCTTCAATGTGCAGAGCAAGAAGCCGATGCCATGGGATCCGGCCAACTTCCAGCTAAACTTCTCGTTCAACCGTCAGCGGAATCTTGACCCGGTGACCGAATACGAGAACACGAGCGATTACCGCGGCTCGTTCCAGTACAGCTATTCACCATATTTCAAGCCTCTGAAACCCTTTGCCAAAATCAAGGGCAAGGGAAAGACGGCCAAGTTCTTCAAGGACTGGGAAATAAACTGGCTCTTCCAGAACCTTACCTTCTACACGTCGATGCACAGGTTCTATTACGAGCAGCAGACGCGCAGCGAGGTGGACGTTGATTTCCAGCTGCCGGTGCAGGTAAGCAAGAATTTTACATGGGACCGCCAGCTTTCGCTTACGTGGAATCCTATCAAGTCGCTGCAGTTGAGCTTCAACTCCAATACCACGGCACGTATCGAGGAAACGATAGGCGCGGTGAACAAACGCCTCTTCCCCGACAAGTACCAGAACTGGAAGGATACCGTGCTTTCATCCATCAGGGGTCTCGGCACGCCCTGGAATTATAACCAGACGTTCACTGCAACTTACCGTGCCCCCTTCAACAAGATAGGCTTCCTGGATTATCTTACAGGTTCGGTGTCGTATACTTCCAATTATACCTGGGACAAGGGTACTACCGTCGACGATATATATCTGGGCAACAGCATCCAGAACCAGAGCAACTGGAATGCCGACGCGCGTATGAACTTCGAGACCCTCTACAACAAGTCGAAGTACCTGCAGAAAATCAACAAGAGATTTGCAGCGAGCACGAGCCGGAACACCGGGCGCAATAACACTAAGAAAGATGAGAAGAAGGCCAAGAGGTTCGAGCGTGCTGTGCAGCTGGCCGACTCGGCAGTGACCGTGCAGCATAACCTCAACACCAAGAAGTTCAAGCTCATAGCCGAGGTGAACGGACAGCGCCGCCGCCTTAACTACAAGGTGAAGGACAACAACAATATCGTGATTACCGACACGGGCCGGATGAGCGTGAAGCTGACGATGATCGAGGATCTGAAGGCCGACAAGAAGAGCTTCGGCACGGAGATGGCGGAGCATAGTCTGCGCTTCCTGATGATGATAAGGTCGGCAAGTTTCCGCTGGCGCAGCAGCCATTCGCTGACGTTGCCGCTATTCTCGCCGAATGTGGGCGATATTTTCGGACAGAGCACAAAATATGGCCCCATGTCTCCCGGTCTTGACTTCGCTTTCGGTTTCTACGACAAGAGCTATGTCAACAAGGCCTTGGAACGCGGCTGGCTGATCACGGATACCGAGCAGGTGTCGCCGGCGTTGTGGAACCAGAGTCAGGAGTTCAATTTCGAGCTCAACCTCGAGCCTATACGCGGTCTGAAGATTCTGCTGACATCGAATCTCACCGACTCGCGCACGGAACAGATGCAGTTCATGTATGCCGGCATCCCGACATCGTATACGGGCTCGTACGTGCGTACCCATTGGGCGCTCGCAACAGCCATGAAGACTTACAAGGCCGAAAACGGTTATGCCTCGGATGCCTTCAACAAATTCCTTGAATATATACCGCGCATAGCCTCACGCTATGAGGAGAGCTACAAGGGGACCGCATATCCCGGCACGGGATTCATGGAGAACTCGCCTATGGCCGGAACTCTTTACGACCCGAAGAATGGCGGTGTGAGCCGTACAAGTTCCGATGTGCTCATCCCGGCATTCCTCGCCGCATACAGCGGTCAGAATCCCGACAGAATCACACTCAAGATGTTCCCCGGTCTGGAGGCTATGCGCCCCAACTGGAGAGTGACCTATGACGGTTTCCTCAGCATGGGCAACATGCGCAAGTACTTCAAGACGTTCACACTTACTCACGCATATCAGTGCACGTACTCGGTAGGGTCATACTCCAGCTTCATGAACTGGGTAGGTAACGGCAACGGCGACCAGGGCTTCATCCTCGATGAGGCCACACAGATGCCAATACCTTCGTCGCCCTACAATATAGCATCGGTGGCCGTGACGGAGAAATTCGCACCTCTTATCGGCGTGAAGATGACGTTGCAGAACGACCTGCAGATAAATGCCGAATACCGCGATGCCCGCACGTTGAACCTCAACACTTCGGCAGGGCAGGTGGTGGAGACCGCCAGCCGTCAGATTTCTGTAGGCGCCGGTTACAAGATCGCCAACTTCAACAAGATTCTCAAAATAGGTAGCAGTCAGGGCATGGTGTCCAACGACCTTACACTCAACCTTGATGTGGCGTGGAGCAACAACCAGTCGCTGATACGCCGTATAGAAACAGCCTTCACCCAGGCCACGCAGGGTACGCAGACATTCTCAATCAACTTCATGGCCAGCTATCAGCTGTCGAAGCGCATCACCCTCTCGGCATTCTTCGACCACCAGACAAATACGCCGCTGGTGTCCAACTCATCCTATCCTACAAGCAACTCCAATTACGGAGTGTCGGTCAACGTATCGCTGGCCCGATAAGAGGGTTCTTTGCAAGAGGAGAGGGAAGAGTGGTTACTCCGGAATTTTCTTGATAATTTTGGCCGGGATGCCGCCGACCACGGTATTTGCGGGAACATCCTTAGTGACCACGGCACCGGCGCCCACTACCGAATTGTCGCCGATGCTGACACCCTGAAGGATGGTGGCGTTGGAGCCGATCCATACATTGCGTCCTATGATGATGGGTGCCGCGTGCGTGAACTTGCGCTTTTCAGGCTCGAGATAGTGGTTGAGAGTCGCGAATACCACATTATGGCCTATCTGCGAGCAGTCGCCTATCGTGACGCCCCCATGGTCTTGAAAATGGCAGCAGGCATTGATGAACACGCCACGACCTATCCGCAACCCTTTGCCGAAATCGCTGTATAATGGCGGGAACACCTTGACAGACTCGGGAATCTCCGTCCCCGTAAGGTCGCCGAGGAGGTCTCTGATCTCCTCCTGGGTATGGTAGGAACTGTTGAGCAGGAAAGTGATCTTTCTGGCTTCCTCACTCATGGCATCCATGAACTTATATACTCCCACTGTATCTAGCGGCTGGCCGCCGCTTATCCTCCGGTTGAACTCCTCAAGTGTAATCATTGGTTTGCAGATTGGTTCATAGTATTAACGAAGAAAAGGCCCGACATAGCGTCAGACCTTTCCAAACCATCATAATGGCGATTAATCATGCCATTCTATTGGGCTGTCTATATTTATTTTGATTTAAGTTTCGCAAGTATGTAATTTCAGAGATACGGGCATAAAAAAACG
>CAJUAT010000005.1 GCA_910584525.1 uncultured Muribaculaceae bacterium | reverse complement strand
CTTCAAGAAGGGAATCCGAAAGGGTTCCCTTTTTTCATTTCGGGATTAATCGAGATTAATCGTGATTTATCTGGATTAATCAGGATTAATCGGGATTTATCGAGATTAATCGGGATTTATCGGGGAGCTCGTGGGGGTCGGGAGGCTCCGGGAGAGTGGAAATTAGGAAAAATCGGGAGAAACGGGATTAATTTTGGCATTGAGCTTTTTTTTATTTAATTTTGCGTGAGATTTAAGCCCAAGGCAAACAGCAAGAATCTACAATACCAATAAAAACTTCTAAACAAGATTTTATGAAAAAGTTTTTACTCTCAATCGCAGCAATGGCTATGTGTGGCATTACAGCTCTTGCAGCAGAGACCACTCTCGAAGTGAAGGATGCCACCGACATCAAGGGTACAGACATACCTGAGAAGCCAGCAGAAGGAAGCAGCAATGGCCAGGCTCGTCATTTCCAGCCTCTGGAGTCGTTGACAATCTCCGGCTATGCTTTCACATTCTCAAACAATGGTGGCAAGACTGAACCTGCCTACTATTATCCCATGTCGACCAACGAGAAGGGTACTACCACAATCCGTCTGTATGTGAACAACTCCATGACCATCACGGCTCCCGCCGGAACGGAGTTTGCAAGCATCATCGGCTATGAAGGGAAAACTGCGTACACAATCTACAATGGCGAGAAAACCAATACATGCACCTACAGCCCAACAGGGACTAACAAAATCGACAAGCTGGTTGTAAGCACAGAAGCCGGCGTGAATCCCAATCCCCAGGGCGATATCACAGTGAAGAAAGCTACTGAGTTTGCAGCAGGCGATGTAGCCTTCGTATTCAACGAGGGTTATGTAGAGAGCTTCGCCGCCGACAAGCCATACGGCTACTGGATGGCTGTTGCAGCTACTCCCGCCGATGAGATGAAGGTGACGAAAGAGGCTATCTTCACTATCGCCTCCACCGACAAAGGATATACCATCAAGGACTTCTCCGGTCGCTTCATGGGTTGGGACGGTCAGCACTGGTCGTTCAACGCCTACAGCACTTCCGATGAGGCTAACTGCTACTGGGATGCCGCTATGGTTGACGGTAAGGTGAAGATCAGCAACAAGGCCAAGTCGACCGACGGCAAAGAGATATATCTTGCCGGTAAGGTTTACAACACATCGTATGAGATGGTTCCGACCGACCGCGACGACCAGACTCTTCCCATGCTCTATAGCAAGGTTGGCACCGGCGTCGAGAACATCGTAGTAGAGAATGATGCCGAGGCTGTTTACTACAACCTGCAGGGTGTACAGGTAGAGAATCCTCTAAAGGGTCTCTACATCGTGGTAAAGGGCAACAAGAGCAGCAAGGTTATTTTCTAAGACCGCGCAGGCATACTGCCTATGACAACACACAAGTGAATTGAAGAGCCGCGTCCGGAATCCGGGCGCGGTTTCGTTTTATGGTGGCGCAATATCGGATTGAGCTTTTTTTGAGCGATGACGATTGTTATTTTGTGTTAACTTATTTTTAAATCGGTTACAGCCTTAATGTGGATGAAGAAATTGAGTGTTATTATTGAGAGTCAACAAGGGTATTGAATATCATACTGAAAGAAAAGGCTGGATGGCGAGTGATAAATTTATTATAAATATTAGCAAAAAAATATTATTTTTGCGTTTGGAAGCAACAGGGCCAAACCCGGCGCTTACATGAAGAAAGAAATCTAAATCTGAGACTATGAATGAGATGATTGCCACTGTGACCCAGGAGGAGCAGTTCGTTGAAGGATGCACAGGTACTATCAGTAAGCTTATGCGCCCTGACGGCAGTCTTGCGGCAGATAGTCCGAGAATACTGATAATATATACGGGTGGAACGATAGGCATGACCGAAAATCCATCTACCCATTGTCTGGAGCCTTATAAGTTCGACTATCTTATACAGAATGTGCCGAAGCTCCGCCGGCTCTTCTACAATATAGATTATTTCCAGTTTGAGGAGCCGTTGGATTCATCGGCGATAAATCCTACGCATTGGGATATCATGGCCAAGACCATAGAGGAGAACTATGGCGACTACGACGGTTTTGTGATTCTTCATGGCACCGACACCATGGCCTATACAGCATCGGCACTCAGCTTCATGCTCGAGAACCTGCGCAAGCCGGTGGTGATTACGGGGAGTCAGCTCCCCATAGGCGAAGTGCGCACTGACGGAGAGGAGAATCTTATCACAGCCCTGCAGGTAGCGGCGGCCAACGATGATAAGGGAGCGCCGATGATTCAGGAGGTGTGCATACTCTTCGAGAACTATCTCTGGCGCGGCAACCGGAGCACCAAATATTCCGCCGACAATTTCAACGCTTTCAAGAGCAACAACTTTCCCCGGCTTGCCAAGATAGGTCTGGGTATCTCCTTCCGCAACGACGTGTTGTGGCGTCCCCGCAGCAATGCTCCGCTGACGGTGCATTACGGCCTTGACCAGAACGTGGTATACCTCAGCCTTTTCCCCGGTCTCAGCGCCGGAAGCATACGCCACATATTGAACACTCCCGGGCTCAAGGGCGTAATACTCAAGACTTACGGGGCAGGCAATGCGCCTACCGACAGGGCATTTGTGGAAGCCTTGCGCGAAGGTGTGGACCGTGGCATCGTGATAGTCAACGTGACCCAGTGCCACAACGGTATGGTAGACACGAGCCGTTATGAGACAGGCAACAGTCTGCGCATGGCCGGCGTGATACCGGGACGCGACCTCACCAGTGAGGCGGCGATTACAAAACTGATGTTCCTCTTCGGCCAGGGTTACAAGACAGAGGATGTCAAGCGGCTGATGGTCACTCCCCTTGTGGGCGAGATGCATCCGTGAATCTCAGCCGGGAAGTATTGCGGCTGGCGTTGCCGGCGATAGTGGCCAATCTGACAGTGCCGGTATTGGGGCTTGTCGATACCACGGTTGCCGGCCATCTGCAGAGTTCCGACCAGCTTGCCGCCATAGCCGCCGGAAGCATGATGATCAACATGCTGCCATGGCTCTGCGGTTTCCTGCGCATGGGCACCACGGGACTCACCGCCAACGCCTTCGGTGCGTGTGACCGGTTGAGATGTGTGGCCGTTATTCGTAAATCGCTCCTGATAGCTTTTGTGTTGTCGGCTCTCTTCCTGATCCTGCAGAAGCCCTTGCGGGATTTGCTCCTTTATCTCATGAATCCGGGAGAGTCGGTGGCCATGATGGCCGGCGACTATTTCAGCATATGCATTGCAGGCATCCCGGGACAGCTGTGCATGATGGCTGTGACGGGATGGTTCATAGGTCTTCAGAACACGCGTGTGCCCATGTTCATAGCCGTGGGGATGAATATTGTCAACATTTTTCTCGACATATACCTTGCCCTCGGGGGCGGCATGGGCGTCAGCGGCATAGCCCTTGGTACTGCCATATCCAACTGGGCAGGGGCGATAGCCTCGGTGACGGTGATGACATGCTGGATACGCGGAGGCAAAGGACCTCTCCCACCCAAGAGGAGGGATAAGAGAGAGGAGAGAAAGGAGAGAGAACAGCCAAGCTGGAATATGGCGAGAAAAGACTCCGTAGAGACTGTCAGAGCCGGCGAGAAGGAAGGCTGGGAAGGATTTTTCCGGGTGAACGGGGCGTTGTTGCTGCGGTCGGCATGCATCATGGCGGTATCGTTTGCCATGACCTCCTTTGCATCGCGGATGGGGAGTGTTACGCTGGCCGCGAATGCCGTAATGATGCAGTTCTTCATCTTCTTCAGCTATTTCATGGATGGCTTTGCCTTTGCCGGGGAGGCCATGGCAGGCCGCTATTATGGCGGCAGCGACATGGTGATGTTGCGGCGGAGCGTCAGGACGCTGCTGTGGTGGGGGGCTGGTATGGGAGCGCTCTTCCTGCTGGTCTATGCCTTGTGGAGCGGCAATATTGCGGAGGCGATCACCGACAAGGAGGATGTGCTGGCGCGTGTCGCCGACATGCGGTTGTGGATGGTGTTGCTACCGGCATTGACGGTGCTGGCCTTCGTTTTCGACGGCATTTATGTGGGCATCACGCAGGCCGGCGCCATGCTGCGGGCTACGCTCACGGCGGCTCTTGTGTTTTTTGTCGTCACCTGCCATGACGGGCATGTCACCGACAGCTTCACCCTCCTGTGGATGGCTTTTGACCTCTATCTGCTCATACGGGAACTCTATCTTGCCATATGTTTCCGTAAAAAGATTGGTGGCGCAGGATTGTAATGTCATGGAAAATCATTAATTTTGTAGGAAGCTAAAATATAAAATAGTTAGAGGCTAAAGATAAAGCTAAAGCTAAAGATAAAAGGAGCCAAAGTAGATATGGTAACAAGCGAAGATACATATCGTGCCATACGGATCGGCGACCCGTCGGACTGGCGGCTGGTTATGGTATTGTCGTCGGGAGGCATCGAGGCCTATCTGCGCAATGTGGAGGATCCGATGGCCGGCGTGTCGGTATTGCTGCAGGAGGAGTGGAGTGCCGACGGCACGCCCTTGCTGGAGAAGATAGAGAATGCCGTCTATGACCATCCGCAGCTTCTTGACGATTTCTCGGCCGACATAGCGTTGGTGACGCCGACGGCGTTATGGGCTCCGGAAAGCGTCGTCGACAGTGACAGCGACCCGGCTGTGAAGATTTTCAATTCGGTATATGCCGCCGACGAGGAGGATGTGATGTGCGACTATCAGGATGGACGGGTATGCATCTACAGTCTTACTCCGGGTGTTAAAGGCTTCCTTCAGCGCACGTTTGCCGGAGCACGCATACGGTGTCATCAGACGGTGCTCGTGAAACGCCTTGGCGACAGAGGCTCCGATATGCCCGTGGTATACGTCAACATCCGGGCAGGATGGGCAGACTTTGTGGCCGTCGACGGCAAGAAACTGCTCATGGCCGTTACCCACGACTGGCATGACACGGAAGATATCCGTTACCGGCTCTTCAACCTGCTGGATGTCTACGGTCTGGACCCGGCGTCGGTACAGGTGTCGCTGTCGGGCCTCAAGGAAGAGAAAGGGATACTGCTTCGCGGCCTCCGCGACAGAGTGGCATACGTGATGATGACGATGGTGCCCGGCATAGCCACACAGGCCGGCATGTCGCTGACCGCCGCTCTGCTCATGAGAGGCGAACTGTAAGAAAGAAATCATGCGGATAATAAGAGGAAAATATGGGCGCCGGCGCTTTGATGTTCCCAAGAACATCACGGCACGTCCCACCACCGACTTCGCCAGGGAGAATCTCTTCAACATCCTGGAGAATCAGGATGAAATAGAAGGGAAGAGCGTACTGGACCTGTTTGCCGGGACGGGCGCGATATCCTGGGAGTTTGTGTCTCGCGGAGCGCGGAGCGTCACGGCCGTGGAGGAGGCACCGGTGCAGAGCCGGTTCATATTGTCGGTAAAGGAGAAGCTTGGCGACGACTCGCTGGAGCTGTTTCGTGGCGATGTGTTCCGTTTTCTGGCGCGTCCGCGCCGCGATTACGACATAATCTTCGCCGATCCGCCATATACCCATCCGCGTTTTGCCGAGATACCCTCGCTGATTCTCGAGAGTCAGGCAGCCCGGCCGGGAACGCTCGTGATTGTGGAGCATAATGCCTCACACGACTTCAGCGACATACCCGGCTTCGAGCAGAAACGAGCTTACGGCAGCGTGAATTTCTCTTTCTTCCGCAAACCATAGGGAAACGACGGGAAAGGAACACGCTCTTAACAGAAATCAAAAAGAAACACCCATAAAACCCACATAAAATGAAGCTTGACAGGATAGAAGAAGCCATAGAGGATATACGTCAGGGCAAGATGGTGATAGTAGTGGACGACGAAGACCGCGAGAATGAGGGCGACCTCATCATGGCGGCGGAGAAGATCACTCCGGAGGATGTGAACTTCATGCTCAAGAATGCACGTGGAGTGCTATGTGCCCCGGTCACGGAGGCCAGGTGCAAGGAGCTTCAGCTCGACAAGCAGGTCAGCGACAACACGTCGATGCTTGGGACGCCGTTTACAGTGACTGTCGACAAGCTTGAGGGCTGCACCACAGGAGTGTCGGCCCACGACCGTGCGGCTACGTTGCGTGCTCTTGCTGACCCGGCGTCGGTGCCCGCGACTTTCGGCCGCCCCGGACATATCAATCCGCTGTATGCCCAGGACCGCGGCGTGCTGCAGCGTGCCGGACATACGGAAGCTTCCGTGGACCTCTGCCGTCTTGCCGGCCTTCAGCCTGCAGGAGTGCTCATGGAAATTATGAACGACGACGGCACCATGGCCCGTCTCCCCGAATTGCGTGAGCGCGCCCGCGAATGGGGTCTCAAGCTCATAAGCATCAACGACCTAATAGCCTACCGTCTGAAAAACGACTCTCTCGTGGAGCGTGGCGAGGAGGTGAAGCTCCCCACGGAATGGGGCAACTTTCATCTGATACCCTTCCGACAGAAAGACAACGGTCTGGAGCATATAGCGCTGGTCAAGGGCGACCTTGGGGGCGATGAGCCGGTGCTTGTGCGTGTGCATTCGAGTTGCGCCACCGGCGACATCTTCGGCTCGCTGCGCTGCGAATGCGGCCAGCAGCTCCACAAGGCCATGCAGGCCATCGAAAAGGAGGGCCGCGGCGCCGTGATTTATCTCAACCAGGAGGGCCGAGGTATCGGTCTAATGGATAAGATCAAAGCCTACAAGCTTCAGGAGAACGGCATGGATACCGTGGAGGCCAATATTCACCTCGGCCACCGTGCCGACGAACGCGACTATGGCGTGGGAGCCAATATCCTACACTCCCTCGGCATCAAGAGGATGAGGCTTATGACCAACAATCCCATGAAGCGTATCGGTCTTGGCGGCTACGGACTCGAAATCACTGAGATCATACCCCTCGAAATAGAACCCAACGAATACAACCGCTTCTACATGAAGACCAAGAAGGAGCGCATGGGTCATAACCTTCATAATGTATGAGCCGTATGGAGATGAAAGCAGGAAGATATATAGTGCTTGCGGCGGCGTTGCTGCTGACGGCAACGGCAGGTCGCGGAGAGAAGCGTGCCTTGAGTCATGAGGACATGGACTCGTGGAAGGGGGTTGTGAACTATGGCCTAAGCCGCGACGGCAAATGGTCGGCCTATGCGGTGAATCCGCAGGAGGGCGATGGCGAGATGTATTTCCGCAATACCCGTAGCGGCAAGGAGATAATGATAGCCCGTGGCTACAAGCCGCAGTTCACGGCCGACGGCCGCTATGGCGTGGCTCTCATAAAGCCCGAGTATGCCGTGACACGCAAGGCCAAAATCGACAAGAAAAAGGACCATGAGATGCCGAAGGACTCGCTGGCTATCGTGGACCTCGGCACGATGAAGGTCAGGAAGATAGGGTCGGTGCTCGGCTATAAGATAGGGCGCGACGGCGGCGACTGGGTAGCCTGGAAATCGGCCGACACCGCTTATATAAAGCCCAAGGAACTTGCCGACAAGAAGGGTGGCCGTCCGGTGGTGGTGCTCGACATGACCACAGGCGCGCAGAAAGTCGTCAAGAATGTCGACAACTGGGTATTCAGCCGCGACGGCGGCAAGATGGCACTGACCATCACCAAAAACAAGAAGGATACGGTCACCACCAAAAGCGTGGGCATCATATCCTTCCCTGACACGAGCTATATAGTCATAGACCGTGACTGCGACTTCTACGGCGAGCCGGTGTTCAGCTATGACGGCGGGCGCCTCGCCTACACGAGCAGCCGCGACACGGTGGCGAGCGGCACCAAGGAGTGCGGCGTATACGTCAGCGACCTGCGTCACGACCTGGAGAGCCCGCGCCGGGTGATGCTGGAGTTCAAGGATGGACGCGGCGCGACGTTGCGACCCAACCAGTACACGACGCTGGAGTTCTCGCGGTCGGGCAAGAGACTGATTGCGGGCGTGGCTCCCGTGATAGCTCCCGACGACACCACTATACATGACTTCGAGACGGGCAAGCTGGACATATGGCGCTGGGATTCGCCGATGACGCCGCCGCAGGAGAAGCATGTCCTCGACAAGATACGCAAGGCGTCGCTGCCGGTGGCCGTGGACCTCGGCACGTGGAAAGCGACCCTCCTCAGCGACAATATACTGGAGAAAGTGACCGGCGGCGACCGCTGGGACGCCGACTGGGCACTCGTGGCCGACCCTACGGAAACGATGACGCAGGAACAGTGGGACTACTTCGTGCCCACGCGCATGTATGTGGTCAACGTCAACAACGGCACCCGTAAGGAGGTTGGCAGATACATGTGCTCGATAGAGCCGGAGATGTCACCGAAAGGAAGGTATGTGGCATGGTTTGCCGACCGCAAATGGAATGTCTACGACATCGCGGCGTCAACGACCGCGGAGGTAAGCGCGACGGTGCCGGCGGAGTTGTGGGACACGCTTGACGAGCATCCGTCGCCATCGCAGCCATGGGGAATTGCCGGCTGGAGCGACAACGACAGCCGCATACTCCTCTATGACAAGACGGATATATGGAGTGTAGACCCGCAGGGTAAGGCTAAGGCCGAGAATCTTACGGCAGGTGAAGGTGCGAAACGCGGCGTGCGCATAAGATACCGCAACACCGACCCGGAGCGGCGCAGCCTCGCCGTCGGCGACCTTATGCTGCTGGATCTTTACGACTACAAGGACAAATACAACGGACTGGGCTGGACGCGTTACGGCAAGGCATCGGCGCCGCATATGTCGGTGCTCGATGGACATGCCTACACGCGTGTCGCCGCCGCCAAAAACGCACCTGTCTTCACATGGCAGCGCGGCAACTTCTCCGAGATTCCGGAGATATGGGTGAGCAACGGCACCGACTTCGCACGCGCACGTCAGTGGACAAACGTCAACGACCAGCTGAAGAACTTCCGCTGGGGAACGGCTCAGCATGTTAAATGGTACACCTATGACGGCAAGCCGGCCGAAGGAGTACTTTACGTACCGGAGGATATCGACACCTCGAAACAATATCCCATGCTCAGCGTCTTCTACGAGACAGGTACGGAGGACCTTTACCGTCACTATACCATGGAGCCGTCGTGGAGCTGGGTGAACTATCCCTTCTATGTGAGCCGTGGATATGTGATATTCGTTCCCGACATCCATTATACATCGGGACGCCCCGGCGAGGACTGCTACAACTATGTATGCAGCGGCGTTGAGGAGATGTGCCGCCGTTATCCGTGGATAGACGCGAAGCGTGTAGGCATCGACGGACAGAGCTGGGGCGGCTACCAGACATCATATCTGGTGACTCGCACCGACATGTTCGCGTGTGCCGGTTCGGGAGCGCCTGTTGCCAACATGACGTCGGCATACGGCGGCATACGCTGGGAAAGCGGCTCGTCGCGACAGGCCCAGTACGAGCAGGGCCAGAGCCGTATCGGCGGCAACCTCTGGGACATGACTCACCAGTACATAGCCAACTCGCCGGTATTCTTCGCCGACAGGGTCAAGACCCCGCTGCTCATCATGCACAACGATGCCGACGGCGCCGTGCCATGGTACCAGGGTATCGAGATGTTCATGGCTCTCCGCCGTCTCCAGAAACCGGTATGGATGCTCCAGTACAATGGCGAGGCACATAACATCAAGGCCCGCAAGAACCGCAAGGACATCACACGTCGCCTCCAGCAGTTCTTCGACCATTACCTGAAAGGAGACCCGATGCCCAAGTGGATGAAGGAGGGAGTCCCCATGATCCGCAAGGGTCAGGATTTCGGCTTCGAACTCATGGAATCTCAGGAATAATGATAAATTTTGTAAACGCAAAAATTAATATAGGCCTCCGGATTGTGGGACGTCGCAGCGACGGGTACCACAATCTGGAGACCCTTTTTTATCCGGTGGGCATGAAGGCAGGGCTGCCGGAGAATCCTACGCCCTTCTGCGATATTTTGGAGGTGATACCGCGTGCGGAGAAAGGCTTCACGCTTCATCTGGGCGGCAGGAGAGTGGACTGTGCTCCGGAAAAGAACCTTGTGCACCGAGCCGCGGAATTATATTTCAGGGAGCTTGGCGGCGGCGACTTCGGCGCCGACATATACCTTGAGAAGCATCTACCCGACGGAGCCGGGTGCGGTGGCGGTAGTGCTGATGCCTCTTTTACACTGATGATGTTGTCGGCGCTTGACAGAGAGGCGTCGGCCGGGGAGCTGGCGGCGCTGGCATTGCGGCTGGGAGCCGACTGCCCCTTCTTCATCTATAACCGGCCCATGTATGCCGCCGGGGTAGGGGAATTGCTTGAGTATGTGCCCGGTCTTGACCTTGCAGGTTATTGGCTTGTGCTTGTCAAGCCTAAGGTTAGTGTCTCCACCAGAGAGGCATTCGCCGGAGTGAAGGCGGCACCGGCCGATTTCGACCTGCGGCGGTTGCCCGAATATCCGGTGGAGGAATGGCGCAGGCTGGCCGTGAATGATTTCGAGAAAAGTATCTTCCCGCAATACCCGTTGCTGGCGGCTGTCAAGGAGAGGCTTTACGAAGACGGGGCGCTGTATGCGTCGATGACGGGCAGCGGGTCGTCGCTCTACGGCATTTTCGCCGACAAGGCCATGGCTGCCGCAGCCGACCGCGAATTTGCCGCTTCTCCAACTATCGAGGCTTCATATTTGTTGTCTCTATAAGAAACCTGTCGGACTCCCGGAGAAAATATTATGGAGATTGTGGGAGTGGGCAGGAGTGAATTAACACTTGTTGGCATAATATTTGCAATACTATGAAGAAAAACAAACGCCGTTTTCATGGCTCGCATGGAGCAGATGAGGGCCGTAATGGAAACAATGATATGGAAGAGAAGATAAATAATAATGAAACCGGCAAGATTGAGGAGCCGGAAGATGCAGTTATAACCGACGAAATAGACTCTACACCGGCGGCCGACACGGAGGATGAGGGAGTGGTGGCCGAAGAGGCTGCCGAGGAACTCACCGAGACCGAGAAGCTCACCGCAGAAGTGGAGACGCTTAAGACGCAGCTGGAAAAGGAGAAGAAGGACTACATGTTCCTGATGGCCGATTTCGACAATTATAAGAAGAATGCGTTGAAGCAGCGCACGGAGCTTATAAAGAATGCGGCGGAGAATGTTTTCAAGGGACTGTTGCCGATAGTCGACGACATGGAGCGTGCGATAGCCCACGGCGAGAAGACGGAGGATGCTGCAGCCTTGCGCGAAGGTATGGAGCTCATATACAAGAAGCTCAAGAAGTATATGGAGCAGAACGGCGTCAAGGAGATGGAATGTGTCGGCGAGCCTTTCGATTCCGACCTTCAGGAGGCGGTGGCTATGGTACCGGTAGCCGACGAATCGCAGAAAGGGAAGGTGCTCGACGCCGTGGAGAAAGGTTATATGATAAACGACAAGGTACTGCGCCACGCCAAGGTGGCCGTAGGCCAGTAAACCGGCTCTAATGCCCCTGAATTATGGCAGAACAGAAAAGAGATTATTATGAAGTGCTTGGCGTAGGGCGCGACGCAACAGCCGATGAGCTGAAGAAGGCCTACCGCAAGCTGGCAATCAAATACCATCCGGACAAGAACCCGGGCGACAAGACTGCGGAGGAAAAATTCAAGGAGGCAGCCGAGGCCTATGATGTTTTGAGCGACGCGGAGAAACGCGCGCGCTATGACAAATATGGTCATTCCATGGGTCCGCAGGGCTTTGGCGGCGGTTATGGCGCCCAGGGAGGCTATGGCGGTTTCAGCGGCTTCGGCGGAAATATGTCGATGGAGGATATCTTCGCGCATTTCGGGGATATCTTCGGCGGCCATTTCGGCGGTTATGAGGATGGCGGCTTCGGCGGCGCCACGGGTGCCAGACCTCGCAAGCATGTCAACAAAGGAACAGACCTGCGTATCACCGTAAAGGTGACGCTCAAGGATATCAAGGATGGCGTCGACAAGAAGATAAAGCTGCCGATGCTTGTGGCCTGCGAGCATTGCAAAGGTACGGGTGCCAAGGATGGCACCGCTTTCCACACCTGTTCGCGATGCAACGGCACGGGTTATGTCACCAGCGTCCAGCAGACATTCATAGGCGCCGTGCAGAGCCAGTCGGTATGCCCGGAATGCAACGGCGAAGGGAAGGTGATCACCGAACCTTGCAGCTACTGTAACGGCACGGGCGTAGAGAAGAAGGAGCAGATAGTGAGCTTCCATATACCTGCGGGCGTTGAAGACGGCATAGTGCTCACCCTGCGCGGCAAGGGTAACGCTCCGCGAGGCGGCGGCGTCAACGGCGACCTCCTCATCAAAATCCAGGAAGAGAAGGATCCCGAGCTTATCCGCGACGACAGCGACCTTATCTACAATCTGATGCTCGACTTCCCGACGGCGGCTCTCGGCGGCACGGCCGAAGTGCCTACCATCGATGGAAAGGCAAGAATAAAGATTACCCCGGGCACACAGCCAGGCAAGGTGCTGCGTCTGCGCGGCAAGGGCCTGCCGAAACTCAACTCCAGCCATGTGGGCGACCTGCTCGTCAACGTGATGGTGTACGTGCCCGAGAACCTTACAGATGCCGAGAAAGCGGCTGTGGAGAGCCTTAAGGAAAGCCCCAATATCGTGCCTACAAAAGCCACTTCCGACAGGATATTCTCTAAACTGAGACATATCTTCACCCGCGAAAGCGACGGGAAGTAACATAGTGTAAGCTTATAAACAATACTGAAGGCCGTGACGTTATAACAGCGTGACGGCCTTTACTGTGGAGAGCCGTCGGCAAAATCCGAATATATAAATCTTAATTAGTACTACTATGAATACAGCACCGTTACAAGGGATCAAGGTTATAGACTTCACCAACGTACAGTCAGGACCGTCGTGCACCCAGCTGCTGGCATGGCTTGGCGCCGATGTCATCAAGATAGAGCGTCCTGGGAGCGGCGACGCCACCCGCAACGAACTCCAGTTCGACCCCGACTGTCCGAGCTATTACTTCCTGCAGCTCAACTCCGACAAGCGTTCTCTGGCTCTTGATGCCGCCACTCCCGACGGCAAGGAGATCATGACCCGGCTGCTGAAGACCGCCGATATCTTCATCGAGAACCTGCATCCGGGAGCCATGGAGAAGCTGGGCTTCGGCTGGGACGTCGTGCACAAGCTGAACCCGAGATGTATCTACGGCACCATCAAGGGCTTCCCGGTGTCGTCGAAGTATGCGCATCTCAAGGCCTATGAGCCTGTGGCACAGGTTACGGCCGCCGCCGCCAGCACCACAGGCTGGTATGACGGCGACTACAACATACCGACACAATCGGGTGCCGCCCTCGGCGACTCCAACACCGGCATGCACATGACCATCGGTCTGCTTGCCGCTCTCGCCCAGCGCGAACGCACCGGCGAAGGTTGCTACGTATACCAGTCGATGCACAACGCCTGTCTGAACCTTTGCCGTATCAAGACCCGCGACCAGCTGACCCTCGACAAGATCGGCTATCTGACGCAGTACATGCAGTACCCCAACCAGAAGTTCCCCGACTACGTGCCCCGTTCCGGCAACACCGAGGGTAGCGGCGTGCTCGGCTGGACCTACAAGTGCAAAGGTTGGGAGACCGACGCCAACGCATATGTCTACATCATCTTCCAGCGTGGCAAGAAGGACTTCGAGAAGGCCGTGGCGGCATTCGGCTTCGAGGACTGGCTCACCAATCCCGACTTCAACACCGCCGACGCCCGCGACAAACACAAGCAGCAGCTCATAGACCGCGTGCAGAAATGGATCCTCGACAATGACCTCGACAAGTTCCAGGTCACCGAGAAGCTTGCCGCTGCCGCCGTGCCTGTGGCTCCCGTGCTCAACACCAAGGAAATCATGGACGACGAGACCCTCTACGACGGCAATACTCTGGTGAAGATCAACCAGCCGGGCAAGGTGGGAGAGTTCGTGACCGTGGGCGTTCCCTTCACCATGTCGAACTATCAGCCGACCTACGGGCCCTGCCCCGAACTGGGCGGCAACACCGCCGAGGTGCTTAAGGAATATGGCTTCTCGGAGGCTGAGATCGACGCCTTCGCCAAGAACGGAACCACGGCGCCGGTAAAAAAGTGATAAACGATTAGTGATCAACGATTAATTATGGAAGCTGATATGAAATCTGGTAAGGAAGGGTGTGGATGTGTGTGCGATAAGCCGGCTCCGAAATTTCCGGAGCAGGTGACGGGCATGTACATACTGGCCCGGTCGCTGAAGATGATGGGTGTGGAGAACGTGTATGGCCTTGTAGGGATACCCATCACAGAGGCAGCCTATATCATACAGGGAGAGGGGATACGTTTCGTAGGTTTCCGTCATGAGCAGCAGGCGGGTATGGCGGCGGCCACCGACGGTTATGTTTCGGGGAAGCCTGGCGTCTTCATGACGGTGTCGTCGCTCGGCTTCATGAACGGACTGACGGCCACGGCCAACGCCACGGTAAACTGTTACCCGGTGGTACAGATATCGGGAAGCTCGGTACGCGAGCCTATAGACCTGGAGCAGGGCACCTATGAGGGTCTTGACCAGCTGAACGTAGCCAAGCCTGTAGTGAAGGCGGCTTACAGGGTGCTGAAGGCCGAGGACATACCCACAGGAGTTGTGCGGGCTTTCCGTGCGGCGGCGTCGGGACGTCCCGGCGGCGTATACCTCGACATAACCACACCAGCCTTGGGCGAGATTGTGGACCGCGACAAGGCCGAGGCGTTGCTGAAGGATGTGCCTGTTGACATAGCGCCGGCCATGCTGCCGGCACCCGAGGCCGTGGAACGTGCCGCAAAGTTGCTTGCCGGCGCCAGGAAGCCGGCCTTCCTCCTCGGAAAGGGGGCTGCCTATGCCCGGGTGGAGGACCTCGTGAAGGAACTGGTCGACAAGACGGGAATACCATATTATCCTATGTCGATGGCCAAAGGACTGTTGCCCGACAACGGGCCGTTGAGCGCCTTGTCGGTACGCAGCACCATTATGGAGCAGAGCGATGTGGTGGTGCTGATAGGAGCGCGTCTCAACTGGCTGTTGAGCCGTGGCCACGGCAAGTGGAATCCCGACGGGCAGTTCGTACAGCTCGACATAGACCCGCAGGAAATCGACTGCAACCGCCATATAGCGGCGCCTGTGGTGGGCGACCTGAGGAGTTCGCTGCGTGCCCTTATTGACAAGCTGCCGGCTAAGGAAGGGCTGTCGATGGATCCGGCATGGGTGCCCGGCCTGCAGAAGGAGAGTGCGGAGAAGAATGCGAAGTTTGCCGAGCGTCTGGCGCCGCAGACTGTGCCCATGAACCATTGGAGCGCATTGTCGGCCGCCAAGAAGGTGCTGGAGGCGAATCCCGACGTGATACTCGTCAACGAAGGGGCCAATACCCTCGACGACTGCCGCGACAGCATCGACATGTTCCTGCCGCGTCACCGCATAGACTGTGCCACGTGGGCCATCATGGGCATGAGCATGGGCTCGGCGGTGGGTGCCGCCGTGGCCACAGGCAAGTCTGTGTGCGCCATTGTCGGCGACTCTGCATTCGGTTTCTCCGGCATGGATTTCTCCACGATATGCCGTTTCCGGCTGCCGGTGACGGTGTGCGTCTTCAACAACGGGGGTATCTACAAC
The DNA here is from genome assembly GCA_910584525.1 of uncultured Muribaculaceae bacterium. Classification (GTDB taxonomy): domain Bacteria; phylum Bacteroidota; class Bacteroidia; order Bacteroidales; family Muribaculaceae; genus Lepagella. The sequence goes on along the minus strand of CAJUAT010000005.1, from coordinate 56,935 downwards.
GGTATCGGGGAACCTCTCGACAAGACGAGCGACCCAGCTCCCACCACGCTTGACGTCAACGCCCGCTACGACAAGCTTGGCGAGGCTTTCGGCGCCAGGACATACTATGTGACAACGCCTGCGGAGTACGAGGCGGCGCTCAAGGAGGCCATTGAGTCGAAGGCTCCGGCGCTTATCGACGTGCAGCTCGCCGCCGACGCCGGTAAGGAGTCGGGTCACATCGGTTACCTGAACCCTGCACCGCTTATTGATATAAAAGTCTGAATACACCTGCGGAGCCGGCCCGATGACAGCCGGCTCCGCAATTAAAATTATTGGTTATGAGTAATTTTCTACACATCATACTGTATGCCATAGTTCCGATTATCGTGGTGATGGCTGCGGGCTATATCTCCGGCAAGAAGAACATCTTCTCGGCCAAGGATGGGAAGGCCTTCAACAAGGTGGTGCTCGACTACGCCTTGCCGGCAGCCTTGTTTGTCTCGATAGTTGATGCCAACAGGGAGATGCTTATAGAGGACATAAAGCTGACTGTGATTTCTCTGGTAGTGATCATGGCATGCTTTATGGGGGTATATTTCATATATGCCTATTGTTTCCGGAAGCAGGGACTTGGAGGAGCCGAAGGGGCCATCATGGCGTTGGTAAACGGTTCACCTACCATCGGTTTTCTCGGGTTTGCGGTATTGGAGCCGATTTTCGGACACACCCCGGGCGTGGCTCTGGTGGTAGCTATCGTAGGTATAGTGGTCAATGCCGTGGGCATACCTGTGGGGTTGTCGTTATTGAACAGTGCGCTCGACAAGAAGCAGGCATCGGCAGTGTTGTCGCAGGGTGGTACCGTAGCGGCGGCAGCCGGTGGTGGAGCTGCGGGCAAGAGTTCGCGGCCGAGTGGCTGGAAGGCTGTGCTCCATGCTCTGGAACAGCCGGTGGCCTGGGCACCGATTCTCGCCGTCATCTGGGTAGTGGCCGGTATCCCCTGGCCCGCTTATCTCAGCCCCTCTTTCGACCTTATCAAGGGTGCCAATGCCTCCATGGCAGTCTTTGCCGCTGGTATCACGCTCTCATCCTTCAAGATCAGCATCAACTGGCAGGCTATCTTAGGGTGTATCCTCAAGATGGTTGTGATGCCGGCATTGCTGCTCGTTGTGGGTCTCGCCTTTAAGATGGGGGAGAAGAACCTCGCCATGATGGTGATAGCCGGCGCGTTGCCTCCCGCATTCTCGGGAATCATCATCGCCGACGAGTATGACACGTATGTCTCCACATCCACATCCTCGCTGGCCTTGTCGGTGATACTCTTCATCGGCTTCTGCCCCTTCTGGATATGGTGCACCGACTTCTGCTACTCGCACTTCATGTGACGTCAGCGACAGAACCGAATCGATTTTTTTGAATCACAGAAGTGAACCCTCGGTGCAGTTCCGGTTCACTTCTGTGATTCAAAAAGACGCAGCCGAATTGCGCGCCGAAAAAGTATTTGAAGCGGAATATTTTTGAAAACATCAAATATTTTTTTTGGAGTTTGCGTTTTAATGATTAACTTTGCAGTTGCAGCAGTATAACACCCTCTTCGGGAATAACTGATGATAACCTAACGTACTTTCCGAACAATGCACAAAACGGAATCTACGACCTGACATAATAAAGCAACATAAAACAAGCAACATAATGAGAAAAAGACTTCTTTATTGCGGAGCCTTTGCGACAGTTCTTGCAGCGGGTATGACCTCCTGCCAGAGCGATGAACCTGTCAATGTAAACCAGGACGGGAGAGTGGTATTTTCCGCAACCCTCGCTGACGCACCTCAGACGAGAGCCATAGCCGACGGCGCTTCGGCCAAGAACCTTGCATGTATCGTTTATGACGACAAAGGAGTGTTGGTTACCCGTGAGAATGTCACCGTAGCCGACAACCAGCAGGCCAATGTGGAGCTCAAGCTCCTCAAAGACCGTACCTACGACATCGTATTCTTTGCCTATCCAGACAATGGCGTCTATGACGTCAACGAAAACACGGGCAAGGTGACGATAGACTATGCCAAGATGAACGCCGTGGTAGAGACCACCACCGAGGCTGGCACCGTGAAGAAAGTGGCCGACGGCGACTGCTTCTACTTTTTCGTTGACGACTATGTAGGCGGCTCATCATCTGAGGAGAATGTGACGCTGACGCGTCCCGTGGCACAGGTTAACTTCGGTACCGACGACCTTACCGGCGTAGCCATCATCGACAAGGCATATCCCGACGGCGTGTTCACCCAGGTAACCCTCGACGCTTTCACCACCCTCAACCTTAAGACGGGTGAGGCCGAAGGCGAGACAAAGGCCGTAAACTTCCCCCTGACGGAAGCCGCCGCATTCGACGGCGAGACATTCCCGGTGAAGGAGGACACCTATAAATATGTAGGCATGGCATATGTACTGGTACCTGTCGACGGGTCGGTAAGCGACCTGCAGATCGGCGCCTTCAACGGCAATGCGTCGCCGAGTGTCAGCGCCGTAAAGGTGCCCAACGCTCCCCTGAAACGCAATTTCCGTACCAACATATTCGGCTCGTTGCTCACCAAGTCGTCCAACTGGAACATCAACATCAACGACCAGTGGGACGGCAGCAGCAACATCACCGGCGTTCCTTCCGACGAGACGATAGCCAAGGGAGGCTACGTAGCCGTTACCGGCAAGACGGAGGCCATCACCATCCCTGCGAATCTTGAGCAGCCGCTGACGCTCTCCATCTCCGGCGAGGTTGGCAAGCTCAACATCGGCGCCTCCGACAAGCCCGTGACCATCATCGTGGCCAAGGATGTGAAGTATCCTTCGTTCAGCTTCACCGCCGGCGCAGAGATTGACGGACTCACCATCATAGGTGACCCCACATCCAGCGAGGGTACACCCGACTTCGGCTTCTTCTACGACAATACTCTCGCAAAGCCCGCCAAGATGAAGAACGTGACGTTCCAGGGCGTACATTTCAAGGATTACGGTTTCAACAACCAGTACAGCTTCGGCGTAGAGAACCTCGTGATAGACGGCTGTGTGTTCGAGAATTTGAAACATCCGGCCGTGGGTACGCAGCTTACAGGCGGAAACACAAACAGCGAACACAACGTGAATGTGACTGTCAAGAACTGTACCATGACATTCGCCGATGATGTTGACGAATATGCCAACGGACTCTATCTCAACGATGTGGAGGGTGAGGTAGTGGTTACTGGCAACAAGATCAACAACCGTCCCGGATATTGCGGCATCCAGATTGTACAGAGAGCAGGTTCGACAGCCAACGTGACAGTTACCGACAACAAGGTGGCAGATACCCGCAAGGATGCCATTAAGGTAGATGCCGTAAGCGGTAATATCGTAGTGACCGGCAACAATGTACATTCAATGGAGAACTGCATTCGTATTAAGAACTCAGCCAACGGCAACAATATCACAGTCAATGGCAACACTGTGGATATGGATGGTTGCATTAATTTTGACGGTACAGAACCCTGCGGCATACTCATTGTAAATGCAGCGGAGAATGCCGATGCGGCTTTGGTGACAGTTAAGGAGAACACCTTGCTTAACGGCAATGGTCATGGATTCAGCCTTGTAAGAGTCAAGGTTGCCGAAGGCAGCGATACAGCAAATCCTTTTAAAAACTAACCACAGAACAACAGCACAATGTATATAAGAAAAATAATGGCAGGCGCGCTTTGTGCGTGTCTGTTGGGAGGGACGATGGTATCGTGCAGCGATGACCTCACTCCCGACAATCCCAAAGGCGACGGAACGGTATCGTTCAGCGTGAACCTGGAGGCAAAGCCCGGCACTCGTGCCGCCTCCGACTATGTACTCAAGGTTACAAAAGTCGATTATGGCGTGTATGACGAAAGCGGGAATCTGCTGATCGAGGACAAAGCCACTGTTACCGACAACAGTGCAGCCATAGAGCTGAAGCTCGTCCCCGGCAAGACCTACGACATAGTATTCTTCGCCAAGAATTCAAATGAGAAGAATATTGGATTGTTGAGTCCGGATTGGGAGGCTCATACCTTGACCGTAGACTATTCCAATATGAACGGCGGTTCCGGCATGTCGGATTACTGCGCCAATAACGACTTCTTCCATGCCGTGGTAAACGGTTATGAAGGCGGCAGCAGCACACAGGAGACTGTGACTCTCACCCGTCCCACCGCTCAGATTAACATCGGCAGCAACGACCTCAAGGCCGATGCCGTGCAGCATGTATATAGCACTATATACACATCAATATCCACAAAAGCCTATAGCAAGCTTAACCTCATAACAGGTGATGTCGAGGAAGAGGTGGAGATAAACCTTCCCTACAAGAGAGTATACAAAAGTGGAGCAAATAATATGGGCACATTCCCTATTACGGGATATGAGTATGCGTCCACGCTTTACGTGCTTGTTCCCAAGACCCAGACTCTTGTCGATGTGACGTTTAATGTAGCAAACAGCAAATCTGCCACAACCCCGATGCAGTCGGTGGAGATTCCCAATGCGCCGGTGCAGAGAAATTACCGTACCAATATCTACGGCTCTCTTCTGACCGATCCTACCAACTGGAAGATATCGCTCGACAAGCAGTATGTTGGCGGCGAAAATATATGGCTCGGCGATGTGACGCTGCCTACGGAGGTTGACGGTGTTTACACCATCACCACGCCCGCAGAGCTTGCCGGTATCGCCAAGCTTGTCAACGACGGCGACAACATGGCCGGCAAGACCGTGAAACTGGCTGCCGATCTTGACCTCAACAACCGTCCCTGGACTCCGATAGGCAACAGCAGTATCATATTTGCCGGCACATTCGACGGCGACGGACATACCATATCCAATCTCAAACTCGTGAGCGGAAAGGACAACACCGGTCTCGGTCTCTTCGGATATTTCGGTTCCAATGCGCGGCCGCTTCCTGAAATCCGCGAGTTTACGATAGACGGAGCAACGGTAAATTCGCTTGGTGTTGCCGCCAACGGCACGAACAACGGTACAGCCGTGGTAGTGGGTGACATCTTCCCCAACGGCATTGTGAAGAATGTGACCGTGCGCAACGCCGACATAAAGTCGTACCGCTGGTCGGGCGGCATAGCCGGTCGAGCTTATGGCAATATCGAAGGATGTAATGTGGAGAACATAAAAATCGAATCATCCTTCCAGAATCTTGGCACCGAATGGGACAATGCCGACAAAGCGGGCGCCATTTGCGGAATGTCGTGCGAAGGCGGTTATTATCTCCGAAACAACAGAGCCTCCAATGTCGAAATCACAGGCTATCGTCATGTAGGAGGTATGTTCGGCCTTATCAACTTTGGATATGAGAGCTCCAGAAAAGTTGTTGATAACAACTTTGTACAGGGCGGAGTAGTGACGCAGATTCTCACGCACAATTACAATGGCATCGCTGCCGGCTCGTTGATTGGCGAGGTGACTGGTGAAAAGAACGCCAGCTACATGACCTATAGCAACAACAATGCCTCAGGAGTTAGGGTGGTATATCCCGAGACGGTGACAGACGTTGAAACCTTGGTCACGGAACTGCAGAAAGGTGGAAGTATCGTGATAGGCGGCGATATAACCATCCCGTCGGGAAGCATCACACTGACAGAGAATACCGTGATTGACCTCGGCAACTATACAGTAACAATTCCAGGCGGTGCTCTTAGGGTTGGCAACGGCGTCAAGCTGACAATCGACGGTCAGGACGGTGTAGTGACATCTGACGGATTCACCATTTGCGGAGACCCGAATTCCACCATCGTTGTGAATGATGGTACAATCCGTTCTACATCTGCACAACACTCAAACGCCGTCAACACTAACGGCCATTTCATAATGAATGGCGGCACTGTCGAGAATACAGCCAATAATTCGGATGCGTTGACATTGAACTGGGCTAATGAGACTGAATCCAAGCATGCCGAAATCAATGGTGGCACAGTCATAACCCACAACAACTATGCGCTGAATATATTTGGAGGATCCCAAAGTGTGCGTCATAAGGCAGTTATCAACGGTGGTACATTCATGGGTACAAGCTGCGTTCGTTTCGAAGGAAATGTGGACGGCACAGTTAATGGCGGCTACTTCATAAAGACCAGTACAAGCACTGGTCATCCTCTCTGCACAGGAGCAACAACATCTTACTCCAAATATTGCAAGGTGACTGTAAACGGCGGTTACTATTACGATGGCAGCAACGCTTCCAACTCCATATGCAGAGCCGGCGCGTCGCAGCTTATCGTCAATGGCGCCTATATGAACCGTACAACGGGTGGCTTCACCATCGGCAACGGACATTCGCTGCTCACTCTCGACCCTGCCGCTTCCATAACCTTGGATGGCGTGACTTACTCTTTCCCCTACCAGGTCAAATAATTCAAAGGAGCTTGCTTAGGGAACAGAGTCTTAAAACAGTTTCTTAAGCATCCCAAACCTATAAAAACAGGCTGTGCCGGCACCCCCGACACAGCCTGTTTTCATGCCGATAAAAAATTTTTTTGAAGATTCTCGGCTTTTTTCAGAACATTTTCCGAGATGCTGCGTTATAGAGGTATAAGAAATCGTTTCATGATGTTAGGTTAGTTCGAAAAAGTATTATGAAAAACACCTGAAAGCAGCTGGTTGTGAAACCGGCTTCTTTCGTATATATACCCCACCTCGCCATTCATCATTTCCGGTTTGTTGTTTGTTATATCGGTAAAGTGACTGTTATGAGAAGAAGAATAATACTTATCATATGTTCGCTGGCAGCCTGTATGGGTGTCCGGGCACAGTATTCGGATATAGCCAATGGTATAGCCAACGTGTTGATGCCGGCGGTGTCGGGGTCGAAGAGCTACCGAGGCAATGTAGAGGTGGATTATACACAGGGGGTAGGGCGCTATCGTACCAACTCCGTCACATTCACCACATCGCAGGGATATCAGCTGACCGACTGGTTATACATGGGAGCCGGTCTGGGTGTGGATGTGTTCTGGTCGCAGGTAGGTCCCGGATGGGACGCCGGGTGGAACGGCCCCGACTGGAACCGCCAGTCGTATACCTCCAGGGCGGTGATGATTCCTATATTCACCGATTTCCGCTTCAAGGCGGGCAGCTGGAAGAAACCCTCCTTCTTCGCCGACCTGAAGGTGGGAGCCGCTTTCCTATGTACCGACGATTATGTGAAGATACGCGACGGCTATCTCACCAACACCGCCTATTTCTACCTGCAACCATCCATAGGTGTGCGAATCCCGGTGAACCCGGCCAATGCCAAGCAGGCCCTCAATATCGGCGTGCATTACCGGCTGATCACCTCCGACTACTGGTCGGGCTATCAGTCGTCGGTAGTGCTCAACGGTCTGGGTGCCAACGTAAGTTTCGAATGGTGAAAATCATGGCCTCGCCAGCCTTTCCCGAGGCGGCTTACCGCATTTCGTTTGCGCAACTTGAATTATTTGCTTAATTTTGAACCTTAAAAGAAGTCGTTTCGACGGCTTAAAAGTCAAGGCATACGAAGTGAAGGGATATAATGCGCCCATAGATGAGAAGGCGTTGGTGGAGCGGCTGCAAGACCCGGCTACCGCCAACGAGGCGTTCCGTACGTTGATGGAAATGTACGGAGAGAAACTCTATTGGCTTATCCGCAAGATGGTTTACAGTCATGACGATGCCAACGACCTTTTGCAGCAGAGCTTCATGAAGGCATGGAGCAATCTGCACAATTTCCGTGGCGACGCGAAGCTCTCGACATGGCTCTATAAGATAGCCGTCAACGAATCGATAAATTTTCTGAACAAGGAGCGACAGCGCCGCAATATCATGGGCGACGGCGAGGACGACTACCTTATGTCCACTTTGGAGAGCGACCCCTATTTCGACGGCGACGAGCTGCAGAAGAAGCTGCAGAAAGCCATCATGGCGCTCCCCGAGAAGCAACGTCTGGTGTTCAACATGCGGTATTACGATGAGATGAAGTATGATGACATGTCGGCAGTGTTAGGCACGTCGGTAGGCGCCCTGAAAGCCTCGTATCACCATGCCCTGAAGAAGATCACCGCCGCCATAGAAGCCGAAGAACTATGACCGGAGGACCTGTCCGCAAATTAGGATTGGGTGGGCTCAGTGCCATGGTTTTCAGCATGATGGTAGGTTCCGGTATCTTCAACATACCGCAGAACATAGCGTCGAGTTCCGGTCTTGCCGCGAGCATGGTGGCCTGGGGTATCACGGCCGCCGCAATGCTCTCGCTGGTATATACTTTCCGTCAGCTGAGTCTGAAATGTCCTGAACTTAACGCAGGCATCTATGAATACGCGCGTGCCGGCTTCGGCCGTTATGCCGGTTTTCTGATGGCCTGGGGCTACTGGCTGTGCGTATGCTTCGCCAATGTGGCTTATGCCGTGATGCTCAACGACGCTTTCGGCTCTTTCTTTCCATCCTTGCTGCACCACGACTGGAAGATGGTGCTCTTCGGCCTCGCGTTCATATGGGGGATGTACTTCCTGGTGTCGGGAGGGTTGAAGACGGCCCGGCAGCTCAACAACATCATGACGGTGCTGAAGATAGTGCCGATATTGCTGATCATCATATTGCTGTCGATATGGTTCCGGCTACCGGTGGCCGGGGAGTCATGGCCCGGATTCGCCGGCTTCGGCGACCTTACTACGCAGGTTCGCGATACGATGCTGGTGACGCTGTGGTGCTTCATAGGCATCGAGGGGGCGGTCATGATGTCGGCGCGAGCGCGCAAGCCCCGCGATGTCAGCAGAGCCGGAGTAATTGGTTTCGGTACGGCCTGGATCCTTTATGCCCTTGTGTCGGTGCTGAGCTTCGGCATACTCGACAGGATGCAGCTGAGTAATCTCGAGGACCCGTCGGTGGCCTATCTGCTGCGTGAATGCTGCGGCCCTTGGGCATACTGGACGGTAATCGTCACGGTGATACTGTCGGTGGCCGGCTCATGGGTGTCATGGACCATGGTATGCGCGCAGGTGCCTATGGAGGCGGCGAATACGGGCATATTCCCCAAGCGTTTCAAGAAGCTCAACAGCCATGACATGCCCGCTTTCGGCCTCCGCGTGTCGAGCGTTGCCATGTCGGTGTTCCTGATAATCGTGGCCATGAGCGACGATGTGTATATGGCAGCCCTCCAGATTACAGGCATGATGGTGCTTCCATGCTATCTCTTCTCTGCCCTCTATCTCATAAAATTAGGGATTGCCAACGCCCACGGGCTCCGCAAGTCGTTGCCGGTGGCTATCATTTGCTCCATATCCTGCGTATGGATGCTCTATTCCGCGGGACCTACTCTTATGGCCACATCGGTGTTCTATCTCGCCGGCACCGGATTTTATATCACTGCCGGCAAGGAGAAAAACAGGTACTATGGCATCGTGCTCAGCAGGGCATCATCGTGGAAGCATTACTTCACGGCCGGCGAACTGACCGTATGCATCCTGCTGGCCCTCCTTTCGGCAGCATCCGTCGCCGCCTATGCCACAGGCCTCATCAAACTCTGACACAACTCTTTTTTGTATCACACGGGTGGTGCGAAAAATTGAATGGCCGATTAAACCTATGCGCGGTAGGAATGTCGGAGTAAGTAGATTTGTAATAATTGATAGGTAATGTCGGACAAATATGATATAGCTGAGAAGGAGCTTGAGAGGAAGTTTGGCCGGGACTTGCATATGCGGGTTCCCGACAACTATTTTGACTCCGTGACAGATAAGGTGCTAACATCGTTGCCGGAGATGGCGGCAATAGAGAGGCATGTGGAGATGACGCGCTGGCAGAAATTGAAGCCATATGTTTATCTGGCGGCGATGTTCGGCGGCATATGGCTGATGATGAACGTGTTCGGACGGTTTATGAAAACGGAATCCATCAATCTCGACAATCCGCCGCAGCAGATAGCCCTGCTTATGGACCAGGCGGCGCAGAGCGAGAGTTTTTATGTGCCCGACAATATGCTCTCCGACATGGAGATTGAGAATGACGTGGCATCGTCGTACGACAGCATAGAGGACTTCGAGGAGGACTTCGAGAGCCTTGGCGAAACCGAATAAGCTATTTGACATGAAGAAGATATTTTTGACAATGCTGCTGCTGATGACGGCACTACTGCCGGTTATGGCGCAGAACAAGACAGGTAAGGACAAGGCGGCGATGCGCAGGGAGATTCAGCAATATCGTGTTGAGTTCCTGTCGCAGGAAATGGGTCTTGACGCCGCGCAGAAAAAACAGTTCGAGGAGGTCTACAACAACCTCAGCGAGGAGCGGTGGAACCTCTTCCGTAGCGTTAAGGCACAGGAGCGTAAGGTGCGCAACTCTTCCAACGCCAGCGACGAGGATTACAAGGCTGCCGTGGATGCCATGAACAACGCCAGGGAAAAAGGCGCAGCCATCGAGAAGAAATATGACGGTCAGTTCTCAAAGTTCCTGTCGCCGAAACAGATTTTCAAGATGAAGGAGGCCGACGAGAATTTTAACCGGCGACTGAGGAAAATGCACCGTGAACGACGGGAGAAAAATAGAACACAGAGATAACCTTACAGGCAGATGAAAAAGAGGAACAACATAAAAGGAACGAAGGTGTGGCTGACGCTCGCCTTCTTTTGCATTATAAGTATAAGCATGCCTGCCATGGGAAAACGGGTTAGCGGCAAGCGAACCACGACGGCTCAGACGGCGCGGAATAGCGCCAATACCTTTGCCAAGCCTGACTTCGCCTATCCGCAGACAGTGATGGGCAACGCCCGTGCGGAGTATGCCAAGGCTTTAGGTGCCGGCGACGGCCTCAACGCCATACGCGCGGCAATACAGATGACGGTGGCCTCCTCGGAAATAGATGCCGACAACAACGTCAACGGGAATATCGCGCGTTTCGACACGCTTGCCTCAAGCCTCGCGTCGCCGTGGAACGCCATGGCCCTGATGTGCAAGGCTCAGCTGCTTAACAATGTCTACAACTCGCGGCGGTGGGTCTACGACCAGCGTGACATACCCCTTGCCGACCGGCCTGCCGACGTGCTCGAATGGAGCGGCGGCATGTTTGCCGAGAGCGTGATGGCCACGGTCGCCGACGCCGCCGGGCGCATCTCCGGTGATGTTCCTCTCGCCGAAGTTGCCGGGCTGCTGGTGAACACCGCCGACGCGCGACGCGCAGGTATGACAGTCATGGATTTCATACGCCTCAAAGGTGCTGAGTATGTCGGCACGTATGCCACGGGTAACGAGCCGCTGCGCTTCGGCGACGCATGCACGGTGACTCCCGCCGACAGATGCGCAGAAATGCGTAAAAGCCTTCTCGACAAGGGTATCAGCACCAACAAAGAGAAAGGCAACATGGAGCTGGAGGCTCTCTTCGCCTGCGGATATTACGACATACTGAGCTATGCCCCCAAACGCAAGGCTTGGCTCGAGGAGTGCTATGGCCGCTATGGCGATACGGCATACGGCGCCCGCTTCGTTGCCGACTATGCCCGCAGCCTCTATTCCCGGAATGGAAGGGAGACGGGCGGCAAGGAGCCGACGGCCAAGGCTGTCAACGATGGGCGGCGCAAGGCTCTTGAAATTGCGAGAGGGTATGCCGCGAAATATCCCTCGGCATTAGGACTCGGCGAGGTGCATGACATTATCGAAGAGCTTACGAGCAAATCGGTAAACCTGTCGTATCCTGAAGCTGTGCTCCCCTCGACGGCATGGAAATGCGGGCTGAACGCCACCGGTATATACAGCGGCAATTTACTGATATACAGATTCCCTGACACGTTCACCGACGGGTGGGCCAACTATAAGGATATGACCGGCAAAGGGCGGCTGGTGAAAAAGGTTCCCTTCGCCGTGGGCGGCACGGCTCCCGACATCGCTGTCGACACGCTTGCCATGGCGGGTCTCGAGCCGGGCGTATATGCCATATATGCGAGTGCCGGCGCCGATGCGTCGGGAATCGTCAGCAACGGGACGTCGGACATATCAAGCCGTACTTTCCTCGTCAGCGACATAAGCTATTTCATGGTCACCGACCGTGCCGACGGCCGCAAGCGGCTATATGTGGTGGATGCCTCCAACCAGGCACCGGTGCAGGGTGCTACCGTGATCTGGACGGAAAACGTATACCGAGGTACTCCCGAACGACAGACATTCACCACGGATGCCGACGGCTCCGTGGTGCTCCCCGCAAAGAACGGCAAGGTGTCGGTACGCAGAAAGGGTAGCGTGGCTCATACTTCCTACTGGAATTACGGCGCCGCAAACCGTGACGACAGGAATCAGACCTGCGGCAAACTGCTTACCGACCTGTCGATATACAAGCCGGGTCAGGAGATGAAGTTTGCGGGAGTTGTAGCCGATAGGAAAGGGAATGAGTTCCGGGAGCTTCCGGGCAAGGAGGTGCAGGTGATACTTGCGGATGCCAACGGGCAGGGCGTCGACACGCTGACACTTGTGGCCGACAGCTTTGGCCGTGTCAACGGCAAATTCGGCATACCCTCGTCGGGTCTTTTGGGCACATGGCGTGTGCGTATGCTGTCGGGAGGGCGTATTGTGGCCGATGCCGGTTTTGAGGTCGCCGATTACAAGGCGCCCGGCTTCAAGGTTACCACAGGGAAGGCGTCAGACAACTTCCGGCTTGGCGATGTGCTCGCCATCGACGGCACGGCCATGACATATGCCGGGATGCCGGTTGCCGGCGCCAAGGTGAAATATACTGTGACCTACACGCCATGGCTCCGCTGGTGGGGAATGTGCGACACCGAGCAGGAATGCTACGGCACCACCGTGACCGACGATGCCGGGAAGTTCGCCATATCGTTGCCCACGGCCACGCTGCGCGACACCCCCTATGCCAAGGGACTCTTCACTCTTGCCGTGGAGGTGACCGCCCCCGACGGCGAGTCGCAGAAGGCTCCCGTGTCGATGTTCTCCCTCGTGTCGCCTTACAGCATACGCGCCAACATACCCGACCGCATGGAGGCCGGCGATGTGACGGCATGCAATGTGACCGTGAACGATGTCACAGGTCATCCCGTGCAGAAGAATGTATATTATACCATCACCGACAGTACCGGCAAGGAGGTACGGAAAGGTGAGTTCATGTCGGGCTCGTTCAAGCCAGACTTCGCCGGCATGTCCTCGGGGCGTTACAGGCTTCTCTTCTCGCTGTCGCAGGATATGGCCGACAGTGAGGAGGGGGCAAATGTGAGCAGCGAGGTGATACTCTGGCGTCGTGGCGACAGAAAGCCGCCGGTGAGGACGGCTATGTGGACCCCTGAGAGGACTGTCGACATGAAGCCGGGTCAGACCCACGTGTCGATAGCGGCTGGGTCAAGTTATGACAACAGCCATATATTCTGCGTGATCGACGACGGCGAAAGGATTGTGGAGAAGAAATGGGTTAAGGTATCCGACGGCATGGCGGATGTCAGGGTAGCGTCGCCGGCTGCCGACAAGAGGATGTTCGTGACGCTGACGGGCATGCATGATTTCGAGAATGCCACGGCAGTGGTGACGGTGGTACCCGTGAGCCAGCAGGAGAAGGTGGAGATCGAGACAGAAAGTTTCCGCGACCGTCTGGAGCCTGGCGCCAAGGAGGTATGGAAATTCCGGTTCACCACGGGCGGCAGCCCTATGGCCGACAGACCGGCAATGGCCGTGATGTCGAACGAGGCTCTTAATGCCCTGGCTCCCTTCCGGTGGAGCTTCAATCCCTACGGTATGGCGTCATGGTCGTCGGCGGTGTCGCTCAGCAAGCGTGGCGTGGGGATGTGCCGCCCCGACTTCACGAGCGTCGACAGGATGAGAAACAAGAATTACAGACGTTTCCTCATACCGTCGCTCAACACTTATGACCGCGGACTCTTCGACAGAGGTGCCTTTTATTATGTGTATGACGTTCAGAATGAAGTGAAATCCACCGGAGCGGTGTCCGACGGAGCGTCGGAGGAGGTGCTTGCCACAGTGCGTACCACTTCGCGCAAAATGGCCATGTCTGCACCTCGCATGAATGGCGCCGCAAAGGGAATGGCGGATAAGGCGGAGAGTGCCGAGGAGGATGCCGAGGCCGTGAACGGTGACTATGGCGGTGCCGCAGCTGCGGAACAGCAGGAGATACGGCCTGTGGAATGCCCGTTGGCCTTCTTCATGCCCGACCTGGTCACCGACTCCGAGGGTGTGGCCACGCTGGGCTTCGAGGTGCCGCAGTTCAACGGCACATGGCAGTTCCAGATAGCAGGCTATGACAAGGAGATGCGCGGCAATGTGAAGATGCTCACGGCTGTTGCCGCCAAGAAGGTGATGGTGCGTATGAACGCTCCGCGATTCCTGCGTACAGGCGATGAGGCTCAGCTGTCGGCGACTCTCTACAACAACAGCGGCGAGACCTTGCCGCTGTCGGGCAGGATGGTAGTCACCGACATGTCGGGCAAGGTGCTTTATGCCAAGGATTTCGCCGCCGAGGAAGTGGCTGCGTCCGGCTCGAGGGTGGTGACGATGCCGTTTGCCGTGCCCGGCGATATGTCGGCGGTGATTGTGAAGGCTTATGCTTCGGGCGGCGGCCATATCGATGGTGAAGGCACCGAGGTGGCCGTGCTCCCCAGCAGCACTCCTGTCACCGAGTCGGCGCCTTTCTATCTCGGCACCGGCGAGCAGCGGCTGGATGTGAAGATGCCTCCGAAAGTCAAGGATGCCACGGTGACGCTGCAGTATTGCGGCAATCCTCTGTGGGAATGCGTTACGGCGCTCCCGGCAATCATAAAACCTGACTCTGAGAATATCCTGGCGCAGGTAAACGCTCTTTTCGGCAATGCCATAGGTGCCGGCCTGACGTCGGAATATCCGCAGATTGCGGAGGCTTTGCGCACATTCGCGGCGCCGGAGAATGCCGGCGATTCCACTCTCGTGTCGCATCTTCAGCGCGACGGCCAGCTCAAGATTGTGGAGCTGGGCAATACGCCGTGGGTCAACAATGCCGCTGACGAGACGCTGCGCATGCAGTCGCTCGTGAAATATGCCGATACCCGTGAGGCGCAGGATGCGGTGAAGAGCGTGATGGAGGTGCTCGTGAACCGCCAGAACAACGACGGCGGCTGGAGCTGGTGCTCAGGCATGCCTACCTCGCCTTATATCACTGGCAGGGTGCTGCTGCATTTCGCCATGCTCGAGGGTATGGGGTATCTGCCCGAGGGCGGCGCCAAGATAGCCGAGAAGGCGTTCGCGTATATGGACAGGGAGCTGGTCAAGAACTGGCAGCGGTCGAAACCTCGCTCGTTCAGCACCTCTGAGCTGCTTAACTATCTGTATGTCAAGAGCTTCTTCCCTGGTGTGAAGGACAGCGGCGGCTTCGGTCAGCTCAGGGCTGCGGCTCTGAAGGCGATAGCCGCCGAATGGAAGAATTTCGACATATACAACAAGGCTACGGCGGTGACGCTGGAGCAACGGCTCGGCAACAAGTCGCTGGCCGGCGCTATCCTGGAGTCGGTACGCCAGTATGCCACGGTGACTCCGGAGCGCGGTATGTGCTTCATGAACCTCAAGGGAAGCTGGAGCGGCTGGAATCCTCTGATCACCACGGCTCAGGTGCTCGAAGCCTATGGCGAGATGTCCAAGGGGGAGCCTATGAAGTATGTGGGTGAGATTAACGGTCTTCGCCAGTGGCTGGTGATGTCGAAGCAGACGCTCGACTGGGGTGCCATGCAGGGCACTGCGGAGGTGATACAGGCTCTTGTAGCCACGGGTCCCGACTGGACAGTGCCTCAGGCGCCGGCGGTCCTCTCGATTGGCGACAAGGTCGTGAAGCTTCCCCGCAGGTCGAAGCTTACCGACAGCTTTACGGTGACGTTGACGCCCGAGCAGGTAAGGAATGGCGGCATCGTGATTGATAAGCCGTCGCACGATCCGGCATGGGGCGGCGTAGTAAGCCAGTATGTGGCTCCTGTGCTCGAGGTCAAGAGCCAGGGAGTGCCTCAGCTGAAGGTCGAGAAGAATATCTACAGCGTCGTCGACGGCAAGGCGCTGAAGGGTGAGCTGAAAGTCGGCGACAAGGTGAAGGTGACGCTTACCGTGACTACTGACCGCGACATGGATTATGTGGCCATCATCGACGGCCGCTCGGCATGTCTCGAGCCTGTAGACCAGCTGTCGGGCTATACCTCTTCCGACGGCGTGTGGTTCTATCGCGAGGTGCGCAATACGTGCACGAATCTGTTCATACCTTTCCTCGGCAAGGGTACGCATGTGATAAGCTATGAGTGTCATGTGGACCGTGCCGGCGAATATACTCTCGGCATTGCGGAGGCCCAGAGCCAGTATGCTCCTGTGATCACTGCCCATTCTGCGGGAAAAATTCTTGGCGTTGATGAGTGATTTCAGGATACATACGCTTGGCTGCGGGTCGGCGAAGCCTACGGTGAAGCATCAGCCGTCGTCGACGGTGGTGGAGCACCGTGGCACGCTCTATATGATTGACTGCGGTGAAGGCGCCCAGCTTCAGTTTCAGCGACAGAGACTGAAGTTCGGGCGGCTGCGCCATATCTTCATCACCCATCTTCACGGCGACCATGTGCTGGGACTCCCGGGGCTGGTATCCACCCTGGCTCTCGGCGGCAAGGAGGGTAAGCTCACAATCCATACATTTGCCGACGGCAAGAGGATTCTGGAGACCATATTCGGTTATTTTTCCCGTGACTTGTCGTTTGAGCTGGAGTTCAATGTCATAGAGCCGGAGGAAAGTGTGATTCTCGACACGGGAGCTCTTAAGGTGCGCACGATACCGCTGGAGCATCGTGTGCCGGATGTGGGGTATGTGTTCGAGGAGAAGGACTCGCTGCGGCATATCCGCCGTGATGTGTGCGATTATCATGGCGTGCCGCTTTACAAGATGCGTGAGATCAAGGAGGGGGCCGACTTCGTCAAGGCCGACGGCAGCGTCGTGCCCAATGCGTTGCTCACCACTCCCGGCGACAAGGGCCGCAAATATGCGCATATGTCGGATACTCTCTATATGCCGGGGCTGGCGTCGAAGATAGGGGAGGTGGACCTTCTGTTTCATGAGACCACGTATACCCGTGAGCATGGCGATCTGGCGCGTGCACGGTTTCACAGCACTGCCGAGCAGGCTGCCATGGTGGCGCGTGACGCCGGCGCCCGCCGGCTGCTGACAGGCCATTATTCCTCACGCTATTCCGATGACGCGGTTTTCGTGGAGGAGGCCATGAAAATCCATCCTGATGCCATACGCAACCGCGAGGGCCTCATCCTCGATGTCTGACATCTCTTCGTCGGCAGCACTGACTCTTTTCGACGGTAGCACTGACTTTTTTTCGACGGGAGAACGGGAGAACAGGAGAGACGGTACTCTTTTTTGGCGATAGAACGGGAGAGTCGGGTATGCTTTTTTGTATCAGCGCTCGTTTTGGTATCGCAGAACTGAACCAGTTAGAGTCAAGACCTGCCTCGGTAGAGGCAAGACATGGTTAACTGGACCTCATCGCAGCTCGTAAAGGAGCTGCTCACCATGTCTTGCTTTCGAGACATTGATCCACAAACGAGTAACCTGTTCTCCCGTTCTTGTGTCTAAAACGAGTACCGGACTCTCCTGTTCTCCCGTTCTCCTGTCGAAAAGAGTCAATTCTCACGTCGAAAATCTTGCCTGCCGCTTCTGTGAGCAGTCTGAAAATTATTGTGGCTGAGAATAAGTTCTGTGAACTCTCGGTGCAATTCCGGTTAAGTTCTGTGATTCCCTAAATTTTTAGTTCTGTGATTCCTGTAGAAAGTTCAGTACCGGGAATCAGGTAAAAAGGCGCGTGGGGGAGGAGTATTTGGCCGATTGGGGCAAATGGGATAACTTTGCACTGTGAAAAGAAGAGTGATAGCGATAACGGGGGTGCTTATTATGGTGCTGCGGCTGGCAGGAGAGGAGCGCGTCGATACCGTAGCCATGGGCGCGGATGCCGATGCTACCACGCTGCAGGAGGTCAACGTGGTGTCGGTGAAGCAGAAGGACCGGCTCGACCATGATGCCGTGTCGGCTACCGTGATAGGGCGCGTGGAACTCGAACAGGCTGGCGCCGTGTCGATGAAAGGCATCTCCGACATAGTGCCCAACTTCTACATCCCCGACTATGGGTCGCGCATCACGTCGTCAATCTACGTGCGCGGCATCGGAGCACGTATCGACCAGCCGGCCGTAGGCCTTACCGTCGACAATGTGCCCTATCTCAACAAGAATGCCTATGACTTCGACCTCGCCGACATAGCATCGGTGGAGATGCTCCGCGGTCCGCAGTCAACACTCTTCGGCCGCAACACCATGGGAGGCCTCATCAACATCACCACCCTCTCGCCGCTGCGGTGGCAGGGATGGAGAGTATCGCTCTACGGCGGCATGGGCAACGACTACCGCGCCTCGGCAGGCTGGTACCATAAGTTCAGCGAAAAGACAGCCGTAGCCGCCATTGCCAATTTTGACTACCTCGGCGGCTTCTTCCGCAACGAATACGACGGCAAGAAACTCGACCATGAAGTGTCGGGCGGCCTGCGACTGAAGCTCGACGCAAGGGTCAACCCAGACCTCTTCCTCCAGAACGTGCTCAGCACCACACTCCTCAGCCAGGGAGGGTATCCATACCGCTCGGTGGCGACAGACGAGATAAACTATAACGACCCATGTTATTACCGCCGGTTTACGGTCAACGACGGGCTGACGCTGAGCTGGCGCAAGGAGAAGTTCACGATGACATCGGTGACCAGCGTGCAGTGGCTCGACGACAACATGACCCTCGACCAGGACTTCCTGCCGGAGTCATACTTCACGCTGACGCAGAAGCAGCGCGACCTTGGCATCACGGAAGACGTGGTGTTCAAGGGTAAGGGTCTTGGCGGCAGATACAAATGGCTCGCCGGCGCTTTCGGATTTTTCCGCAACCTCGACATGACAGCCCCCGTGACCTTCAAGGACAAAGGAATATCGGAACTCATAGAGAAGCACCGCAATGAGTCGAATCCCGACTATCCGATAGTATGGGACAGCCGGGAGTTTGTGCTACACAGCGATTTTACCATCCCATCGGGGGGTGCCGCGGTGTATCATCAGTCGGAGTTCGACCTTGGAAGATGGCATCTCACGGCGGGACTGCGGCTCGACTGGGAGACCTCGCGCCTCAACTACCACAGCCAGTGCGATACAGGTTATGAGGTGATGCACATGGCCGACGGTACGCAGGAACCATACTCGCACAAGGATGTTAAAATCGACGACCGGGGACACGAGAGGAGGAGCTATTTCAACTGGATGCCTAAGGTGAGCGTGCTTTACGACCTCACGGCCGGCGGCGACTGCAACGTGTATGCCACCATATCCAAAGGATGGAAGGCAGGAGGATTCAACACTCAGATGTTCAGCGACGTGCTGCAGCAGCGGCTCATGGGACTGATGGGACTGTCGGCGGCATACGATGTGGACGAAGTGGTGGGATATAAGCCCGAGTACAGCTGGAATTACGAGATAGGGTCGCATCTGTCGTTTGCCGGGGGTAAGGTGGGCATCGACCTGTCGGCCTTCTATATAGACTGTTGCGACCAGCAGCTGACGATGTTTCCCGACGGGACAACGACAGGGCGCGTGATGACCAATGCCGGCAAGACGCGCAGCGCAGGCTGCGAGGTATCGCTGACATGGGAGGTGACACGCAACATAGAGCTTAACGCCAGCTATGGCTTCACCGACGCACGGTTCGTGAAATTCTTCAACGGCATCCACGACTATGCCGGCAAGAACCTGCCGTACGCTCCCAGGAACACGCTCTTTGTGCAGGGATTATGGTATCAGCCTCTGAAAGGGAGGCATGTCAGCGGGCTGACCGTGGACGTGAATCTCAGAGGCAACGGCAAGATATACTGGAACGAGGCCAACACCCTTCATCAGAATTTCTATGCGCTGTTGGGGGCGTCGGTCACGCTGGAAGCCAAGCGATGGAGCCTGCAGGTATGGGGCAAGAACCTGACAGCAACGCGTTACGATACCTTCTATTTCATGTCGATGGGCAACGAGTTCCTGCAGCGCGGACGCCCTCTGCAGGTGGGCGCAACACTCAGATTATCCATTTAGAAGTGTAGCCATTCATAATATAGCGGTACCGACAGCGTTAATGATAAAACAGAATAAGAGAATATGAAGAAAATCGCACTGCTCGCCTGCGGAGCACTGATAATGGGCGTGACCTCCTGCAACAAGGAGAGCGAGCCCATCAACACGCAGACCATCACGATAGAAACTTACTCGCTGGTGTCGAAATCGGGAGCCGCCCCGGTGGTTGCCCCTACCACCTATAAGTATTACAGCAATCTTACGGCCATGACCACCCAGATCAGCACCGAGGATCTGAGTACAGGCACCGGCGTGCAGAAGTTCCAGACCGACATGATACCGTTCATCTACGGTTACAACATCAGCATCGACAAGGAGAAGGGACATCCATTCCGGTTCATGAAGGCGGCAGATGCGGGAGGCACACCCACGCCCGTGACCAAACTACGCTGCGACCTTACGGAGTGCACCAACGCCAACAACAAGACGCTGATCGGCAGCCTGGAGAACCAGCTGAAGGCAAACCCGCTGCTCGTGCCCGCCAACAAAGGATATTCCTTCATGCAGTATACTTTGGGAGAATACGACGTGAAGACATTCTGGCCCGACATGCTCTATACCGGCCTGACGATGACGCAGTATCCCGGCGACGGCAGTCCTTATGAGAACGAAAATATCACCTACCGCGTGAAGATGAACCTTTCGAAAGCCGGCAACTATACGGCGGATGTATTCTTCTACAACGCCAAGTTTGCCGAGAAGGCTCCGGCGGTGAACTTCGTACTGAAGGACCTGCCACTGAAGTTCTCGCTTATGGGCTTCGAGATATCGGCGCAGAATGTTGATCCGGTGATGGTGCCCGAGAATACGCCCAACACGCGGTTCCGTTTCGACAGCTTCAAGCTTCTTAGCACCCCCGGCATGGAGGGGATGACCTGCCGCTACAAGGTTGCCGGCATTTATGAAGGGGAAGCCTCGGGAATGTTCCTCTATCCGGTACAGGAGAAATAAGCCTACAATACAGAATCTCAGTAATAAGAACGCCCTGCCCGGCCAAGCCGGACAGGGCGAATCTATTTTTATTTGTAGTATTGGGAAATTTTGGGTAACTTTGCACCAAAGTACGGGCAGTGTGCAATAAGGTGCACACCTGTCGGTGCGTTTCTAACTATTAACAAAAGACACCATATTATGGAGTTAATGTGCAACATCAGTAACGGCGTACTGAGCATCACGGCACTGATAACGGGCGTGGCGCTGGTATTCGCGGCGTTGCTGATTGCCAAATTGATTTCACCGCGGTCGTACAGCGTCAAGAAGAGCGAGGCTTACGAGTGCGGCATACCGACGCGTGGTGCGTCCATGATACAGTTCAAGGCGGGATATTACATCATTGCCATACTGTTTCTGTTGTTTGATGTCGAGGTAGTTTTCCTGTATCCCTGGGCCACCGTGATGGGGGGGATGGGACCGGCAGGACTGCTGTGTATCGGCATTTTTATGTTTGTATTGATCATGGGCCTGGCCTATGCCTGGCGTAAAGGAGCGTTGAAATGGGAATAGACTCTATCAAGAGCATGAAGCGCGAAGACTTCAAAAACAACGAGTATATCGACAAGTTGGTTGAAGAGCTTAACGCGACGGGTGCCAATGTAGTGGTAGGAAAATTCGACGAATTGATTAACTGGGGACGAGCCAATTCCCTATGGCCGTTGTGCTTCGGCACATCGTGCTGTGCCATAGAGTTCATGAGTCTTGGTGCGGCGCGTTACGACATGGCCCGTTTCGGCTTCGAGGTGGCGCGCAACTCTCCCCGACAGGCCGATTATATCATGGTCCAGGGCACGATAGTGCATCGTATGGCTCCCGTGCTCCGACGCCTTTACGAGCAGCTCGCCGAGCCTAAGTACGTGATAGCCTGCGGCGGCTGCGCCGTATCAGGCGGCCCTTTCAAAAATTCATATTGCGTGTTGCCCGGCGTGGACAAAATCCTTCCGGTCGACGTTTATGTGCCCGGTTGCCCGCCTCGTCCCGAAGCAATGTTCTATGGCCTTATGCAGCTCCAGCGCAAAATCAAGGTGGAGAAATTCTTCGGCGGCGCCAACAGAAAGGAGAAAATCGAGGAGTTCTTCGCCGAACATCCCGAGGAAAAGGGGCAGATCGGATAACTTTCGCATAGACAATTATGAGCCAATTACAAGAAAATATCAAGAAGATTTATCCGGCGGCGGAGTTCGAGGAAGGCGAATGTCTTCTGGTCACTGTCAAGGAGGCCGACTGGCATGATTTTGCCGGCAAGCTCAAGAACGACCCCAAGCTCGGATTCGACGTGTTGACGGCCGTGGTGGGCATGGACTGGAAAGAGGAGCTCGGCGTGGTATACTACCTGACCTCCACCACTCACGACTGGGAGATGCTCGCCGTAAAAGTGACTGCCTCCGGCGACCGCGACAACGCTTATATACATTCTGTAACCGACCTGTGGAAGGTGGCCAATTTCCAGGAACGCGAAGTCTACGACATGTACGGCATCAAGTTCATAGACCATCCCGACATGCGTCGGTTCTTTTTGCGCAATGACTGGGTGGGCCACCCCTTGCGCAAGGATTATGACGCCAACCCGGAGCTCAACCCCATCAGGATGGAGGATGAGATCAACGAGGACGACACGCGCAGCTACAAGCTGGAGAACGGCAAGGTTAAGGAAGTGCCGGGCAAGGTGTTCGAGGAGAACGACTATGTTGTCAACATAGGGCCGCAGCACCCTTCGACCCATGGCGTGATGCGTTTCCGCGCCGCCATCGACGGCGAGAAGGTCAACAAGGTAGACGTGGTGTCGGGATATATACACCGAGGCATCGAGAAACTCTGCGAAGGGATGACCTATCCGCAGATTCTGCATTTCACCGACCGTATGGATTATATGTCGGCACATCAGAACCGTCACTGTCTGTGCATGTGCATCGAGAAGGCGTTGGGCATAGAGGTGCCCCGTCGGGCCGAGGTGATCCGCGTGATGATGGACGAGCTCATGCGTATATCGTCGCATCTGCTGTCGTTCGGCTGTACGGCCATGGACCTCGGTGCCACCACCGCATTCTTCTACGGATTCCGCGAGCGCGAGATGGTGCTCGATATCTTCGAGAAGACCTGCGGAGCACGCATGTCGATGAACTATAACGTGATTGGCGGCGTGATAGCCGACCTGCATCCCGATTTCTGCAAGGATGTGAAGCATCTGCTGGAGATCATGCCCGACAGGCTCAAGGAATACCACAAGGTATTCTCCGGCAACATCATAGCCCGCAACCGGTTGGTAGGAGTGGGACACCTCAGCAAGGAGGATGCCATAAACTACGACATCACCGGCCCGAGCGGCCGAGGCAGCAACTGGAGCAACGATACCCGCAAGAAACATCCTTACAGCATATATTCGGAGCTCGACTTCGACGAGGTGCTTCTTGACGGCTGCGACTCCTACAGCCGCTACATGGTGAGGATGAAGGAGATAGAGCAGAGCTGCCGCATCCTGGAGCAGCTTGTCGACAATATACCTGAGGGAGATATCCGTGCACAGGTGCCGAAGCTCATCAAGCTGCCGGCAGGACGCTGGTACCAGCAGGTGGAGGCCTCAAGAGGTGCTTTCGGAGTATATATCGAGAGCGACGGCTCCAAGAATCCGTACAGGGTACATTTCCAGAGCCCCTGCTTCAACCTCGTGGGTGTCATGGACCTCACATGCTCGGGGTATATGATCGCCGACCTTATAACCATCGGCGCGGCTCTCGACTTCGTGATTCCCGATATCGACCGTTAATTAAGTTTAGACAATAACAACGAGACAAGATATGTTTGACTTTGGCAAATGGACAGCGTGCTTCAATGACTGGTTGCTGGGCCTCGGCATGGCCGACTGGCTGGCAGTCCTCATAGAATGCGTAATAATCGGTGTGCTGATACTGCTCACCTACACAGTGCTGGCGCTGTTCTATATATTGTACGAGCGAAAACTTTGCGCCTATTTCCAGTGTCGACTGGGACCTATGCGCGTAGGACCATGGGGTCTGCTGCAGGTCTTCGCCGACATGTTCAAGATACTTATCAAGGAGCTGATATGCCTCAAGGGTACCGACCGGTTCCTCTTCAAGCTTGCCCCTTATCTGGTGATTACGGCTTCGGTAGTGATGCTGGCGTGTCTGCCGTGGGGCAACGGACTGCAGATCATCGACTGGAATATCGGTATCTTCTTCGTGCTGGCGGTCAGCTCCGTAGGCGTGCTGGGCATATTGCTGGCAGGCTGGGCATCCAATAACAAGTATACCCTTATCGGCGCCATGCGTAGCGGCGCCCAGATGATAAGCTATGAGATTTCGCTGGGTCTCGCCCTGATGGCCATAGTGGTGCTCGCCGGCAGCAACCCCGACATTCATCCCATGAAAATCAGCGACCTGGTGACGGCGCAGACCGACGCATGGTTCCTCTTCAAGGGTCATGTGCCCGCAATCATCGCCTTCCTGATATACATAGTGGCGGCTACCGCCGAGACCAACCGCGGACCCTTCGACCTCCCCGAGGCCGAGCATGAGCTTACCGCAGGTTACCATACAGAGTATTCCGGTATTCATTTCGGTTTCTTCTATCTTGCCGAATACCTCAACCTGTTCATCGTGTCGGGTATAGCCAGCCTGATGTTCCTGGGAGGATGGATGCCGCTGCATATCCCCGGCTGGGACGGCTTCAACGATATCATGAATTATATCCCCGGCATTGTGTGGTTCCTCGCAAAGGCCTTCTTCATAAGCTATGTGATCATATGGTTCAAGTGGACGTTCCCGCGTGTGCGTATCGACCAGCTGATTGCGTTCGAATGGAAATACCTCATGCCTTTCGCGTTGGCCAATCTGCTGTTGATGGCAGTGTTCGTGGCTTTCGGATGGCATTTCTGACTGGTGGAGAGTCATATTTAATCGAAAATTAGAAACACAAAAGATATGAGCGAGAATATAGGCACGGTTGTCCAGGTGATAGGCCCGGTAATCGACGTTTCATTCGAGGGGGGCAAGGAACAGATGCCTCCCATCTACACAGCACTGAAGGTTCTTCGCGACAACGGCGAGGAGCTGATACTTGAAGTGGAGCAGCATATCGGCGAGGATATCGCGCGGTGTGTGGCCATGGAGAGCACCGACGGCGTACGCCGCGGAGTGAAGGTACAGAATCTGGGGCGTCCGATAGCGGTGCCCACCGGTTCCCAGGTCAAGGGACGGTTGCTCAACGTGATCGGTGAGTCAATCGACATGCTTGGCGAGCTTAACCGCGACAACCTGCGCGGCATCCATCAGCCGGCTCCCGAGTTTGACGACCTCGCCATCTCCCAGGAGGTGCTCTTCACCGGTATCAAGGTGATTGACCTGCTGGAGCCTTATTCGAAGGGTGGCAAAATCGGCTTGTTCGGTGGCGCCGGCGTAGGCAAGACCGTGCTTATCATGGAGCTCATCCACAATATCGCCAAGGGACACAGCGGTTTCTCGGTATTCACGGGCGTAGGAGAGCGTACCCGCGAGGGTAACGACCTTCTCCGCGAGATGATCGAGAGTGGCGTTATCAAATATGGCAAGAAATTCGAGGAAGGCCTCGAGAAAGGGGAGTGGAATCTCCAGGATGTGGACATGAAGGCGTTGGGCGAGTCGCAGTCGACACTGGTGTTCGGCCAGATGAACGAGCCGCCGGGTGCGCGTCTGCGTGTGGCCCTGTCGGGTCTTACCGTCGCCGAACAGTTCCGCGATCAGGAAGGAGGCGCCAAGGATGTGCTTCTCTTCATCGACAACATCTTCCGCTTCACGCAGGCAGGTTCCGAGGTATCGGCGCTTCTGGGCCGTATGCCGTCGGCTGTAGGTTATCAGCCTACGTTGGCATCGGAGATGGGGGCTCTCCAGGAGCGTATCACCTCCACAAAGCAGGGGTCCATCACATCGGTGCAGGCCATCTATGTGCCGGCCGACGACCTTACCGACCCGGCACCCGCCACGACATTCTCGTTCCTTGACGCCACCACGGTGCTCAACAGAAAGATTTCCGAGCTTGGTATCTACCCTGCCGTAGACCCCCTCGACTCGACATCGCGAATCCTCGACCCGAATATCGTGGGTGAGGACCATTACAACACGGCCCAGGCCGTGAAGCAGCTTCTCCAGAAGTACAACGAGCTCCAGGATATCATAGCCATTCTGGGTGTCGACGAGCTCAGCGACGAGGACAAGCGTGTTGTGGCACGTGCCCGCCGCGCACAGCGTTTCCTCTCGCAGCCCTTCTTCGTGGCCGAACAGTTCACAGGTCTCCCGGGCGTGATGGTGCCGCTGGCCGAAACCATCAGAGGTTTCAAGATGATTCTCTCGGGCGAGCTTGACCACCTGCCGGAGCAGGCTTTCCTCAACGTGGGTACCATCGACGACGCTATTGCCAAAGGTAACAAACTCCTCGAAGAGGTTAAATAATACGGCATATGACCCTTGAGATAATATCGGCACATGAAGTGACCTTCACCGGCGAAGTCACGCTGGTGACGTTGCCGGGAAAACTCGGTTCGTTCACGGTGCTCCGCAACCATGCACCGCTGATATCGGTGCTCGTAAAGGGTCCGGTGCATTACCTTACGCCCGACGGCGAAAGCCATGATATGGAAATCAACGGCGGCATTGCCGACGTCAACGACAACAAAATCTCCGTCTTAGCCTATTAAGCCGGTACAAACTACCAGAAGATGTACAGACAAATACAAGTCATACTGCTGACAATCGCGGTGATGCTGGGAAGCTGGGGATGCTCCGACAATTCCAAGTCGGAGGAGGGCCCGGCGGAAAAAACCGAACAGCAGGAGGAAAAGCTGGATGTCAAGGATATCATCTTTGAGCATCTCGGCGATGGCTATGGCTGGGAAGTTCCCTTCTCCCACACGCAGCGCATTCCGCTTCCGGTGATAGTCAGGGCTGAGGATGGCAAATGGTTCGCCTTCTCAAGCGCCGACCTCACCAAGATGGTAAATGATACTGTCGGCGGGAAGATACACCATAATGTGGTGCCTGTGGTAAAGGTATGCGAGCGTGACGGCAAGACCTACCGCTTCGTCATAGCCAAGGTAAGCAGCCACAAGGACAAGGTGGTGGAGATTTTCGACCTTTCGCCGGAAGACCGTAAGAAGGTGGACGCCGAAGTGGCCAAAGCCACCCCCGCCAAAGAGGGGATGTATGAGGCTGAACCTGTAATAGACGGTTATGTATGCGTGGAAAGCGTAGTAGACGGACACCTGCAGAAACCGGGCACTTATTACAGGGAATACCGTCCGCTGGACCTTTCGATAACCAAGAATGTGCTGGCTCTCTTCATATCGGTGGCCGTTGTTCTGGCCATGGTGTTCGGACTCACGGGGTATTACCGCCGCAGAGGAATGAGGGCACCGCGCAAGGGGATGGGATTCTTCGAGATGCTGGTGGGTTTCGTATATTACGACACCATCAAGCCTACCTTGGGGGATAACACCAGGAAATTCGCTCCTTACCTGCTCACAGCCTTCTTCTTCATCCTGACGATGAACCTGCTGGGACTTATAGTGATATTCCCTGGCGGCGCCAATCTTACGGGCAACATCGCCGTGACTCTGGTGCTGGCCGTGTGCACGTTCCTGCTCACCAACATTCTGGGCAACAAGCACTACTGGAAGGAGATATTCTGGCCCGATGTGCCCATCTGGCTGAAGTTTCCTCTGCCTATCATGCAGTGCATAGAGATATTCGGCATCTTCACGAAGCCGGCGGCATTGGCCGTGCGACTCTTCGCCAACATGATGGGCGGTCACATGATCGTGATCACGCTGACGCTTCTGATTTTCATCTTCGCGGCCTTCGGAGCCGCGGTTGCCGGCGGGACTGCCGTGATATCGGTATTGTTCACGGTGTTCATGCTGGCGCTGGATGTGCTGGTGTCGTTTATCCAGGCTTACGTGTTCACGCTGCTGTCGGCATTGTTCATAGCCATGGCCCAGCAGCATGAGGAACATGAGGAGCATAAGGACAAGGAAGCCGAAGAGGAGCATAGACTTCTTGCCAAAGAGGCGGCTCAGATAGATAAAATTTGAAAAAACAATAAAAAAATAAACATTAAAAAAGTACAGCTATGTTGACAATGATTATGGGCGCCATACTGGCAGCCGCGGGAGAAGTAGCAGAGGCAGTGATGAATCTGCAGCCTATAGCCGCTCTTGGAGCAGCGTTAGGAGCGTCGTTGGCCGCCATCGGTGCGGGCATCGGTATCGGAAAGATCGGAGGCTCGGCAATGGAGGCGATAGCACGCCAGCCTGAGGCCGCCGGTGATATCCGAAGCAACATGATTGTGATCGCCGCTCTTATCGAGGGTGTCGCTCTGTTTGCCGTAATCGTATCGGCGCTCGCTATCTTCATCAAATAAAACCGGAACAGACCCTGTCCGGCCTCGTGCCGGACAGGGATATTAATCAACCCTAAAAGAAGAGACAATGGAATTATTTACGCCTGACTTCGGGCTTATATTCTGGATGTTCGTAGCGTTCATCCTGTTGTTCCTGGTATTGGCGAAATGGGGTTGGCCGGTAATCATCAAGATGATGGACAAGCGGGCCTCGACGATCGACGAGGGAGTAGAGAATGCCCGTGAGGCCAGGGAGCAGCTGGAAAACGCGCGTGCCGAAGCCGACAAATACATGCGCGAGGCACAGGCGCGTCAGCAGGAGATGCTCCGCGAGGCCGCCAAAATGAAGACAGAGATTATAGAGCAGGCCCGCAAGGAGGCATCCGTAGCCGCTCAGCGCGAAATGGACGTCGCCAAAGTCGCCATAGACCAGGCCCGTAAAGAAGCCGAATCCCAGCTCCGCAACGAAGTAGGTAAATTCTCTATCGAAATTGCCGAGAAAATGATGAGGACGCAGATGAAGAGCGACAAGGCTCAGACTCAGCTGGTCAATAAGTTGTTGGATGAAATAGAAAAGAACTGAGGCCATGATTTCCGGACTGATACCCCACCGTTATGCCAAGGCTCTCTACAAATATGCCGTGGAGACCAAAAGTGCCGAGAGCATATACGGCTATATGAAGAAAGTGACTGAAGCCTTTATGGCCGACAAGGAGCTGGAGAAGGCGGTTTCCAATCCGTTTGTGTCGGTTGCCGACAAGCGGAAGCTGCTGATGGCTGCCGCCGGCGCCGGCGCCGATGACGCCTATGCCCGGTTCGTGACTCTTGT
This sequence comes from uncultured Muribaculaceae bacterium, assembly GCA_910584525.1. Classification (GTDB taxonomy): domain Bacteria; phylum Bacteroidota; class Bacteroidia; order Bacteroidales; family Muribaculaceae; genus Lepagella. The sequence goes on along the minus strand of CAJUAT010000005.1, from coordinate 27,581 downwards.
GCTCGACCATAACAGGGAGGAGTTCTTCTTCTTGATGGCACTCGCTTACCGCGACATTTACCGTAAGGAAAACAATATCTCGCAGGTGCGTGTCACCACGGCTGTCGAAATGGACGACACCGAGATGAAACGACTGCACAAGGTGGTGGAGGACTGCTACCGGAACACCAGCTTCGAGTATAGCCGCGAAGTGAACCCCGACATCATCGGCGGTTTCATCATCGACGTGGATTCCACGCGTCTCGACGCTTCCATAAGCGGCGAACTCGAACAATTACGACAAAACCTCTTAACAGGCAATTAAACAATGCTTAATCCCAGTGAAATATCCGATGTACTGAAGCAAGAGCTTGAGAACATCAATTCAAAGATAAAATTCGAGGAAGTAGGCACGGTGCTGAATGCCGGCGACGGTGTGGCTCATGTCTATGGTCTTGAGAATGTAAGGAGCAATGAGCTTGTGGAGTTCGAGAACGGAGCCAAAGGCGTGGCCCTCAACCTTGAGGAGAGCAATGTGGGCGTAGTGCTTCTCGACAAGGTTAACAGCATCACCGAGAACATGTCGGTGAAGCGTACGGGCGAAGTGGCGTCGATACCGGTAGGCGAGGGTCTTCTCGGTCGCGTCGTGAACATGCTCGGCGAGCCTATCGACGGCAAAGGACCCATCGAGGGGAAGCGCATACGCATGCCTCTCGAGCGCAAGGCCCCCGGCGTCATATTCCGTCAGCCGGTAACCACCCCGCTGCAGACCGGCCTCAAGGCTGTCGACTCGATGATTCCTATTGGCCGCGGACAGCGAGAGCTTATCATCGGCGACCGTCAGACTGGTAAGACCGCAATAGCCATCGACACCATAATCAACCAGAAGCAGAACTATGATGCCGGCAAACCGGTGTACTGTATATATGTTGCGATAGGCCAGAAGGCCTCCACGGTGGCATCCATCGTCAACACGCTGGAGAAGTTCGGCGCCATGCCTTACACGGTGGTTGTATCGGCGAGTGCTTCGGAGTCGGCGTCGATGCGTTATTTCGCGCCTTTCTCGGGAGTAGCCATCGGCGAATATTTCCGTGACTCGGGGCGCGACGCGCTTATCGTTTACGATGACCTCTCCAAGCAGGCCGTGGCTTACCGTGAAGTGTCGCTGATCCTCAAGCGCCCTTCGGGCCGCGAGGCTTACCCCGGCGATATCTTCTACCTGCATTCGCGTCTGCTGGAACGTGCCGCCCGTATCATCTCCGACCAGAAAGTGGCCGAGAAGATGAACGACCTTCCCGAGGTTATGAAGCCTATGGTCAAGGGTGGCGGCTCGCTGACGGCTCTTCCCATCATCGAGACCCAGGCCGGTGACGTGTCGGCATATATCCCTACCAACGTCATCTCCATCACCGACGGCCAGATATTCCTGGAGACCTCGCTGTTCAACCAGGGTATCCGTCCGGCCATCAACGTGGGTATATCCGTGTCGCGTGTGGGCGGCAGCGCCCAGATCAAGTGTATGAAGAAGGTTGCCGGTACGCTGAAGACCGACCAGGCACAGTACCGCGAGCTGGAATCGTTCACGAAGTTCGGCGGCGACATCGACCCTGTGACGGCACGCGTGATCGACAGAGGCCGCAAGAACCAGCGCATACTTTGCCAGCCGCAGTATCATCCCTGGCCTGTGGAGAATCAGGTGGCGGTGATTTATGCCGGTGTCAACGGACTCCTGGAGAATGTTGACCTCGACAAGGTGGCTGACTTCCAGACGCAGTTCCTGCAGGCACTGGAGATGAAGTACCGCAAGGAGGTGCTCGACGTATTGAAGAGCGGCAAGCTCACGCCGGAGGTGGAACAGCTACTGACCGCCACGGCCAAGGAGACCGCCGACAGCATATCAAATGGAAAATAAACGGCGGGGCCTCCGGGCCCTGTCTTAACAGATATTCGCAATGGCAACGCTAAGGGAACTGAAGACACGCATCGGGTCGGTGGCCTCCACGGAGAAGATCACGGGAGCCATGAAGATGATATCGTCGGCGAAGGTGCATCAGAACGAGCAGCAATTGCGTCAGCTGCAGCCTTTCAGGGCAAAGCTGACGGAAATCATGGGCCATATACTCGGCACAGAGGAGGACTTCCGCTCGCCTCTCATAGAGACGCGTGAGGTACATACGGCGGCCGTGGTGGTCTACGGCTCCGACGATGGCCTCTGCGGCGCTTACAACATAAACATCTTCAAGGGTCTGCTGCTCAAACTCGATGAGATACGCCGGGAGAACCCCGGTGTGAAGGTCACGGTATATCCCGTAGGCGAGAAAATCGCCAAGGCCGTCAGAAACCTTGACGACGTGGAGGTGATAGTGGAGGATGGCGTCGACAGCAAGATGTCGGGTGAGGCCGTCAACAGGTTCACCCACAGACTGCGCGACAAGTTCATCAGCGGCGAACTCGACATGGTGGACGTGGTATACATGAACTACAAGTCGATGAGTCGCCAGGTGCTGACTATGGACAGACTGTTCCCTGTGAGCCAGGATGCCATAACGGGTGCCGACAGGATCGCGGACGAAAACCAGCTGTACATATTCGAGCCGGATCCCAACAGCATTTTCAACGAGGTGTTGCCGATGTTCGTATTGTCGACGATGCAGGAGATCACGATAGAGAACCGGGCATCGGAACAGGCGGCACGCGTCATAGCGATGCAGACGGCCAACGACAATGCCCAGAAGCTACGCGACGAACTGCAGCTCGAATACAACAAGCTGCGCCAGCAGAACATCACCTCCGAACTCCTTGACCTCCTCGGAGGCCAGGTGGAACGTTGATTGCGTATAGTCTGAAACTGTTTTAGAAACTAAAAGGGGGAGTGGCGCTCCGCAAAGAACACCACTCCCGATAAACAACAATAATGGCCAATATAATAGAATATTTCAAGTCGGTAGGCAGCGGGCTTAAGAGTCTGGTGACCGGAATGGCCGTCACGGGCAAGGAGTTCGTGACGCCGAAGGTTACGGAGCAATATCCCGAGAACCGGGCAACCCTTGAGATTGCCGACAGGTTCCGCGCGGAATTGACGCTGAAATATGACGCCGAGGGGCGCCATAAATGCATAGCCTGCGGAATCTGCCAGATGAATTGCCCTAACGGAACCATCAAGCTCGAGACGAAAATGGTGGATCTTCCCGACGGCAAGAAGAAGCGTAAGCTCGACAAGTATTTTTATGATCTGGGCAGCTGCACCTTCTGTATGTTGTGTGTGACGACCTGCCCGCAGAATGCCCTGGAGTTCAGCAACGATTTCGAGCAGGCAGTCTTCGAGCGCGACAAGCTCGTAAAGCAGCTCAATTACCGTCCGGAAGTTCCCGACGCGCCCAAACCGGCCCCCGCGCCAAAGCCCGCCCAGACTCCCCAAGACCCTAAGGCTAACGTTACCTCTGACAAATAACCAATAACAACACAATGGATAGTACTTCTGTAGCGAATATAATCCTGTACTCGGTGACAGCGCTGATAGTGGTGGTGTTCTCTGTAATGGCCGTAACGACTCGGAAGATTCTCAGAGCCGCCACCTATCTGCTGTTCGTGCTTATAGGAACATCATTATTCTATTTCCAGCTGGGCTACCAGTTTCTGGGCGCAGTGCAGATAGCGGTATATGCCGGGGGCATCATGGTATTGTTCGTGTTCGCGATATTGCTTACGCACAAGCCCAACGAGGCCGCACCCGTGTTGCTTACGCACCGGAGCAAGATGGGAGTCTTAGTGTCGGTGGCCGGAGCTGCCTTGCTGCTCCTCGCTATCTTCTATATGCCCATAGCCCACGACATGACCCTTGCCGGTTGCCTGGGCTCCGACATCACCATCAAGGAGATAGGCCGGGCTTTCACCGGTACCGACAAATTCCAGTACCTGCTGCCCTTTGAGGCTATTTCGGTATTGTTGCTCGCATGTATAATCGGCGGCGTCACCGTTGCCCGCAAACGTTAATTGAACCATGGATTTGGATATGTTATGGTATTTGGTCCCGAGCGTGATAATGTTCGCGGCCGGAGTCTATGGGTTCATGACCCGCAAGAATATGATCGCGATGCTCATATCGCTGGAGTTGATGCTCAACGCCGCCGACCTGAACTTCGTGGTCTTCAACCGTTTCCTGTTTCCCGGGCAGATGGAGGGTATGGTATTCACCCTCTTCGCCATAGCGATAGCCGCCGCCGAGACCGCCGTGGCAATCGCAATCATCGTAAACATATATCGCGCCATCGGCAACACCGATGTCAACGACGCCGATAAAATGAAATATTGATCATGGGCATTACATTACCAATATTGATACTCGCCATCCCGTTCACGATGTTCCTGATACTGGGCATCGTGGGAGTGAAGATGTCGCGCAAGCTTGCCGGCATTCTGGGCATCACGGCTCTCGGGGCCGTGGCTGTCATGGCTTATTATGTGGCTTTTACATATTTCTTCAGCGGCGACCCGCGTTTCATCGTCGAGGGTGTGCGCCAGCAGTGCCAGCTCTTCGATGTGACATGGCTCGCGTTCACCGACAGGCTCGTGGTAAACATCGGCTTCCTGCTCGACCCCATTTCGGCCATGATGCTCGTGGTGATAACCACCATCTCCTTCATGGTGCACCTATACTCCTGGGGATATATGGAGCATGAGCCCGGTTTCCAGCGGTACTACGCTTTCCTGGCTCTCTTCACATTCTCGATGCTCGGCCTCGTGGTGGCTACCAACATCTTCCAGATGTACATCTTCTGGGAGCTCGTGGGTGTCAGCTCCTACCTGCTGATCGGCTTCTTCTACAAGCTGCCCTCGGCAGTGTCGGCATCCAAGAAGGCCTTTATCGTTACCCGCTTCGCCGACCTGTTCATGCTCATAGGCATACTGGTTCTGAGCTATTATGTGTCGAACGCACCCGCCGACGGCCCGTTGGGCTCGGCTTCCGCTTTCAACTTCCTGATGCTCAACAGCAATGCCGGCGTGATCGCCAACACCGTTCTGGGCGCTACGTTCATGAGCGGCTCGGTGCTCACTTGGGCCATGGTGCTCATCTTCGTGGGAGGTATGGGTAAGTCGGCCATGATGCCGCTGCATATATGGCTTCCCGACGCCATGGAGGGTCCGACGCCCGTGTCGGCACTCATCCACGCCGCCACCATGGTTGTGGCCGGCGTTTACCTCGTGGCGCGATTCTTCCCCCTCTACTGCATAGTGCCCGACTCGCTGACATTCATCACCATAGTCGGAGCAATAACAGCTTTCTATGCCGCCGTAGTGGCCTGCGCACAGATTGATATCAAGAGAGTGCTCGCATTCTCCACAATATCCCAGATAGCCTTCATGATGGTATCGCTGGGATGTGCCTACAACCAGCCCATAGAGGGCGTTCATTACTCGGGACTCGGCTATATGGCCGGCATGTTCCATCTGTTCACGCACGCCATGTTCAAGGCGCTCCTCTTCCTCGGGGCCGGCGCTCTGATACATGCCGTTCACAGCAACAACTATACCGAGATGGGCGGCCTTCGCAAGTACATGCCCATCACTCACTGGACGTTCCTCATAGGGTGTCTGGCAATCGCCGGCATATGGCCCTTCTCCGGCTTCTTCTCCAAAGACGAGATGCTTGCCGCCATGTTCAACCGCCACTGGTTCTGGGGCGCATGGATGACGATGGTGGCCGGTCTGACCGCTTTCTACATGTTCCGCCTCTATTACATGATATTCTGGTGGGAGGAGAACCCGAAATACGCGAAGAGCGGACATAAGCCCCACGACGCACCCTGGCAGATGTCGCTGCCGCTGATTATCCTTGCAGCTGTGAGCTGCGTGGCAGGATTCATTCCTTTCGGCGAGTTCGTGACATTCAACGGCGAACCTTACCATATACATATAGAAGGCTCCGTGGCCGCCACATCCCTTACGGTGGCTGTTGTTTCCATAGCCCTGGCAACCTTCATGTATGCTCGCAAGAACAATCGCCCCACGATGGTCAAGAACCTCTGGCCCGCGCTATGGACTGCCGCCAACCGCCGCTTCTACTGGGATGAGATCTACATGTTCATCACGCATAAGATCATCTTCAACATCATATGCCGCGGCATAGCATGGTTCGACCGCCATATCATCGACGGAACGATGAACGGCCTCGCAGCAATGACCAACTTCTTCAGTGTTAAAATCAAGGGTATGCAGTCGGGATATATACAGACTTACGTGATGTGGTACTTCTTCGGAGCCGTCGCGCTGGCTGTGATAACCTGGTTATGTCTCCTTTAACCCGAAGCTTGCCAAACAGGCTTCCACTCAAACAACAATAATAGATTATGCTTTTCGGAAATATATTAATCTGGTTTGTAATAGTGCCGGTTCTCATGCTTGGCGGGCTCGCTTTGTGCGGTCAGAACAACATGAAGGCCATCCTGGGGGTAATGGTTACATGCTCCACGGTGCTTCTGGGACTGTCGATATGGCTGACGTGCGACTTCGTGGCGCAGCGGGCAGCCGGCAACACGGCCGAAATGCTGTGGATGGGCTCCTGGATGTGGTATGAGCCCCTCAACATCCATCTCGCAGTGGGCGTGGACGGTATATCGGTGCTCATGCTTCTGCTTACCTCCATAATAGTGTTCGCAGGCACTTTCGCCTCCTGGAAAATCAATCCCCTTCCCAAGAACTTCTTCCTGTGGTACTCGCTGCTGTCGACGGGTGTTTACGGATTCTTCATCTCCATCGACATGTTCACGATGTTCATGTTCTATGAGGTGGCGCTGATTCCTATGTACCTGCTGATTGGAGTATGGGGCACAGGCCGCAAGGAGTATTCGGCCATGAAGCTGACACTGATGCTCATGGGCGGCTCGGCATTCCTGATGCTGGGTCTGTTGGGAATCTACTGGCACGGAACGCCTGCCGATGCCGGCGTGGCCAACACATGGAACATCCTCGAGATATCCCATTACGGCTGCATCGACTATGGCTGGCAGAACATGCTGTTCATCTTCACGTTTGTAGGCTTCGGCGTGCTGGGCGCCATGTTCCCGTTCCACACATGGAGTCCCGACGGTCATGCCTGCGCCCCCACGGCGGTGTCGATGCTGCATGCCGGCGTGCTCATGAAGCTGGGAGGCTACGGTTGCTTCCGCATCGCCATCTTCCTGCTTCCCCATGCCGCCAATGAACTCGCATGGATTTTCATAATCCTCACGGGTATAAGCATAGTATACGGCGCATTCTCGGCATGTGTGCAGACCGACCTCAAGTACATCAATGCCTATTCGTCGGTATCGCACTGCGGCATGGTGCTCTTCGCCTTGCTGATGCTCAACCAGACGGCCATGACCGGCGGTATCCTCCAGATGCTCAGCCATGGTCTGATGACGGCTCTCTTCTTCGCCCTGATCGGTATGATCTACGGACGTACGCATACCCGCGATATCCGTCAGATGGGTGGACTCATGAAGATTATGCCTTATCTCGGAGTATGCTACATGATAGCCGGTTTCGCATCGCTGGGACTTCCCGGACTCTCGGGCTTCGTGGCCGAGATGACCATCTTCTTCGGCAGCTTCGAGAACGCCGACATGTTCCACCGCATCTTCGTGATAGCCGCCACCACATCAATCGTGATAACGGCAGTCTACATCCTGCGTGTGGTTGGCAAGCTGATACTCGGCCCCGTGCAGGACGAGCATCATCTCTCGCTCACCGACGCAACATGGTGGGAGCGTCTCGCCACTGTAACGCTGATAGTTTGTCTGGCCGGAATAGGATTCTTCCCCAACTGGCTCAACGACTCTATACAGAACAGTTTCAAACCGATTGTCGACGCATTGGCCCAGGCAATTTAATCAGAACAATTTGACAACAAGATAACGATGGACTATTCACAATTTGGGGCGATGATCCCCGAGTTAATAATCTTAGGCTTGTTTTTCGTGGTTTTCGTGCTTGACGTGTTCACGCGCGACGGCTCGAAGAAGAGTTGGCTGACACCGGTCACCACGGTGCTGTTCGGTCTGGCCACGGTGGCCATATGGCTTATACCGTCGGCCGACACCTCGGCATTCGGCGGTATGTATGTCGATGACAATGCCTGCAAGGCTATAAAGGCTATCCTCAACATAGGTGTGTTCATAGTGTTCCTCCAGTCGGCAAGCTGGGTCGACAGCGACGAGACGGCCATCCGCAAGGGTGAGTTCTACGAGCTGATACTGGCCACGCTGTTCGGCATGTACCTGATGATATCGGCACGTCATTTCCTGCTGTTCGTGATCGGACTGGAGACGGCATCGCTGCCGCTGGCCGCACTGGTGGCATTCAACAAGAAGCATTACGAGAGCCATGAGGCTGCCATCAAGTACATACTCACGGCAGTTTTCTCGTCGGCAATCCTGCTGATGGGTCTCAGTTTCGTATATGCCTTCTCGGGAGGTTCGCTCTACTTCAGCGACATAGCCGTAGCCATCACGGCCGGCAGCATGTCGGGACTCCTGGTGGTGGCGCTCGCTTTCGTAATTGCCGGCATAGGCTTCAAGCTCTCGCTCGTGCCCTTCCACCTCTGGACCGCTGACGTATATCAGGGTGCTCCCACGGCCATCACCTCCTACCTGTCGGTGATTTCCAAAGGAGCCGCCGCCTTCGCCTTCTTCATCATCTTCGCCCAGGCCTTCGGCCAGGTATTTGCCGACAGCTGGGAATGGATGATGTACGGCGTGATCATACTTACAATCACCGTAGGTAACCTCTTCGCCATACGCCAGAAGAACATGAAGCGATTCATGGCCTTCTCCTCGATATCGCAGGCCGGTTACATAATGCTGGGAGTGATGAGCCAGAGCGCAATAGGTCTCGGCTCGATGATGTATTACATCTTCGTCTACATCGTGAGCAACCTTGGAGCCTTCGCAGTGATTGCAAGCATAGAGAACAAGACCGGCAAGGTGGGAATGGACGACTATGACGGACTGCACAAGACCAACCCGTGGCTGTCGTTCGCCATGACGCTCGCCATGTTCTCGCTGGCAGGTATACCTCCCTTCGCAGGTTTCTTCTCGAAGTTCTTCATCTTCAACTCGGTGGCTTCCACCGGTTCGATGGCTCTGTACATGCTCGTGCTCGTGGCCCTCATCAACACCATCATATCGCTCTATTACTACCTGCTGGTGGTAAAGGCCATATGGATCAATACGGGCGAGGCCAAAATCGAGGCATTCAAGAGCAACGGCGGCGAGAAGGCTGCCCTCTGGATTTGCGTGGCAGGCATAGTGTTCTTCGGACTCGTGCCCTACATCTACGACTACTGCTACAACGCAGCACAGATTCCTCTCTTCTGACAAGAGATTCCACAAGAGAATTTCCACTACAATATATAAGGACCGGGATGGCTGGAAGCCGTCCCGGTTTTGTATGCGGTGAGGTATATTTCTGTATGTTCCACGGCATGTTTTGTGTTCCGTGGCAGATTATTTGGATAAGAACAAAAATAGGTGTATATTTGTAAAACCTTAAGAATCTTAAAATCGAAACCCAAAATGGCGGCGAGCCCTGGCCGCAGACCCGGATATACAGGACGCGCACAGAAAGAAGATTAAGAAATAGACCGGCAATGCCGGCAGAAATAATATGACAGCATGAGTTATTTGAAATTCGACAAGACCCAGATGATCAACCTGGAGCAGAGTCTGCCCAAGGAGATGCTGAGGACCAATCGGTCGGGGGCTTATCATTGCACCACCATCGTAGGCTGCAACACCCGCAAGCAGCATGGTTTGCTGGTGATACCCATCCCCGATATGGACGACCAGGCGCATGTGCTCCTGTCCAGTCTCGACGAGACCGTGATACAGCATGGCGCCGAGTTCAACCTCGGTCTGCACCAGTATGGCGACAATGTGTTCAGCCCTAACGGTCATAAATACATCCGCGAGTACAGTTGCGAGACGGTGCCCAGCATCCTTTACCGTGTGGGTGGCGTGATTCTCTCCAAGGAGAAAGTGTTCATTTCCCATCAGAATCAGATACTGATACGCTATACACTTATTGATGCCCATTCGGAAACTACGTTGCGTTTCCGCCCCTTCCTGGCTTTCCGCAACGCCAATGCTCTGGTCAACGAGAATCCCGATATAGACAAGAGCGTCAGGGACGTGACCAACGGCATATCCACATGTCTCTACCAGGGATATCCGGAACTGTATATGCAGTTCAACAAGGAGACCCGGTGGGTCGACGACGGCCATTGGTACAAGGGCATCGAATACTACAAGGACCGTGACCGCGGAATACCCTACAAGGAGGATCTGTGGGTGCCTGGTTATTTCGAGTTGCCAATAAAGAAGGGGGAGAGCATCATCTTCTCGGCCTCCACGGAGCTTGAAGACCCTGCGGAGTTCGAAAAGATATATGACAAGGAGCTGAGTACCCGTACCAAAAGGACGAGCTTCTACAACTGTCTGAAGAACGCCGCCAAGCAGTTCTATCTCAAGAACGAACATGGCGACTATATCATGGCTGGGTATCCCTGGTACAATGTCCGCGCCCGCGATGAGATAATCGCGTTGCCGGGATGCACGCTGGCCGTGAACCATGAGGAGGATTATCTGAAAATCATGGACACGTTCATTGCGGCCCTTCGCCGTAACATCGCCACAGGCGAGAAGGATCCGGTGATCCACGAGATAGACTTGCCGGACATGCCGTTGTGGACCATATGGGCCATACAGGCATACCGCAAGACCACTGACACGGCGAAATGCCGAGAACGTTTCGGCGATACGGTCAGGGAGCTGGTAAGCGACATATGCGAGGGGAGAATAAGGAATCTGCGACTCAACGACAATGGCCTCGTGTCGAGCGAAGGGTCGGAAAAGCCTGTCACCTGGCTTTCGGCATCCATCGACGGCAAGCCGATAATACCGCGCACCGGCTACATCCTGGAGTTCAATGCGCTCTGGTATAACGCTCTCTGCTTCGTGAAATCCCTTTACGAAGGCGTGGATGGTTATGCCGACTACGTGGAGCAGACGGGAGCACTGGCCGACAAGTGCGGCGAGGCTTTCAAGGAGACGTTCCTCAACGGTTACGGTTATCTCTACGACTACGTCAACGGGAGCTATACCGACCTGGAGGTACGGCCCAACATGGCCATCGCCATAGGCATGGAGTATTGCCCGCTGAGCCGCCGGGAACGCAAGACGGTGCTCGACTTCTGCACGCGCGAGCTGCTTACCCCCAAAGGACTGCGGTCGCTGAGCCCCAAGAGCCACAACTACCGCCCAATATACAAGGGGAACCCCACGGAACGGGAGTATGCGGTGCATCAGGGTCCGGCGCGTCCATGGCTCTTCGGATTCTATGCCGACGCATATTTCAAGGTGTTCGGCCTGTCGGGACTCTCTTTCATAGAGCGGATGCTCATAGGATATGAGGATGAGATGTCGACGGGCTGCGTGGGCACCCTCAACGAGATATACGACGCCAACCCGCCATACACGGGACGTGGCGCCGTGTCGACAGCCAAGAATGTCGGCGCCATCCTCACGGTGATCAAGACCGTGAACCAGATGAACAAACTACAGTAATACACAGCATATACGAGCGACAATGAGAGCATTAATGTTTGGCTGGGAGTTTCCTCCCCATATCCTCGGAGGGTTGGGGACGGCGAGCTACGGCCTTACCAAAGGGATGCACAACAATGGCGACATGGAGATTACGTTTGTGATTCCCAAGCCCCACGGCGATGAAGAGAAAGGCTTCGCCAACATAGTGGGGGCTAACTGCACCCCGGTGGCCTGGCGCGACGTCGACTACGACTACGTCAACGGCCGTATTGGCAAGGTGATGGATCCCAACCTCTATTTCAACCTCCGTGACCATATCTATGCCGACTTCAACTATATGCGCCTCAATGACCTGGGCTGCATAGAGTTTTCCGGCAGATACCCTGACAACATCCTCGAGGAGATAAACAATTATTCGATAGTTGCGGGCGTGATAGCGCGCACGATACCCTGCGACGTGATTCATTCGCACGACTGGCTGACATATCCCGCGGGCATACATGCCAAGAACGTGACGGGCAAGCCTCTGGTGATACATGTTCACGCCACCGACTTCGACCGCAGCCGCGGCAACGTGAACCCCACAGTGTTCGCCATAGAGAAGGATGGCATGGAAAACGCCGACCATATCATCACCGTGTCGAATCTCACGCGTCGCACCGTCATAGAGAAATATGGCATAAGCCCCGATAAGGTGACCACCGTGCATAATGCCGTGATACCGTTGAGCGACGACCTCCTCAACCTGCCGCGCCGGGAAAAGGACGACAAGGTGATAACATTCCTGGGACGCATCACCATGCAGAAGGGTCCGGAATATTTTGTGGAGGCAGCGGCGAAGGTGCTGCAGAAAAACAAGCATGTGCGCTTCGTCATGGCCGGTTCGGGCGATATGATGGATGCCATGATAGAGCTTGCCGCCAAGCGTAACATCGCCGACAGATTCCACTTCACGGGCTTCCTGAGAGGACGGCAGGTATATGAGATGCTGGCCGATTCGGATGTGTACGTGATGCCTTCCGTGTCGGAGCCATTCGGCATATCTCCTCTGGAGGCCATGGAGATGGGTGTTCCCTCGATAATTTCCAAGCAATCGGGATGCGCCGAAATCCTCAGCAATGTCATAAAGACCGACTACTGGGATATCGACGCCATGGCCGACGCCATGCATGCCCTTGTGTCGTATCCCGGTCTGCATGACTTCCTGAAGGTACAGGGTGTCGAGGAAATCCACGGCATTACATGGGAAAAGGCCGGCAAGAAGGTTATCGACATATACCGCCAGGTAATCAACAGGTGAGAATCGATTCAGAGCACGTTCCTTAATGTAAAAACAGGCCTGCAACCGACGGGCCACCATAATAAAGAAGACAATGAGATCAGTTTGTTTCTATTTCCATATACATCAGCCGTTCCGGCTGAAGCGTTACCGTTTCTTCGACATCGGCAACGACCATTACTATTTCGATGATTTCACCAACGACGACATCATCACTCGGCTTGCGGAGACGAGCTACATACCGATGTGCGACACGTTGCTCGACATGATCCGCACGAGCAACGGTGGGTTCAAGTGCGCCATAGGGTTGAGCGGCACGGCCGTAGAGCAGATGCAGCTGTACGTTCCGGAGCTTATCGACCGTCTCAAGGCACTTGCCGACACGGGATGTGTGGAGTTCCTGTCGGGCACATATGCCCATTCCCTGTCGTCGCTGGAGAGCCCCGAGGAGTTCCGCCGTGAGGTCTACAAGCACGACGAGATGATCCGCAACCTCTTCGGCAAGACTCCGGAGACCTTCGCCAACACAGAGCTTATCTACGATGACGACATAGCCGGCGAGGTGCTGAGCATGGGCTTCCGCAACTGCATCACGGTCGGTGCCAAGCACATCATGGGCTGGAAGTCGCCGAACTATCTCTATCAGGCTGAGACGGCTCCCGACCTGCGTCTCCTCATCACCAACGACAAGCTTGCCGACGATGTGGCCCGCAACTTCAACAATCCCTCATGGCCCGCTTATCCCTTGACAGCCGACAAATACATGGACTGGATAGCAGCTTTCCCCGAGCAGGAACAGATCGTGAATCTGTACTTCCCGATGGATGTATTCGGCTCTTTCCTCCCTGCCAATACGGGAATCTTCCAGTTCATGAAGGCGTTGCCGCAGTTTGCCGCCGAAAGGGGCATACGGTTCGTCACCCCCTCGGAGGCCGTGTCGATGCTGAAGCCTGTGGGAATGCTTTCCGTGCCTTATCCCATATCGGATGTCGACGAGGCTCGCGACGTGTCGGCTTGGAAAGGAAACACGCTGCAGAACGAAGCCCTCGGCAAACTGTATGCCGTGGCCGAGCGCGTAAGCCTGTGCGACGACCGCCAGCTCAAACAGGACTGGGAATATCTCCAGAGCTCCGACCACTTCTTCTATATGAGCACCAAGAATATGGCCGACGGTGCAAGCCATGCCGCATTCAGCCCCTATGACTCGCCCTTCTCGGCCTTCACAAACTATATGAATGTGCTGGCCGACTTCCTGGTGCGTGTGGAGGAACAGTATCCCGACGGTATCGACAACGAAGAGCTCAACTCGCTGTTGCTGACCATCCGCAACCAGGCTGCGGAAATAACGTCGCTCAACAAGGAGGTGAAATCGTTGCGCAGCTCCATCAATCCCGACGATGAGGACCTTCCCGACGTGAAGCCGGCTCCCGCGAAGAAACGTGCCACTAAGAAAGCACCTGCCAAGAAGACAGCCTCCAAGAAAGAGACCCCCTAAAGGCATAGGCGGCAAGAGTTTACCATCACATAGGCGGAGGACCCGGAGGCATACCATTGGGTCCTCTGCCGTTCTGTTTCTTGCCCGTGGTATTGAATTTCCAGCTTATACCGAACATCACGTAGCGGCTGAGGTCGTTGTACTCATTGTCGGAGATCAGACCGGCGCTGACGCTGCGCGTCACGTTCTTCTTCATGCCAAGGATGTCGTAGGCCCGCACTGAGAATGTCAGCGACTTGTCCTTGAGCACTGAGTATGATATACGGGCGTTCCAGAGCCATTGGGTGTTGTCGAAGCCTTCGGAGAAGCCTGAGGTCTTGCGGAACATAAGGTCGGTTCCTATCTCAAGACCGAAGGGGAGATAGAGAGAGGCGTCGGTGTTGAAGCCATAGTTGTGGCTGTATCTGTCGGGCTGACGCTCCAGTGAGCTCGTGGCCATCTGGAAGGAGTATTCCGGAGTGAGGGTCATCTGGAAAATGTCGGAAGAGAAAGTCATGCCGAACGATGGAGAAAGGGTCATGTTTCCCGCGCGGTTGAAGTCGCCGTTGATATATCCGGCGTTGGAGCTGTACTGGCCGTTTAGCCGTGCGGAGAAGCGCCATTTCCTGTTGCGCAGGGGCTGGTTGAGCATCACCATGCCGAAGATGTTCCAGTTGCCGTTGGCATTGGCATAGGTAGTAGTCCTGACGCCGGTCTGGCTGTCGCTGACGGTGCGGGCCACAATGTTGTTGAGGGCGAAGGAGGCATGCGCCACGGCGAAGAGAGACTGCTGGCTCTCGATATTGAAATTGTTGAAATGGAGAGCGAGACTCTGTGTGAACGTGGGCTTTAGGTCGGGATTGCCTACTTTTATGTTTAGCGGGTCGGAGACGTCGGCCACGGGCTGCAGCTGAGTCAGCGAGGGCTGGGAGGTGCGTGCCCGGTAATGGGCCATCAGCGACATCTGCTTGCTGAACTTATAGCGGAAGCGGAGGAAAGGGGCCACGTTGAACACCCATCGCGTGTCAATGTCGCGGGCGCTGTCTATAAGGTCGTCGCTTGCCGAACTTGACGGCGAGAAGATGATGCCGGCGTTGAGGTTGTACTTGTCGGTCACTTTCTTGTATCCGAGCTGCAGCTCCTGGGTGGAGAAGCGGTTTCGGAAGCTGTTGGATAGGCTGCTGTTGAACGTCGCGGAATCGGGTAGCGCGGAATAGTGAGGGAGTCCTGACGCCTCGGGGTTGAAGCCGGCGCCGGGGAGGTCGTAGGTGAGCCGGTCGGCATTGTTGAAACGCAGGGAGGCCCGGTAGGCTATTTCAAGATAATTCTTGCGGGCCGGGTCGCCAAGCGGTTCGGTCCATGTAAGGCGTGCGTTGACGCTGTTGCTCCACTGCCGGTTGTCGATGTACTGGAAGAGGCGTTCGCTGTCGTCGGTGCGCAGGTAATATGTTATGTCGTTCCAGGAGGTGGTTTTCTGCCGGTTGTTGGAGAAGGAGTAATCCACTTGTGCCGACAGTGACCTTCCGGGGCGCGACAGGAACTTGTGGGTGTATATCAGCCGGCCGGAGGCGCTGTAGTCGAAACCCCGGTTGGCCTGTAAGGAATAATTGCGGTTCACGCGGTCGTTGATGTCGGCGGAGGCGAGGAGCAGCGAGGAGTCGGCGCTTTCCGAGCGGCGCGAGTTGAATGAGAACTCGGGCCGGAAGTCGAGGATGTCGGCGGGAGAGATCTGCCACTGCAGGCGGAACTGTGCCCGCAGGGCATGTCCCTTGTCGCGCGCCAGCGAGCCGCCCCGGCTGTAACTTACCGAGTCGGGAAAGAGATACTGGTTGTCGAAACGGCTCCGGGAGTCGCGGTCGGTATAGGTGTACATCACGTTGCCGCCGATGCGGAACTTCTCTTCATTGCCTACGTTGAAGTTTATCCCGATGTTGCCGCTGGTGTTGATGCCGTCGGAAGAGCCGAAATTCATGAAACGTCCGCGCCCCATGTCGGTGAAGCCCATCTGGTTGATGTTGTTGGCGCCTCCGACAATCGAGAACTGGTTTCCGTTGACGAAGCGGTTGATGTTCAGCGTCGACTCAAAGCGGTTGTCGGTGCCGTAACCGGCTGAGACGTTGCCGAACCAGCCATTGTTCATACCCTTTTTTACGGTGAGGTTTATCACGGTCTCGTCCTCGCCGTCATCGACGCCGGTGAGCCGTGCCGTCTCGCTCTTGCGGTCAATCACCTGCACTTTGTCCACCATGTCGGAGGGGAGGTTCTTTGATGCCATCTTGGGGTCGTCGGCGAAGAACTCCTTGCCGTCGACAAGAATCTTTGAAATGGTCTTGCCACCCGACGAAAGAGAGCCGTCGGCATTGACCTGGACGCCGGGAAGTTTCTTGAGGAGGTCTTCCACGGAGGCGTTCGGGTTTGTATGGAAAGAGCCGGCATTGAATTCGAGGGTATCCTGACGGGCGGTTACGGCCGCCTTTACCACGGTAATCACGGCCTCGTCGAGCATGATGGTGTTGACATCGTCGGGGATACTGTCGCCGGAGGCATAGGGTATGCTGTCGGAGGGCGCGGCAATGCTGTCGGGCACTGCGGCGGCGGAGACGTGCATGGCGAATGCCATCATGGATATAAAGAGCAATATGCGACAAATATTCATATGCAGAACATGTGAGCCTGGTGGAAACTGGCTGTTAATACGAAAAGTTAGACTTGAAGAGAAAGGCGTTGTTTATTCATGCAGTAGAATAAAAAATGTTAAATGTATGAAGTGCACGTGAAGCTGCATGCATTATGTTGCATAATAACCGTAATATTTAAGGCTGTTGAATATTATTCGTTAAATATACTGTCTGATTATTGAAATTTCACTAACTTTGCGCAATCAAGTTACCCATAAACATCAGTACAATCATAACAACTTCAAAAAATCAATCAAAAGAATGATCAACAAGTATCTCGTTGTGATGCTTGGGGCAGCACTGAGTGTAAGCGCCCAGGCCACAATCCAGGAGGGCACCCAATTGCCCTCGCTGACACCCAAGATGTCGACGCTGAAATATTCGGCGACGGCGCAAACAGTCACTAACAGCGCCGCCGTAAAAGCCGATGCTCCCGCGTCGCTGACAGGTAAGAGCTTCGTGACACTGTTCAACGACACTGAGTTCGACATGAACTATGAGTTCACAGTGACAGCCGCTGCCAACGACAGCATACTGCTCGAAGGTTTTGCCCAGGGCTATGATGTAAAGGCTGCCTACAACGCCACTACCGGCAAGTTGACAATCCCCACCGGAATGGTGATCGGCCAGCAGAAAATGGAGGACTCGACGATGTGCGACGTAACATTGCACGCTCTTGTAGGCCAGCAGTATAACGACACCGAGATTACCGGTACTGTATCTGGCGACACCATCACTTTCGACAAGGGTGTTTACTGCACGTTCCTCTATAATGAGACTAAGTACTACAATGTTCTGATGCAGGAACTGACGGCCGTGAAGAGCAATGCATCCATCACGATGACGATGCTTAACGGCACCACGGAAATCATGCCAGTCACCTTGCATATGCTGGCCACCCGTACGGGAGAGTCGGAGATAAGCATAATAGGTCTGAGCAACCTTCTCTACAGCCAGCGTTACAACGTGCCCTTCACTTTCGACAAGGCCACTAACAAGGCTACCCTTTCGAGCGGCCAGCCTATAGATTTCTATGAAACGAGTACCGGCGCAAGAGACATTTATTATGTGTTCTCGAAATCCACCGGAGGTCTGGTGCGCGATCCGGAGTTCGGCATCTCGGTCAGCGATGCCGGCACCGTCATGACTGCAGCATCCAACCTGTTCATAGGCTACGACACCAACGGTCAGGGTTCCTATAAAGGTCTGTCATTCTCGAAGGCCAAGATTACTGTGGACTTCAATATCTATACGGCAGAGATTGTCGAGCCGGCACTCCCCACGGATGCCACTGTGGACGGCATCATCTATTCTCTCGACAATGAGAAAGACGAGGCTTTGGTGACAGGGGTACTCGGCACGTTGACCGACCTCAACATCCCGGCCACTATCAAAGTCGGCGAGAAGACATTCGCCGTCACGGGTGTGGAGGCACAGGCATTCCAGGCTAACCGCAAGATTACGGCGGTACATATCCCCGCCAGCATGAAGAAAGTGGGCACGGATGCTTTCCGCAATATGTCGAACGTGAAATCTGTATACATCGCCGATCTTGCCGCATGGTGCGCCATAGATTTCGCCAACGGCAACGCCAATCCCATATACAATGCTTTCAGCAGTTATCGCGAGAGCGCCTGGGGTAATGTGTATGTCAACAATGTGGCCGTAACGGAGCTTGTAATTCCCGAGGGAGTCACATCCATCGGCCGCAGTTTCTACGGCTTCAAGAAGCTCACCAAGGTGACGCTCCCCTCCACTCTCAAGACACTTGGTGACCAGGCCTTTGCCAACTGTGCTAAAATAAAGGAAATGGCACTTCCTGAAGGCCTTGAAAGCATCGGCTCCGCTTTCTGGAGCTGCGAGGGTATCGAGAAAATTGTTCTTCCTTCCACAGTGAAAGAGCTTGGAAGCAATACATTCTATGGCTGCAAGGCTCTCAAGGACATTACACTCAATGAAGGTCTGGAGAGTATAGGGAGAATGACATTCTCCAGCTGCGCGGCTCTCACTACTATAAGCTTCCCCGCTACGTTGAAGTCAATAGGCATGATGGCGCTTTATGGTTGTTCAAACGTGACGTCGGTGACCTCGCTGGCCATTGTGCCTCCCACAACCTTTGACAATGCGTTTGAGGATGTTGTGGAGAAAGCTGCACTGTATGTTCCCGAAGCCTCCATCGCCGCCTACAAGGCTGCCGACGGCTGGAAGACCTTCAAGACGGTTTCTGCCACTACACCTTCGGCTGTCGAGGGTATTGACATCGACAATGACGCCGAGGCCGTATACTTCAACCTCCAGGGTATGAAGGTCAGCAAAAACGACCTCAAGGCAGGTATCTACGTCAAGGTGGTTAACGGCAAATCTACAAAGGTGGCCGTTTTCTAAATCCCGCTGAATAACCTTTTAAGTTGTCGGACCGACTCCTGTAACGGGAGCCGGTCCGACTATTCTTTAAGGTCTTTAAGGTCTTTAGGGTCTTTATGCTTCCATTGATTTGCGGACTTCGGCGCGGGTGGGGATGGGGAGGTCGGCGAGACGGAGGGTGCTGTAGATCTTGTAGGCACTCTTCATGACGGGATTGAAAAGCTTGATGGCCGGGGCGTAGAGGGTGTCGAACTCGGGGTTGGGGTTAACGATGCCGGCATTGTCGTAGACATGCAGGAGTTCGGCCACGGTCATGCCGGAGATGTCGCGGGCGGGAGCTATGCGGAACTCACCCCCTTCATTGTCGATATAGTCGAGAAGGCCGCAGCTCTTGAATGTGTCGACAAGGCTTCCTACAAGACGTATGGGGAGGTTGTAGCCTGCTGCCAGCTCGGAACGTGTGAGAGCCTTGTCGCCGTTGGCAAACCGCTGCGTGATGATAGCCATCACGATGACGGCCACGCGCCGACGGGCCTTGGCCGAAAGCTCGTTTTCATTCCCCAGAAAATTGAAGGTGAAGATGTTCTGCATGGAATAGGTGAGCACGCAGCCGGCCAGAAGTATCAGCCACGACAGCTGAAGCCATATCAGCAACAGAGGCAGGAAGGCGAACGACCCGTAGATGGCATTGTATTTAGAGACGTATACCTGTCCGTTGATGAAGAGCCACTGCACGATATAGAAGCCGATGGCCGCCACAGTGCCGGTGATGGCGGCAAACTTGAAGTCGACCTTCGTGTTGGGAATCAGCCAGTAGGATATGGTGAATGCAAGCCATGACAGGAAGAGGGGAGCCAGCTCAAGGACGAAATTCACCACAGGCGTCAGGAAGGAGAAAAAGAATATGTCCTGCACGGTGGTTGACATGAAAATCGACAGACCCGAGGAGCATATCAGCAGCACGGGCACCATCAGACAGATGGTGATATAGTCGGTGACTTTGCGGAAGAAACTGCGGGCCTGTTTCACGTCCCAGATGGAGTTGAAGGCATCCTCTATCGAGGAGAGCAGCGAGATAATGGTCCACAGGAGCATGATTATTCCCACGCCGACAAACAGGCCTTCGGAGGCCGACTTGAGATAGGAGTCGACAAACTTCAGGGAGGCGTTGAGTACCTGGTGCTGTGAGGGGAAGAGGATATAGAGTTCGTTTTGAATCATGTCCTGGAGTCCGAACCCCCTTCCGATGGCAAGGAGCAGGGCGAAGGCGGGCACTATGCTTAGCACGGTGGAGTATGTGAGAGCCATTGACTTTATCTGCAGGCCGCGGTCGAAGAAAGCGTTGACCGACAGGTTCAGAATCTTGACGAGTCGAACGCCGGGCGACCGGCGGCGGTCGGCCCATACTCCCTTGGAGCAATAATTCCACCAGACAATGGCCTTGGCGGTAAGTCGTTGAATGAAACTCTCTTTCTTGGCAGTATCCATAAGGGCAGGAGTATTCAAGGTTATAAAAAACGGGACTTCGCTACGAAGTCCCGTGATGAGAAAGCAGAGACGTTGTAAGCCGGGTTATGTACGGCGGGAGCCGTGTCTGTCATTTATCTTTACGGCCGGTTGCCCGGCGCGCTATAGCAGCCTACCCCCCGGCAATGGACGAGCAGCCCTTGACTGCCGGTATATTTGGCCTTGCAACCCGCAGGATGTGCGGCGACGCCGGTCACCCGGCATCCCGGTGGGCTCTTACCCCGCCTTTTCACCCTTACCGGGGCCGTTGCCGGTCCCGGCGGTTGTTTTCTGTCACATTATCCCCGACATCGCTGCCGGCTTTCCGTTAAAAAATGCGGTGCTCTTTGTTGCCCGGACTTTCCTCTACGTCCCTTTGGACGGAGCGACAGACCGCGTCTCTGCCAGCGGCTTGCGCCGCTGATGATGCAAAATTACTGCTTTGTATCAGATTATACAAATTATCTGGGGTTGATTTCCCTTGTTGAGGCGTCCACGCTCTTCATCGCCGCTTTGCGACGGCCGACGGATACGAAGCCGTTGGCCGCGAACAGGATGAGCATGATGCCGGAGATGATGGCTGTGGTGCAGTTGCTGTCGCCAACGTTGCTGTAGTCGTTGATCAGCGTCATGTCGATGACTCCCACGCAGATCATGCATATAGGCACTATGTACCATGCCAGCGACAACCCGTAGGGACGGGAGCTGTTGACGATGAATACCATCTGGCCGAAACCGGCGAGAATCAGTGTTATGCCCAGCGTGGTGGAGAGAGTGTTGTACATCGAGGGTATGCATAGAAGCATTATGCCCCAGGCGAGACAGGCTATGGAGATTGCCGTGGTGTACCAGGGACGCGTCACCACGTTGCCGGCGGCGTCACGCTTGGGCATGAGCGATTTCAGCAATACCACAAAGCCCGGTATGATAAGGATGATGCCCGTGGCTATCATCAGGCCCTTGATGCTGTCGGGTGCTTCTGCCGCACGGCTCGCTCCGCTGAAGACCAAAAACAATATCCCTATTACCAAAGCTGCAAGGTAACATAGGTAGAATACAATCTTTTTCATATTTGTGTGGTTTTTTTTGTGTTTTTCTATCT
This sequence comes from uncultured Muribaculaceae bacterium, assembly GCA_910584525.1. GTDB lineage: Bacteria > Bacteroidota > Bacteroidia > Bacteroidales > Muribaculaceae > Lepagella. The sequence goes on along the minus strand of CAJUAT010000005.1, from coordinate 5,614 downwards.
TATTAAGGATTTGGAGAGTCTTTTGGTTTTTGAGCTGTTAAGAAATTTTTTATTTCAGGATGTTAATAAAATCCGATTTCATTGCGAGAAAGAAAAGTTTCATTAAATTTGTGAAAAATATCTTAACGCGAGTATGGTACTCCGGCTTACGGATGCCGTATAAACGCGAGGATAAGTAAGTCGTGGAAATTATTTTGTATTATCGGGGAGCATTATTTCAGTCGATTTTTCCTCGAAGATGAAGGAGTGTAGCGAGCTACACGACTGAAGAAGAGAGGGAAAAGCGGCGAAATAATGCCGCCGATAATGCAAAGCTTCAAATCTATTATAATGCGTAATAATTTTCATGACTTACTTAAGTGAAACTAATCTTATCGATTATGAGAACAAACAAGAGGAAGCTGCTTGCCGCGATAGGGATATTGGCGGTAAGCGTTGCGAGTGCGAGCGCCGGGTTACCGGAGCTTCACGACGCAGTGGCGCAGAAAGCTGCCGAGGGAGTGCGCCGGACCATGAAGCCGGCGTCATTCAGGAACGCGGCTCAGAGGACTGCATCCCCTATGGCGGCCGACCAGACGGCGGCTACGCCGGGCAGGGTGACCGCCACCACATTCAACGGCACTATGGCCGTGACTCCCGCCGATGTACCCGCAAGGGCCGTGCAGATGTCGTTCAATGGCGATACATATCAGTATGCCAACGATGCCGCTGTGGAAATCAAGGGGGATTCCATCTACATGAGCAACTTCTTCGGATGGGGCACAACGATATCGGCCAAGATCGATCTGGCCACCGGCCTCTTCGACATCAAGCCCCAGCTGGTCTACGACCACCCCACTTACGGCGAGGTAGACATACTCAGCTGCGACCCCGCCTCCAACACCTTCGACACCAAAGGAACGGTCGCCGGTAAGGTACAGGATGGCATGGTGACCATAGGCCCGTGGGCCGCAGTAATCATGCAGGGCGAGTATAAGAACTACACCATAGGCTACGGCATGCATACCCGCAGCGATTTCCGGGCTCCCAACTCGACTATGGCATCCGTGGAACAGGTCACCGACACCGCCGGCAACGTGTCCACTAAAAACGTTACCAACAATCTGTGGGCGGAGTCATTGGGCACCAATGCCGTGAAGCTTTACAACTTTGCCGGGACTGGAGCAGCCATCACCGTATACACACGCAGCGACAAGACCTGCTGCATAGCCCCCACGCAGCTCTTCTCCAACAGCTACGGAGCTTTCTTCTGCTATCCGGCCGACTGGAGCAAGGGCTCCATCTATGTGCGCGACATAGTCGGCACCACCACGCAGAAAGCGCTTGTGCTGGGCAACTGGGGCATTTACACCAACAACGGCAAGTATTATTATGGCCGTTATCTGAGCACAGAGATCACGTTGCCCTTCGATGTGACCTATCCGCCGGCCCAGGAGAACGGCTGGACGGGCAGCGGCACGGAAGCCGATCCCTACCAGGTGGCCACTGTGGCCGACCTCTTCGCTATTGCCGATGCCGTGAACTCCGCGGAAATCCCCGAAGGAGCCAAGAAAGTGACTACCTTCAACGGCGTGCATTTCAAACAGACAAAGGCCATAAACCTCAAAGGGTATCAGTTCACGCCCATCGGAGGAAACGACGACATGTACCGCTTCGGAGGTATCTATGACGGCGACAACAAGACCATCTCCTACCTGACGGTCAACACGGGGTCGAAGGGTTACGCGGCACTCTTCGGAGCTGCCGACACGCTGAGCGTCATTAAGAATGTATCGCTGAGTTCGCCGGATATCACTGTCGACAGCTATTACTATGCCGGCGGCGTGGTGGCCTATGGCGCAGGTCATGTGGAGAACTGCAAGGTCACCAACGGCAACATCAAGGGTGCCCTTATAGTGGGTGGCGTCTGCGGCTCTTCTGGCCCGGCTACCAAACTGTCGTTCACCGGAAAGGTGCAGGGAACTTCAAATATCGGAGGCGTGATAGGCAACATGCGTTATCCGGCCACCTTCCTCAGCGCCACCAATACCGAGGTGACATGCTTCGGAGGTCAGGACTCCTATTCCGCCGGCGGCGTGATCGGATACCTTACCAATTCATCCCTCAGCGGGAATACCGGAGGCTATCTTGCAGACTCTTACTTCAGCGGCAAGGTGATAATGTGCAAGGGCGGCATATATGCCGGCGGCGTGTCGGGAATATCGGTAGGCGCTCCCGTGAGCAGATGCTTCTCGATAGGAGAGATCACCAATACAGCCACCGTAAGCTCGTCGGCCATCGGCGGCGTGGTGGGTGCCATTCAGAGCACGCTTATCGAGGACTGCTTCTTTGCCGGCAACCTTGAGGTGCCCTCACAGTGGGCCGGCTCGATAGCCGGTTACTGCATCAATGTGCAGACGCAGTCGGGAGTGACTCACAGCGAAATCAAGAACTGCTACGTGACGGGCCATTCCCGCTCCACTTCCAATTATTCTTATACTCCGTATCTGGGATGGTTCGACACGCGCACTTACGGCACGGCTCCCACCATCACCAACTGCAAGCTCGACGTCACCGTGATGCCGCGACTCAACACGGCAGAGGGCGTCACTGACCTTGCCGCCATGACGTCCGATACTCCCTGGGAAGGTTACAGCACCGATGTATGGACCTTCGAGAAGGGTTTCTATCCCTCGATAAAGACAATCCCGGCTAATCCCGTCAAGAATGTAGCGAAGGCCCCCATACTGTTCACGGGCGCCGACAACGTTGAGAACACGAGCTCCGACTTTACCATGCCGGGCACCAACAGCGTGAAATGGCAGGTGCTCAAGGATGGCAAGCTCGGCACTGAGGGCCGCGGTATCATCATCTCCGGCACCAACCCTTATCAGGGCCATCTAAACGGCGCCATAGCCACCGATACCGTGGTGGCTTCCAACGGACAGGTGAAGAAATGGCTCGTGGTTAAACTGGCTCCCAAGAGTATGTTCGAGGGCGAAGGCACCGCCGAGAATCCTTATAAGATAGCCACCAAGGAGGATCTGTTACGTCTCAGCGAGGCTACCACAACCAACATGCTTACCTTCGACGGCGCTCACTTCCTCATAACCGCCGACATCGACATGCAGGGCGACCAGGCATTCAAGGGCATAAGCTGCTGTTCAAGCTCTACGTATAAGTTCGGCGGCATCCTCGACGGCGGCAATCATACGCTACACGGCATCAAGATGAATATTCCTGTCAAGGGTGATGACGGCAAGGTTACCACCGGCAAGGATACATACCGCGGCTTTATCGGCCGACTCAAGGCAGGCGGCGCCGTGAAGAACCTGCGCATGGGCGATGACTGCGTGTTCAACCTGTGGAGCAACTCGGGCGTATTCGTGGCCGAGAATTACGGCGATATCATCAACTGCCGCAACTATGCCACTGTTAACGCTTATGCGGGTACTTCGGGTGGCATCTGCGGCTACAGCCGCGTCGGCGGCCGCGTGATCGACTGCTATAACGCCGGAACAATCAACGGCGGCTTCCACTATGTGGGCGGTATCGCCGCTTATAACTATGGACTGCTGAGCGGTTGCCAGAACGACGGCAAGGTGCAGATCATGGATCTGTCGGCCAATTATACGGCAAGCCAGTATGATGGCTGCGGCGGTATCGCTCTCGCCAACTTCGGTACGATCACCGACTGTCTCAACACCGGCGAGGTGAACGGCTACAAGACCAGTGGCGGTATCGTGGGCTGGTACAACACCGCCGGCGAGAAGATGGCTTCCAACTCCCTCAACATCGGTACTGTCAAGGGTAATGCCAATTCCACCTATATCGGCCAGATTGTAGGACATCTTTATAAGGACAAGCCTCTGGAGAACTGCTACTGGGACAAGCAGACCTCGACAGCCAAGGCTACCGAGAGCAAGGATCACGAAGGAGGCACGGGTCTGACAACGGCCGTGCTGGTATCTGGCGACACGATTGCCGGTCTCTCCACCACATTGTGGAAATATGAGTCAGGCCGCTATCCGATGCTCAAGGCATTTGCCGATGAGCCTATGGCCATTGCCGCATCGCAGGCAGTGGTTGACTTCGGAGTATCGGAGCATCATCAGGCTATCAAGCATGATGCGAAGCTTGCCGAGGCCGAGGGTCTGGTATGGTCGCTGCGCAAACCGGCATCGGCTTTCGCCGTTAACGGCAAGAGCCTCGAGATGACCGCCGTGGCCGACGTGCTCGCCGATACTCTCGTGGCTGTCAAGGGTAATTATATGAAGGTGATACCGGTGCTGGCTGTGCCTGATTCTCTGGAAGCTCCGGTTGTAGAGTATAAGCTCGACGACCAGGGCAGCGGTTATATCCTCACGTTCAGCTGCAGCGAGCCGCAGGCCGTTTACTTCTTCACCATCGACGGTAATCTTCCCGATGACAAATCGTCGAAGGCTGAACCTACGGCCGTGGTGCCTGCTGGCAAGACCTTCACTCTGAAGGCTTTCGCCCGTCACCGCAATTACTTCGATTCGCCGGTGATGAGCCAGGAGATACTGGGTTCTGTAGGAATCGACGGTGTGAATGCCGGAAAAGAGGTTATGTCGCGTAAATATTATAATGCCGCAGGCATCGAGTCGACAAAGCCTTATGACGGGTATAACATCACGGTGACTGTCTACACCGACGGCACCACTACCGTGACAAGAAGCATCCGATAACAAATATCGAGTCATAGAAAAAGGGCCGTGACAGAAGAGCTGTCGCGGCCCTCTGAATTTTAGAGAGCGTTACTTTGTGGAAAAGCGCCTTAAAGTCTAAGCTTTCCTGTGCAGGGCGTTGCTTACGATGGATATGATGTCGGAGGTGGAGAAGCGTGAGGTGTCGAGCGACAGGTTATAGGAGCTTGCCAGCCCCCAGCTGCGGTTGGTATAATATGAATAGTAGGCCTCGCGGGCGTGGTCCATTTTTTTAGCGAGGGCTGCGGCGGCTTCCGGAGTGTCGGCATCCTTGCGTGCTATGATATTGGCCACACGCGTCTCTAAAGGAGCATGAAGGAAAATGCTCAGGAGCCCCGGATGGTCGCGGAGTATATAGCTTGCCGTGCGTCCCACTATCACGCATGGCGACCGGTGGGCTATGTCATGGATCACGCGGCTCTGTATCTTGTAAAGCCCTTCGTTGTCGATATCGGAGAACTCCGCCGATGCCGACTCCACGCCATAACTCATTGACAGCAGGGAGCGTAGCCATGAGGGACGTTTCTCGTCGACAGCATCGAAGAGCCCTTTGTCGAAGCCGAGAGTCTCCGCGGCCTTCGACAGCAGCGTCTTGTCGTAATAGCCTATCCCCAGCGCATCGGCTATCTCTCGCCCTATCTCATGACCGCCGCAGCCGAACTGTCGCCCGATGGTTACTACATAGCCTTTTACTTCTCCTTCTGTCGTGTTCTCTATACTATTTGGCATAATATTCTGATTGTCAGCATGTTGGCTGTAATTGTCGGCGCACGGGGAATGTGCGGGAATTTTTTTAATTCCGATTTTATCTTCAAAGTTAGGATAATTTTTATATTTTTGCAATTTAAATCTGTTTAAGTTTCGCAAGTATGTAATTTCAGAGATACGGGCATAAAAAAACGACATGG
>CAJUAT010000004.1 GCA_910584525.1 uncultured Muribaculaceae bacterium | reverse complement strand
CCTTGATTTTTTATACTGCCGGTGTAAAAATCTCAAGATTTTTATCTAAATTTGCAATTCAAATAAGGCAAATTAGACATGATACATATTTGGCTCGATGAAAGCGATAAACATGGAACGTATTACTCCAATTTCTATGGAGGTATACTGGTACAATCTCAGCATAGGGAGATTGTATTGGAGCGTATGGAAGCAATTAAGAGGGAGCTGAATATTCAAGATGAAATCAAATGGCAAAAGGTAAATGCCTACCATTTTGACAAATACATTCGTCTTGTTGATGAATTGTTTGAAATGGGTAAAGAGAGCTTGTTGAAAATCAGAATATTCTTCCGCCATAATCAGTATGAGCCGGAACTCACGGCAGAAAAACGCAAGGAAGAATATCCGATTTTATACTATCAGTTCATCAAGTATGCATTTGGTCTTGTCTTTGCCGATGATAAGGAGGGAGTTCGCCTATATATAGATGAGATTCCATTGAGCCAGGAAGATAAAAGGAATTTCGTGGCGCATCTCTACAGTTTGAATAACGACCATGACTTCAAGGCGAATGGAGTGCACTTTGTAGAAAAGGGAATTTCAGAGGTTGATTCCAAAACCCACTTGCCGTTGCAATTCATGGATGTTATTCTTGGAGCTATATGTTTCAAGTTGAACGAAAAAGATAAATTGAAGTCAGACGGCGACGAAAGGCCAGGTAAGCGGACGATACTCAAACTGAAGCTATACAAGTATATAAATGCAAAAATCCGAGAGATATACCCGGATTTCAATATAGGTATAAGCACACCTATAAAAGAAGATAACGACCGTTGGTTCCAGATTTATCGGCATTGGAGCTTTAAACCGAAGCATCACACTCGCAATCTGACACGAACCAAAAGGGCAAAAAAATAGTCCTGCGTAACCTACACTTGTGAGCTACGCACTTTTCACGTAGCCGTTCAGTTACGACAGGATATTTTTCTAATGCAAAGGTACTACCTTTTTTGCTATCTTCAAAATAATAACGCAAAAATCGCTTTTTAGTTCATCCAGCCGCTGAAAAATCTGTCAAGGTGCGGAACTCCGCATAGCAGTGTAGAGAGTATCGACCAAGAGAAGCAACTACGACCGTATGGGAGAAAACATGTCGATGCTATCGGTATATTGTTCGAGAAGATCTTCATGGTGGTAGCAGTTGAAAAACGGCATTATCGGCAAAAATTTTATTCTCAGTTCTTCGTTTTTACTGTGGTGGTGTTTATGAATTAAGCTGCCGTATGCCGTATATGAAGGAACGTGTGTTGAGACTCATCTATGTCTTCTTGCTTTTCGTGCTGATATTCATGCTTCAGCGACCGGTGTTCATGCTGTGGAATCATTCCGCATATCATGAATGCACGCTTTGGGATTGTCTGCAGTCCATATGGCATGGCCTTCCCCTCGATTTATCCATGGCAGGATACCTTACGGCTATTCCGGCGGTACTGATCACCCTGTCGGTATGGTTTGAAGGGAAAGTCCTTTCCCGAATCCTTGACGTATATTTCGCGGTCATTTCGGTGATACTCTCATCGATAGCCGTCGTGGATATGTTTCTCTACGAGTACTGGGGCTTCCGGCTCGACACCACTCCGCTCTTCTACTTCATGTCAAGTCCGCGTGAGGCTGTCGCCTCCGTGCCCGTATGGATGGTGGCGGCAGGTACTATAGCCATGCTCGCCTATGCGGCGGCTCTTTTCTTGCTGTTCCACTACCTGTTCAGAAGGAAACTCCCGCCGGCCAGAAACCGTGTTGCCGCCACATTGGTGCTTACTCTCCTTACGGCAGCCCTCTTTATACCAATACGCGGCGGCTTTACAGTGTCGGTAATGAATACGGGCAAAGTGTACTTCAGTTCCGACCAGCGTCTCAACCATTTGGCTGTAAATCCGGCATTCAATCTGCTGGAGAGCCTCTCAAGGTCGGGCGACTTCAAGTCGAGATACCGATTTATGGACGATGCCGAGGCATCCCGCATATTCAGCTCGATGCAGGATATACAGGTGAACAACAATGAATACAACGTCCCTGCCGACACCGCCGCCATTTCATTGTTCCGCACCTCTCGTCCCGACATCATTCTCGTGGTGCTTGAAAGTTTTTCCAATCATATCATGTCGGAGCTTGGCGGCAAAACCGGCGTGACGCCGTCGCTCGATTCCCTGAGTCGCCAGGGCGTGCTGTTCACCAACTTCTATGCCAACAGCTTCCGTACCGACCGAGGACTCGTATCTATATTGAGCGGCTATCCGGCGCAACCCACGGCAAGTATCATGAAACATACCCGCAAAGCGTCGACACTCCCGTCGCTTGCCGCCGAACTGAAGAAATCGGGATACGATGCCGCTTATTATTACGGTGGTGACGCCGATTTCACTAACATGCGCTCATACCTTGTGTCGTCGGGATTTGGCAAAATCATATCCGACACAGATTTTCTGTTAAAGGCAAGAATGAGCAAATGGGGAGCGCCCGACCATGAACTGTTCAACAGATTCTGGAAAGACTATTCCTCGGAGAATCACGGGGCTCCTCGATTCAGGGTGATACAGACCTCCAGCAGTCACGAGCCTTTCGACGTACCCTATCGCAGACTCGACGACAAAGCCCTCAACGCCTTCGCATATACCGACAGCTGTATAGGCGAATTCATGAACCGGCTCCGCGACAGCCGGCTGTGGGACCGGACGGTGGTCATCTTTATTGCCGACCATCTCGGATGCTATCCCCATGTGATCGACAATTACAAGGAGAGCCGTTACCGTATCCCCCTAATTTTGGCAGGAGGTGCTGTGAAAAAGCCCCTGAAGATAGAGTCATATGGCTCGCAACAGGACATAGCGGCCACAATTCTGGCGCAGCTTGGCCTCAGCCACAGTATGTTCGCCTTCAGCAAGGATATGCTCGACAGCCGCAATCCGCATTTCGCTTTCTTCACCGTCCCCGATGCCATGGGTTATGCCGATGCCGACAATGCCATGATTTTCGACAACGCCTCGGGAAAGGTTGTCTATTCCCGTAGAAATGCCGCAGAATCCAATACCGTCAGAGTCAAGGCGTACCTCCAGAAACTATACGACGACATTGACCGCAGATAAATTTTGTATATTCGCGGATATAGATTATATTTGCGAAAAATTAACCAACAAATCTTTAAGATTATCATATCATGAAGAAACACAATTTCTATGCCGGGCCGAGCATACTGAGCCCTTACACGATCAAGCACACGGCCGACGCCGTACTTGACTTTGCCGATACGGGATTGTCGCTGCTGGAGGTATCCCACCGCAGCAAGGAGTTCCAGGCCGTGATCGACGAGGCCTGCGCCCTTACCAAAGAGCTTCTGCAGCTCCCCGACGACTACCACGTACTCTTCCTCGGAGGCGGCGCAAGCACACAGTTCTGCATGGTCCCCTTCAACCTCCTCGAGAAAAAGGCTGCATACCTCAACACAGGTGTATGGGCCACCAAGGCCATAAAAGAGGCCAAGCTCTTCGGTGAGGTGGATGTCGTGGCAAGCAGCGAGGACACCGGCTTCAACTATATCCCGAAGAACTATACCATCCCCACAGATGCCGACTACTTCCACTATACTTCCAACAACACCATCTACGGTACGGAGTTGCGCAAGGATCCCGACTCACCGGTGCCCATGGTCTGCGACATGTCGAGCGACATATTCTCGCGCGTGTTCGACCCCACGAAGTATGAGCTTATCTACGGCGGCGCACAGAAGAACCTCGCACCCTCGGGCGTGACCTTCGTAATCGTCAAGGAGTCGGCTCTCGGCAAAGTTAGCCGCGCCATCCCCACGATGCTCGACTACCGCACACACGTCAAGAAAGGCTCGATGTTCAACACTCCTCCGGTACTCCCGATTTACAGCGCCCTGATGACACTCCGCTGGTACAAGGAGAACGGCGGTGTCAAGGAGTTCCAGCGCCGCGACGAAGAGAAGGCCGCCATCCTCTACGATGAGATTGACCGCAACAAGCTCTTCATGGGCACCGCTGCAGAAGAAGACCGTTCCATCATGAACGTATGCTTCGTGATGAAGCCCGACTATGCCGAGCTGGAGAAGGAGTTCCTCGACTTCGCCACAAGCAAGGGTATGGTAGGTGTCAAGGGACATCGTTCAGTAGGCGGATTCCGCGCTTCCCTCTACAACGCCCTTCCCAAGGAAAGCGTAGAGGCTCTCGTGGCTGTAATGAAAGAATTCGAAGCCAAACACTAAGGACTTATGAAGATACTCGTATTCACGGAGAAACCGTTTGCACCGGCAGCCGTCAAGGCTATCGCCGATACCGTCAACACATCCGGCAATGAGCTGGAGCTTGTGGAAGGCGGCACTCATGCCGACCTGCTGGAAGCTGTAAAGAATGCCGAAGGCCTTATAGTGCGCAGCGACAAGATCACCTCCGAGATCATGGACGCGGCTCCAAAGCTGAAAGTGATAGTACGTGCTGGCGCCGGCTACGACAATATCGACCTCGACGCAGCCACTAAACATGGCATTTGCGTGATGAACACCCCGGGACAGAACTCCAACGCCGTGGCAGAACTCGTGTTCGGTATGCTCGTGATGATGTGCCGCAACCAGTACAACGGCAAAGCCGGTTCGGAACTCAAGGGAAAACGTCTCGGCCTGTACGCTTTCGGCCAGGTAGGCCGCAATGTGGCACGCATCGCCAAAGGTTTCGGCATGGAAGTGTCGGCGCTCGACAAGTTTGTCCCCGATGTGATGATGGAAGGTGAGGGAGTGAAACCCCTTCATGATGCCAAAGAACTCTTCTCGCAGAATGAGTTCGTATCGCTGCACATCCCCGCCACACCCGAGACAAAGGGTTCGATAGGTTACGATCTCATGATGCTCATGCCCAAGAACGGAGTGCTCGTGAACACAGCCCGCAAGGAAGTGATCGACGAGGCCGGTCTGATGAAGGCTCTTGAAGAGCGTCCCGACCTGAGATACGTGTCCGACATCAAGCCCGATACAGCCGAAGAATTCGAGAAGAAGTTTGCCGCAAGAGTATTCTTCACTCCCAAGAAGATGGGAGCGCAGACAGCTGAAGCCAACTTCAACGCCGGCGTGGCCGCCGCCGAACAGGTTATAGCCTATCTCAAGGATGGCTGGAACAAATATCAAGTAAACAAATAAGCCTGCATACCAGCAAGGCCAAAGAATTTATGCCATACGACGCCGGCGCTATTCCGCCGGCGTCGTACTTTCATCATATGATATGGGTATTTCAGAAAAAAATATTAACTTTGCAGTCTGAAAGAAGGCAGACGACTCATTACCCGTTGATGATACTGTGTATATATATGAGACAATGATCGGATGCAGACTATGAAATCAAATAATCAGGACAATGGGATTATTTTCATTCACGCAGGAAATAGCGATGGACCTTGGCACTGCCAATTCCATCATCATACATAATGACAAGATAGTGGTGGACCAGCCGAGTGTAGTGGCCATCGAGAACAAGACCGACAAGCTTCTGGCCGTAGGCGAGACGGCGCATCAGATGGAAGGCAAGGAGCCTCCGGGCATCCGTACGATACGTCCGTTGCGCGATGGCGTGATAGCCGACTTCAATGCCGCGGAGCAGATGATACGCGGCATGGTTAAGATGGTAAGCTCCAAACGCCGTTGGTTCACGCCTGCGCTGAGGATGGTGGTATGCATACCGTCGGGCTCTACGGAAGTGGAGATACGTGCCGTGCGCGACAGCAGCGAACATGCCGGCGGCCGCGATGTATACATGATTTACGAGCCCATGGCGGCAGCTCTCGGCATCGGTCTCGATGTGGAGGCTCCCAACGGCAACATGATTGTCGACATAGGCGGCGGCAGCACCGAGATTGCCGTGATTTCCCTCGGCGGCATCGTCAGCAACAAGAGCATCCGTCTCGCCGGCAACGACCTAACCACAGACATTCAGGAGCATATGGCCCGCGTCCACAATCTGAAAGTGGGCGTCCCCATGGCCGAACAGATTAAAATAAACGTCGGTTCGGCGCTTCCCACATTGGAAAACCCGCCGGAACCTTACGTGGTGCGCGGCCCCAACAAGATGACATCGCTGCCGATGGAAGTGCCCGTGACACACGAGGAAATATCCCACTGCATCGACAAGACCATCTCCAAGATGGAGACAGCCATACTCGACGCCCTCGAGCAGACTCCCCCGGAGCTTTATGCCGACGTGGTGGAAAACGGTATATACCTTGCCGGAGGCGGTGCCCTCCTCAGAGGCCTCGCCAAACGTTTCACCGACAAATTCCGTATCGAGTTCAAGGTGGCCGAGGATCCGTTGCACGCCGTGGCAAAGGGTACAGGTGTAGCGCTTAAGAACATCAACCGTTTCTCGTTCCTTATACGATAACGCGGCTCGAAGGTAATGAAAAACCTTCTGAACTTCATCATCAAATATTCACGTTGGTTCCTCTTCTCGATCTACGTGATTATAAGTCTGTGCCTGCTGATAGTCAACCGTGATTATCAGCAGTCGGTATATCTTACGTCGGCCAATGTAGTGACGGGTAGCGTTTACGGCGCATGGTCGTCGGTAACCGGATATTTCCACCTCCACAGCATCAACGAGAGTCTGCAGCAGCGCAACGCCATGCTTCAGAACGAGGTGCTCAACCTCAAGAGCCGCAACGCACAGCTTGAGGCCCTCCTCGGCGACAGCATCCCCACTCCCACCGTAGAAAGATTCGACTATATAGCCGCCGGCGTAATCAACAACAACACCCGCCATCCCAAAAACTACTTCACCATCAATCGAGGAAGTACCGACGGAGTGGAGACGGGTATGGGCGTCGTCGACCAGAACGGCGTGGTAGGAATCGTCAACGTCACCGGACCGCACATGGCCAGAGTGATCTCTCTCCTCAACGAGACGCAGCACTTCTCCGTGAAAATCAAGGATACCTCATTTGTGGGCTCACTGTCATGGAAAGGGGGCGACCCGTCGATAGGCTACGTCGAGGAGATACTACGTCACGCCAGATATCAGATCGGCGACACCGTGGTGACATCCGGATATTCCACGGCATTCCCCGAGGGAATCCCCGTGGGAGTGATACTCGGCAGGGTCAGAGGCCGCGACGACTCATTCTTCTCTTTCAAAGTGAAACTGGCGTCGGACTTCCGTACTATCAATGCCGTCAGAGTGATCAGCGACATATACAAGCAGGAGATTGACTCCCTCGCCACATTCGACATCAATAAGCAGGACTGATGGGCAGACATATATTAATGAATGTCATATTGTTGATAGTGCTTGTGACAGCGCAGGTATTGATATGCAACCATATCATGCTCTTCAACGTGGCCACACCATTCATATTCATCTATCTCATAGTGAGTCTGCCGATGGATCTGAAGACCGACTGGCTGTTGACATGGGCCTTCGCGGCCGGTCTGCTTGTCGACCTCTTTTCCGACACACCCGGTCTTAATGCGCTGGCATGTACGGTGCTCGCAGTAGCCAAAAGACCCGTGCTTTACGCCTATATCCCGCGCGACGACCATACCAAGAATGTGGTGCCGTCGCTCTACAGCCTCGGCTTTGCCGTCTATGCCAAGTACCTTCTCACCATGTCGGCCATATATTGCGCGCTGGTGTTCACCATAGAATATTTCAACTTCGCCGCCGTTAAGGATATAGTCATAATGTCGGTGTCGAGCGCTCTTTTCACTTTCCTTTTATTATTGGCCACCGACAGTCTAATCATCTCGAGACGTGAGAAAAGACTATAATTTAGAGAAACGCAAATACGTAATCGGAGGCTTCATCACAGTCATAGTGTTGATATACATCATCCGGCTGTTCAATCTCCAGGTAGGCGACGAGCGATATAAGGAGAGCGCCGACAGCAATGCATTCCTCAAGCGCGTGATATATCCGGCGCGAGGTCTGGTATACGACCGCAACGACCGTCTGGTGGTGCTCAACAAGCCGGCCTACGATGTGATGGTCATCCCCAAGGATGTGACCCCTTTCGATACAGCCACTCTCTGCGATGTGCTCGGCTTCTCGCGCAGTCAGCTCGACGACAAATGGAAAGAGATGAAGGATACCCGCCGTAATCCCGGATATTCCGCATATACGCCGCAAAAGCTCATAACACATCTGTCGCAGGAGGATTATGGCAAACTGCAGGAGAAACTCTACCTCTTTCCAGGTTTCTTCGTACAGAAGCGCACGGTGCGGGAGTATTCCACCACAGCCGGCGCCAATATCCTCGGCAACATACGTGAGGTATCTACCGACGACATCGACCGTGACCGCTATTACCGGCGCGGCGATTATACGGGCGACCTCGGCATAGAGAAAAGCTACGAAGTGGCACTCCGAGGCAGAAAGGGAATGGAGATTCTCATGAAGGATGCCTACGGAAGAATAAAAGGGAAATATGAGAACGGCAAGTTCGATGTCGCCCCCGTTTCAGGACATAATCTGAAGCTCAGCATCGATATGGACCTTCAGGAATACGGCGAAAGCCTCATGGTGAATAAGATAGGGGCCATAGTGGCTATCGAACCGGCCACGGGCGAGATTCTTTGCCTTGTAACTTCGCCATCCTACGACCCCTCGCTTCTTGTGGGACGTCAGCGTGGCAAGAATTATGCCGAGCTGGTCAAGAATATGTATAAGCCTCTGTACAACCGGGCCATTCAGGCAGCCTATCCTCCGGGATCGACCTTCAAGCCGACTCAGGGACTCATATTCCTGCAAGAGGGCGTTGTGACACTCGCCACCCAGTACCCCTGCTACCGTGGATACGTCAACGGTCTCAGGGTGGGCTGTCACGGCCATGGCTCTCCTATTGCCTTCAAGCCTGCCTTGCAGACCTCCTGCAACGCCTACTTCTGCTGGGGCCTCAAGAATATGGTCGACAAACGGGGTTCCACACCGTCGGCACAGCTGGAGAAATGGAAAGACTATATGGTGGAGATGGGCTATGGCTACCGACTCGGAGTAGACCTCCCCTCCGAAAGCCGGGGATTCATACCCAACCCGGAATATTACAGCAAGTCGTTCCGCGGCGCCAACTGGACGGCCAATTCCATCATCTCCATATCCATCGGCCAGGGCGAGGTTCTCGCCACGCCTCTGCAGATTGCCAACCTTGGAGCCACTATCGCCAACCGGGGATGGTTCTATACCCCGCATGTGGTCAAGGAAATAAAGGACAGCACGATAGACAAGAAATACCGTGAGCGCCACAGTCCGCACATCAAAAGGGAATATTACGAAGCAGCCGCCGAAGGGATGCGAATGGCGGTGCTGGGTGGTACATGCCGCACAGCCAACCTCCCCGGTGTGGAAGTATGCGGAAAGACAGGAACGGCACAGAATCCCCATGGCCGCGACCACTCTGTATTCATGGGTTTCGCCCCTTATCACAATCCCAAAATCGCCGTGTGCGTCTTTGTGGAGAATGCCGGTTTCGGAGCGACTTTCGGCGTGCCTATAGGTAGCCTTATTATAGAAAAATACCTCAATGGCGAGATATCCCCCGCCAGAAAAGGCATAGAGGAAAGAATGTTGAACTCTAACACGATATCTGTAAGTGGAGTCAAGAAACACTGAATCGAGTCTCGGGGGCTTCCGGGGCCTCGACTGGGTCACGCTCATCATCTACATATTGCTGGTGAGTGCCGGCGTTGTCAGCATATATGCCGCGAGCTATGACTTCGACAACGCATCCTTTTTCGACTTCGACGAGTTTGCCGGAAAGCAGATTCTATGGGCAGGCTTGTCGCTCATACTCGGCAGCGTGATACTCCTCATCGACTACCGCATATACAAGACCTATGCCTTCCCCATATATGTCGCGGTGCTCCTGCTGCTGCTGATAACCATCTTCATAGCCCCCGATGTCAAGGGCTCCCATTCATGGATAGTGATGGGTCCGGTGAGTCTGCAGCCCGCGGAGTTCGGTAAATTCGCCACCGCTCTCGCCCTCGCAAAACTCTTCGACTCCTACAATTTCTCCCTGAATGCCAAGATTTCCAATTATTTCAGGGCACTCATCATTATATTCCTCCCGATAATACTGATTCTTCTCCAGAACGAAACGGGCAGCTCGCTGGTATATATATCGCTTATCTTCGTGCTCTACCGCGAAGGCATGAGCTGGCTCGTGCTCTTCTCCATACTTTGCGCCATAAGCTTCTTCGTGGTGGCGGTTAAGCTCACGGAGCCGATGATCATAGGCCTCCCCATGGGCGAGTTCACCGTGTTTATCCTTATCATGCTCATATATGTGGCGATGCTTCTGTTCTATTGCAAGGACATATTCATAGCGCGTAACGTGATATACGGATATGTCGGCAGCGGAGTTGTTGTCACGGTGCTGGCGTTGTGCGGAGTGCCCGTGAACGGTCTCGCCTACTTTTTATGCATCATCGCCGCAGGACTGATTTATACGGCCATAGCCATGTTCCGTCACCGCATAGGCCGTTTCGTGGTCACCATAGGATTCTGCCTGGTGTCAGTTCTCTTCCTCTTCTCTGTCAACTATGCCTACAACAGCATCCTGCAGCCGCACCAGCAGCAGCGTATCAAGGTGGCTCTGGGCATCGAGGAGAATCTGCAGGGCGCCGGGTATAACGTCAATCAGTCGAAGATAGCCATAGGCTCGGGCGGCGTAACCGGAAAAGGATTCCTCAACGGCACCCAGACAAAACTGAAATACGTCCCTGAACAGCATACCGACTTCATCTTCTGCACCATCGGCGAGGAGGAGGGCTTTATCGGAGCCTCGGCGGTGCTCATAATATATCTGGCTCTGATTCTGAGGCTTATCCATATCGCCGAGCGACAACGCACGCCATTCGAACGCGTATACGCTTATTGTGTGGTGTCGATTCTGATATTTCATCTGTGCATAAATGTCGGGATGGTGATAGGATTGTGCCCGGTGATAGGCATCCCTCTCCCCTTCTTCAGCTATGGCGGCTCGTCACTTTGGGGATTCACCATTCTGCTTTTCATCCTCCTGCGGCTCGACGCATCACGCAAGGAACGAATGGACTGACACGAAACGCCCTGCCTTTCAAGGAAAAGTAAGCGGGATTACGATAATTTGACCTATCCCGACGTTATATAATAAAGAGGCATCTCTCCACGCCTCCTCAACCAGCTGCATGTCAGCACAGAGTCTATCCCAAAATTATGGCAAACAAAAGAGAATTCAAAAAATTCGTTGACTATCTAGGGTCAAACGTTATCGATGAGATGATATCATCGTACTACAATGTAAAGGGAGCCGACCGCGACAAAATAGCGCAGGCCATGGAACTCACCCTCGGTGCCGTAGGCAAAGCCAAGAGCAACGCCAACGTATACTTCGACCGCGGCATGAAAGGTTTCGAGACCAAGGAGGATTATACAAAAGCCAAAAAGGAATTCTTCGTGGCACTCTTCTCGAAAATCGAGACGGAATTCAACGAGGAGATCAACCAGGCTCTCAAGCTCTTCAACGAGGCACTTCCTGCCGATGTCAAAGAGCGCAACAAACAGATAGCCAACGCCTGACATGAATCTGTGGGGCAAACTTCTGCACTTGGCGGGATGGCGCGTCGACATATCGGTGCCCCATCTCTCCAAGTGTATCATTTGTGTGGCTCCCCATACCTCCAATTGGGATTTTCCCATAGGGCTGTGCGCCTACAGGTCGCTGGGCTACAAAGCCAATTTCCTCATGAAGGAGTTCTGGTTTTTCTGGCCCATGAAATATCTGATGCGTGCCTTGGGAGGTATACCCGTGCCGTCGCGGGGTTCGAAGGGAGAGCTTACCAAAAGCATCATCGAGGCTTTCGGCAGTCACGACTACATGAATCTTGCCGTTACCCCCGAAGGTACGCGCAGCCGTCAGCCCTCCTGGCGCAGAGGTTTCCTCTTCATAGCCTATGGCGCAAAGGTGCCTGTGCAGCTCGGTGTCATCGACTATAAGTCCAAAACCGTAATCATCAGGGACTCTTTTATCCCCTCGGGAGATATCGACAAGGATATGGCATATGTCAAGAACTATTATGCCCCATACCGCGACGCTGCAAAATACCCCGAGAAATTCACCGTATAACGCGCTCTAAAGCCATGAACAAAGACCTCAACGTATGCCTCGTGCCCATGCAGATCGACTGGGACGACAAGCAGTCCAACATACAGCGTCTGGAAAAGATAATGGATCAGGTACATCCCGATACCGACCTCGTGATTCTTCCGGAGACTTTCTCCACGGGCTTTCCCGTAGGCAAGGACAAGGAGGCGGTAAGGGTACTGGCCGAAAGGAATACGGGGGCCACCATCGACAAAATCAAAGAGCTGGCCGCACGGCACCATACGGCGATTGCCGGCAGCTTCATTGCCGACACCGGCGGCAGTCTCTATAACAGGGCTTTTTTCATAGAGCCGTCGGGCGACGAATACTTTGAAGACAAGCGTCACCTATTCACCATGGCCGGTGAAGACAAGATCTTCTCCCGTGGCTATTCGCGCATGGGTGTGAGATTCCGCGGTTGGAATATAGCCATGGTCATTTGCTACGACATAAGATTCCCCATATGGTGCCGCAACCGTCTTAACGAATACGACGCTCTTATCGTGGTGGCCAACTGGCCTCTCGTACGTGTGGACGCTTGGAACAAACTCCTTCCTGCAAGAGCTATCGAAAACCTCAGTTATATATGTGCCGTAAACTGTATGGGCACCGACAACAAGGGTTTCGTTTACGACGGTTCGTCGGCGGTGATAGACTTCAAGGGGAAAAATGTGTCTGTGCCTGTGGAGAACTCCAATCTCATCTATGCCCGACTGTGCCGTCAGAAGCTTGACGATTTCCGTGCCAAATTCCCGGCATGGCGCGATGCCGACCTCGAGATGTGACGGCTTGATGATTCAGTAATCAATAATAAAGATAGAAATCCCTGCACAAAGTTCTGTGTTCGTCGGTAGGTACTCCGGGCGACTCTTCAAGGACAAGCGAGTCAGTCATAGGTGTATGGCCCACTTCGTTTCCAAACTCGAGGAGCGAGCGCTTGAACCGTGCCGAGGGATTCCCTTTCACATCTGTACGCCTTATCAGCGACATCCCGCACTCGGAGGCTGCGCATATTATCTCCTGAGCCCTGTCATAAGGGACCACCATTGCTATCCTTCCACCGGGAGAAAGCATACCGCAACCCTTTGAGATAAGCGACAGCGGCGACAATGAGCCGTCATGCCGCGCCGACTCGCGCACTGTGTGCGGACTGCGTATCCCCGCGTTGAAATATGGCGGATTCGATATTATCAGGTCATATCCGCAATCGGGCTGCATCATGGAGAAGTCCTCCTCTCTGGCCTCAAGACGGTCGTGCCAAGGCGAGTCGGCAAAATTGCGGGCCGCCTCGTCCACCGAAGGCCTGTGAATATCGACTGCCGTTATATGTGCCTCAGGATTGCGCTGGGCCAGCATCAAGGCTATTACGCCGCACCCCGTGCCAACATCCAGTATATGGCTTCCTCTGCTGTCGACCCACGACCCCAACAGTACCGCATCCACCCCGATTCGCATTGAACTCCCGTAATGCCGGCATGCGAACGCCTTGAATCTGAATATCCCTCTCTCAGCCATATTTAACTAACGTCAACACGCCGCATTTTCATGTATCGCCGATTTTTGTTAATTTTGCAATTCGCGAAGAGTATACAACGTAATGAGTAAAAAATCAGATTTGCTGCTTGACAAGGATTTCAACACATCCGCCCACCTGCTGTACGGCACGTCGAAGGATGAGGAACAACCGATAAAAGCCACCGGGGTGCTTATACTCCCCTTGATTGACGAGGCTTATCCCCCCTATCTTCATGTAAGAATGGAGGTGCTGAGCGATTATCAGCAGGATGTCGTGACGATGGCCTTCCGCACGGGAACCAAAGTACTGTGCGTACCCGAACCGGAGTTCGCCCCTGATGGCGACAACGAAATCATCGCATCCCGCTTCAAAGGGGCAAAAGGTGTGCTGGCCGAGGTTATCAATGTGTCAGCCGGTGAAAAAACCGATGACAATGTGGAGCCCCCGACATATGCGATAATGCGCACCGGCTCGCTGGCACAAGTATACGCCGCAAGCTGGATGGGCGATATTGTGGCAGGTTCCATAGCCACCATCCCCGTCGTACCAATCGACATGTCGGCAGAAGAGTCTGAAAAGAAAAGCATCCTCGACTCTCTATACCGCGATCTCTCGAGATTCCTCATGGAGGATTCAAGAAAGTCGCTATTAGAGACGCTGGCGGCATTTACCGACGACTCAGAGGAGAAACTGTCGTACATGATTGCCAATTCTCCCCTCACCGCCGAGGAGAAACATCCTATTGTTCTGGAGGCCAATCTTTCCCGACGCAGGGAAAAATTCATAAGGGAGCTGTCGGTTCATTACGAAAAGCTTGAGCTCCGCGAGGAAATGAACCGCAGGACTCTTCAGCATCTCGGCGAGAAGCAGAAAGCAGAGTACCTCCGAGCCCAGATGCGGACCATCCAGCAGGAGCTTAATGCCTCGGCGGATGATGCGGAGGAAGAGGAGCTCTACCTCCGTGCCGGCCAGAAAGAATGGTCGGAAGAGACCATGAATGCATTCAACAAGGAGATGCACAAGCTACATCGCTTTGCTCCCAACACTCCGGACTATGCCGTGCAGTTCTCATATCTCGAGACATTTCTGAATCTTCCCTGGGAACACTGCGACAACAGCGACTTCGAGCTGTCGGAAGTGGAGCGCATACTCGACCGCGACCATTATGCACTGGAGAAGGTCAAGGACCGCATAGTTGAGCAGGTGGCTGTAATGAAGCTGCGTCGCGACACCAAGGCACCGATACTATGTCTGGTAGGGCCTCCCGGTGTCGGCAAGACATCATTAGGCAAATCGGTTGCCGAGGCCATGGGCCGCAAGTATGTCAGAGTGGCGCTTGGCGGCGTCCATGACGAAGCCGAGATTCGCGGTCACCGACGCACGTATCTCGGCGCCATGCCGGGACGTATCATCCAGGCTCTGGAGAAATGTGGCACTTCCGACCCCGTGATGGTGCTCGACGAAATCGACAAGTTAGGCGCCGACTACAAGGGTGACCCGCAGACAGCCCTCCTCGAAGTGCTCGACCCGGAACAGAACTCCCGATTCCACGACAATTACATCGACCATGACTACGACCTCTCGAAAATCATGTTCATGGCCACCGCCAACAGTCTCGACAACATTACGGGGCCGCTCCTCGACCGTATGGAGGTGATCGACATTGGCGGATATGTGGATGATGAGAAAATCCAGATAGCGCAGCGTCATCTCATACCGAGGAATCTGGAACGTCATGGCTTCGCCGCCGGCGAGATAGAGTTCTCCGACGAGGCTCTGCAGGAAATCATCAGCTTCTACACCCGCGAGAGCGGCGTGAGACGCCTGGAGAAACGTATTGCCGAGATTCTCCGCAAGCTTGCCCGCGGAAAAGTAGGCAACAAGCCTTTCCCGACACATATAGGCAAAGAGGAGGTACGCTCTCTGTTGGGTGCGCAGTCAAATTACCCCGACAAGTATGAGAACAATGATGTGACGGGAGTAGTGACGGGACTTGCCTGGACGCAGTCGGGAGGCGAGATACTGTTTATAGAGTCGTCGGTGTCGCAGAGCAAGGATTCAAAGCTGACGCTCACCGGCAACCTCGGCAACGTCATGAAGGAGTCGGCCACGCTGGCCCAGCAGTACATCAAGGCGCATGCAGAGGCGTTAGGGCTCGACTACAATTCGTTCGAAGGCAAATCGCTGCACGTACACGTACCCGAGGGAGCCATTCCCAAGGATGGGCCGTCGGCCGGTATCACCATGCTCACATCCATGGCTTCAGCATTTACCAACCGCAAAGTGCGCGCCAAGCTTGCCATGACCGGCGAACTCACTCTGCGAGGCCGCGTATTGCCGGTGGGTGGTATCAAAGAAAAAATCCTGGCCGCCAAAAGAGCCGGGATTACAGATGTGATGCTGAGCCGTCAGAATGAAAAGGATATTGCCGAGATTCCCCGGCAATATCTTGAAGGACTGGAATTTCACTTCGTGGACTTCGCTTCCGAAGTTCTTGACTTTGCCTTGCTCGACGAGCGGGGCGTCTGACTGTTCCTTTTGCGGTTACGGTTTCTGGCGGCAGGGTTGCGTCTCCTTCCCTTGCCGCCGGTCTCCTTGTTGGCGTTTTCTTTGGGAGCCTCACCAAGTTCCGCGGGTACAGGCTCACGCGGCACTTCCTTTTCGAGAAGCCGTTCTATGCGACGCAACCGGAAGTTTTCCTCAGGCGAGATGAATGTCACCGCGCGGCCATCCCTGTCGGCACGTGCCGTACGCCCTATGCGGTGGATATAATCCTCCGGGTCATGCGGCACATCATAGTTGACAACCATCTCTATATCGTCGATGTCAATGCCGCGCGACAGGATATCCGTAGCTATGATCACCTGTGTTTTCCCCGCCTTGAAGTCGAGCATCACATTGTCGCGCTGCTGCTGGTCAAGGTCGGAATGCATCTCCGACACCTTGAAAGGAAGCTTGCGGAACTCTCTGGCGAGCTGTTTCACCTTCAGTTTGGAGCCTGAAAAGACTATGACCCTTTTCGGCGGCTCATCCTTGAAAAGCTTCTTCAGTATGCCCGTTTTCTGGGTTTCGTAGCATATATATGCCGACTGTTTTATCTTGTCGGCAGGCTTGGAAACGGCCAGCTTTATTTCCACGGGGTTCTTGAGAATCTTACGGGCCATCTGCTGGATTTTCGGAGGCATGGTGGCGGAGAACATCATTACCTGCACCTCCTTGGGCAGATGAGAGAAAATCTGCATTATGTCTTCATAGAATCCCATGTCGAGCATTCTGTCGGCTTCGTCGAGGATGAAGAATGAAACTTTTGAGAGGTCCACGTATCCCATGCTGAGATGAGCGAGAAGTCGTCCCGGGGTTGCTATCACCACATCGGCACCCATCTTTAGCGACTTTCGTTGCTGCTCGTAGGTATGGCCGTCGGTGCCGCCATATACGGCGATGCTGCTTACAGGCATGAAATAAGCGAAGCCCTGCAGCTGACGGTCTATCTGCTGTGCAAGTTCGCGCGTGGGTGCCATCACCACACAGTTAACGGCATTCTCGGGAAAGCCCCCCTCGGCAAGCTCGTTGATTACCGGCAGCAGATAGGCCGCCGTCTTGCCCGTGCCTGTCTGCGCACAAGCCAGTATGTCGTGACCTTCCAGCACCGGCGGTATCGTATGTTCCTGTATGGGTGTGCATTCGTCAAAATGCATGTCCCATAGCCCGTCGAGCACCTCGTCGTTGGTCAGTATCTCGTCAAATCTCATTGTATGCTTTCTATTTTTTTACAAAATTAATAAAAATTCCTCACAACGACGCTATCATCGCTTCTTTTCCACTATTAAGAACGCTATAATAGTGCTGATTATCAACGCGGTAGAATGAGACGCCAAAAAAAGTGACAAAAAAAAGTGCAGTTTTTCGGAACTTTCCACCCTCTTCCCGTGTTTTATATACGAACATTTAAAACAACAAGTTATGAAAAAGACCGAGACATTTCAGGATCGCCTGTTAGGACTTCAGGGAAATCTGCTAAACTTCGCATATCAGCTTACCACCAATAAGGAGCAGGCGCAGGATTTACTGCAGGACACCACCCTTAAGGCGCTTGACAATGAGGACAAGTACGTCGACAACGTGAATTTCAAGGGATGGATATTCACGATTATGCGCAACATCTTCATCAACAATTACCGTCAGTCGGTACGCAAGGCTACGGTTGTTGATCAGACCGCCGACCTCTTCCATCTCAACATATCGCAGGACTCGGGTCTCAACACACCCGAAGGTTCTTATGCCGTCAAGGAGATATCTGTGGCTCTGAACTCCTTCA
Source organism: uncultured Muribaculaceae bacterium (assembly GCA_910584525.1). Lineage (GTDB taxonomy): Bacteria > Bacteroidota > Bacteroidia > Bacteroidales > Muribaculaceae > Lepagella. The sequence goes on along the minus strand of CAJUAT010000004.1, from coordinate 73,622 downwards.
GCGACGAATACCGCATACCGTTCAATCTATTCGTGGCCGGTTACAAATATAACGAAATCGCCGAGAAGATGAATCTTCCGCTCGGCACCGTCAAAAGCCGTATCTTCTTCGCAAGAAAAAGACTCCGCGAACAGCTTAAAGACTATCGTTGACACATCACCGCTTCGATTCTCCCGTTCGGGAGAGTATCGACATAGCGGAAAAGAATGTTTTAAATGTCAGATCGAGGTCGACGTTATGCAAAACGCCGGCCTCGATTCGTTATGAAAGATGCAAGTAACCGCAGTCTGATATATGGATACAGGGTTAAAAGAATTTATCGGCAAGCATATCGGCGAGGATGCCGCCGTGCTGGCGCTTCGTTATCATGACGCACCTCTCCCCTTTTCACTCGACGAGGCAATCACGCAGATCTCGGCCCGTCAGAAGACATCGGCCAAGTTGCCATGGTTCAACAGTCACGACTCCTTCATTTACCCCTCCGTTGCGGCTGCCGAACAGGCCACCAACCAGTATGTCGCAAGGTTTCATGCCCGCATTGTCGCCGATTTCCCCGAAATAGCCGACCTTACAGCCGGCCTCGGTATAGATTCGATTGTTATGGCGGCCAACGGGCATCAGGTAATGGCTTTCGAACTTGACACGCACCGTGCCGACTGCCTGCGTCATAACTGTGCCGCTCTCGATATCCGGAATATAGACGTTGTGAATGCCGACAGTATTGAATGGCTCAAAGCCTGCGACAGGCATTTTGACGCCATATTCATCGACCCGGCACGCCGCGACTCTCTAAACAACAGAGTATTCCGACTGCAGGATTCATTGCCCGACGTGCCCGCAAATCTTCCCTTGTTGCTCCATAAGTGCCGCAACCTCTTCGTGAAGGGTTCCCCGCTCCTCGACATATCCCAGACGATGAGAGACCTGCAGTCCATTGAACAAATAAATATCGTATCGTTCAAAGGTGAATGCAAGGAGGTACTCGTACATATGAAGCCAGATGCCTCACTCCCCGACAATCCTGCCATATCGGTGATTGACATAGGGAATAATGATGCCGGTTCAATATCTTCCGGCAATATCCTCTGCAATTACGAATTTGAATGTCGGTTTCATGACCTTGACATGACGGAGATAATCTTCGCCGACAAAAACGACCTGAAGAGGGCCGCATACGTATACGAGCTTGGTGCCGGGATGCGCAAACTCAATGCCGACGCACTGTTATGCGGCAGATATCCGGGATTGAAATGTCTGAAAAAGAATACGGGAATCTTCATATCAGATACTCCGGTCGCCGGTTTTCCAGGCCATGCCTACCGGCTGATACGCCAGGTGAGCGGTGGCGAACTCGAAAAGATGAAGAAAGAGCCCCTTCATGTGGTGTCGCACGGCCATCCCTTGAATGCGGCGAAGATTAGAAGCAAGTATCGGCTCATGGAGGGCGACGGCACAACCCTGCTCGCCGGCTCGCTGAATAACGGCAGCCCCATTTTTATCCTTGCTGAAAAAGTGGATGTGGGGGCGCCCTCTGTCACCGTTACAAGCCGGAAAGCGGATTTCTCCGACATCCCTCTTCTGCGTAAACATTTCGAAAGATACAGGTCGTTCAGCTGCGACTATTCGCTGGGAGGCGTGCTGCTGTGGAAAGACTATTTCGATTACCGCATAGTCTCGTACGGCGAAGACATCATGATCGTCGGCAAGGATCCGGCCAGCGGCGTCACGCTGTATTATCCGCCGGTGAACGGAGCTTCCGGGTGTGAGACAAAGAACAGCATACTCGACATTTTGCCGGAGGCCAACGGATGTGTGGTGAAGATGATTGATGTGCCTGTTGACGGTGCAGATGATGCACCGGAGGTTGCCGACGAAGCCGTACATAAGCCTGAATGGGATGATTATGTCTACAATATAGAGCAGTTCATTGGCTTTGAGGGTAAGAAGATGGCGAAGAAGCGCAATCATCTCAACTATTTCCACCATCATTACCCTGATGCGGAGATATCGGAGATTACGGCCGCTGACATTGACGACATAGTGGCTTTTACACGCACATTGGATGCGCTGCATGCCACCAGCCCGCTGTTTCTGTTTGAAAACAGGCATTGTACCGATCTTCTACCCTATCTGGGCGAACACGGTATGGCAGGCATTGTGATACGGCATCATGGGAAGGTGATAGGCTTCACATATGGCGAGGCTGTCGGGGAAATGTTTTTCGCCCATGTGGAGAAGGGCGACATGGAGTATCCCGGAGTATATCAGGCATTAGCGTCTGGACTTGTCAATCTGGCCATATCGCGGTTCGAGGGATTGCGCTACGTAAACCGTGAGGATGATGCCGGCAACGAAGCCTTGCGAAAGAGCAAACTATCTTATCACCCGGCCATGATGGTGCGCAAATACCTTACAGCAACCTCTACAACACCTGATGACGCATAAAAATAAGAGCTGACTCTTTTATAATAAATTGATTTTACCTAATTTTGCAGTGAAACACATGGGCAGCGTTTGCCTGTCGGAATAAAAAAAGAGTAGCTATGAGTGATGTATTGGTCATCATCCCCACATATAATGAGATAGAGAATATCTCTAATATCATCGACGCGGTCATGAAGTTGGCCGACGGCTTTGAGGTGTTGGTAATCGATGATGCCTCTCCCGACGGCACGCAGGATGCTGTACGCGCCAAGATGGAAGAGTACCCCGGGCGTGTTCATATGGAGACGCGCAAAGGGAAGCTGGGACTCGGCACCGCATATATCCACGGCTTCAGATGGGCTCTTGCCAAAGGGTATGAGTATGTGATAGAGATGGACGCCGATTTCAGCCATAACCCCGACGACCTCCCCCGTCTATATCATGCCTGCAAGGATGAAGGCGCCGATATGTCGATCGGTTCCAGATACGTGTCAGGTGTCAATGTGGTCAACTGGCCCATGGGACGCGTGCTTATGTCCTACTTCGCTTCCATGTATGTCAGGGTGGTGACAGGCATGAAACTCCGTGACTCCACGGCCGGCTTCGTATGCTACACCCGAAAGGTGCTGCAGAGTCTGAACCTCGACAAAATCCGCTTCAAGGGATATGCGTTCCAGATTGAGATGAAATTCAAGGTACACAAGCGTAATTTCAAGATTGTGGAGATACCCATAATCTTCGTCAACCGCCGACTCGGTACCAGCAAGATGAATTCCTCTATCTTCGGCGAGGCAGTGTTCGGTGTCATCTCCCTTCGTCTACGTTCAATGCTCGGCAAACTTTAGGCTCTGTTCCTTAACGCGCTCTATGAATTTGCGGTTGATGCCGCTTTCCTCGTTTCGGATGCCGGGTCAGGGAGGAAACCGGGGATGAGGCGGGGGAGATTGCAGCCGGCGTAGTTGCCCGCCACCGTCACCAGGTATATGGGCAATATGTCCGCGATGCCCATCCCGTTTACTATTCCTGCCGTCCAGTAGGCAATGTCGGCCACACAGTGGGGAAAGCCGCAGAGTATGAAGGCCGGTACCCCGAAGAGAAGCGGCCACCAGTTGCCTTGCCGCCCGAACTGTACCGCTGTGGTCATGATGAAACCGCAGAATCCCGAGAGGAGGAAAAGTTTCCATACCGGGGTTATCATACGTTTGGCAGTTATCTCTCCGGCGGCCTCCGCCATCTCGGGAGTGAGGGTGACAAGCGTCACCATGGCCACCCCGGCGATGTTCAGAAGAAGCACAGGTATCAGCCTGAGTATCATTCTTCCGCTCCAGAAGCCGCTTTTGCCGGTGAAGAGGTCAATCTTCCAGCATACCACTCCCAACAGTCCGAAGGCGAACATCACCGCCCCCACTACGCCTCCGGTCTTCAGATACAGCGTGCCGGCTATACCTATCAGTATACCGGCTATCAATGGCGAGAATATCTTACTTTTCATGTGTGGCCAGATCATTGACGGGTTCAGGTATCCTGCCGAACATCCTGAACTTCTGCTGATAATAAGGATTGTTGAATTTGCTTACCACTACCCCCTTTGAGCTTGATGCATGAATGAAGCTGTCGTTGTCCATGACAATACCCACATGCGACACTTTCAAGGGATCCTTGCCTGTGGCGAAAAACACGAGGTCGCCCATGGCCACCTCTTCGGCCGACAGGGAGTCGCAGAACTCGGCCTGTTTCGCAGAGTTGCGCGGCAGCTTGCGGCCAGTGACATCCAGATATACCTGCATCACCATGCCCGAACAGTCCACTCCCTTTCCCTTTTCCACTCCGGCATACTTGTAGGGCGTTCCCACCCAGGTGAGAGCCTCGTCTATGATCTTGCGTTGCTTCCCGGTGCCGTGGCCGACATGAATCGTATTGTCGACGGTGACCTTCTCCGTTGGCGTGGCCTTTCTACCCGTATGGCATGACACCATCACGAGACCAAGTACCGCTATCACCACGATTTGTAGACGTTTTGTCATCGTTGTCTAATGAATTGATTTTTCTTCAATTTACAAAATTATAACTTTTATTGTCAATATCCAACACTCCCGCCCTTCCCGCTCCGACTTTTTATTCCAAAAAATGTTTATCCTTAAAAAGACATCTATATCATGGGAAAAGAATACCGCAAAATTGAATATGAGCTTACGTATGAGCTCACCCACTGCCCAGATGCGTTGAAGCGTTTCTTCAACTATGTTTCCAACATACGGCCAATCATATGGATATGCATGTATCTTACGGCTATGCCGTTGTTCGCGCTTTTCTATTATCTTATACCGCTCGACAGCTGGCGGATACCTGATGGCGGGGGCACGAGCTACTGGTCGTGGCTCTATTACAGTATCGTCACCATCACCACACTGGGATTCGGCGACTATACCCCGGCGCATGGCTGGGCCCAGGTGGTTACAGCCGTAGAGGTGGTGTTCGGACTCTCCATATTCGGTTTCTTCCTTAACGCCGTGGGAGCCATGCGCTCGGCAATCGACGTCGCTTCAGCCATGGACAGGGAACGCCAGAAGCATGAGGATCTCGAACGCGACAAGCTGCTCAAAAACATACCCATGCTGCTTCACCGCCTCAACCGTTTCCTCGCCTACTGCTATGCCGTGACCACACCCCGCGACCGACGCTCGGCAGGCGACGTGTCGTACAATCCCGACTTTTCATTCCGTGACATGCGCGACATGTATCTCCCCGGAGGACTCCCGTTCGACACTTCCGGCAACGATGCCGTGGATATGCTCCTCAGATCGGCACGCGAGACAACAATACTCCTCGATACCATACAGAACCGTATAGACCTCAGCATATGGCCCGCTCTGCTGGAAGACTCCTTCTCGTTCGTGGCCAACACACAGCTTCTTAATCCGCAGGATTCAATACTGTTGCATCCCGACAGAATCATAGGATGCAAGGATACCGTGGCATGCGCACAAGCCAAACAGGAAATAGCGCAAAAGATAGAGGCATGGACCGGACCAGCACAGGCCACCGACGGCAATCCGCTGAACCCCGTGGTGGAACTCTATCTATACATAAAATCGAATGCCGACATAGCACGACGCATCGAAACCAAAGTGACGCGCATAGCTTCTGATAACGGCGGAGAACAATGTCTGTAAAAAGAAAACACACTCTAAAACTTAGTTAAATTTAACAATTAATGTTAAGCGAAGTAATATATTCCACTTTTTTCCTTTTACTTTGCAGACACAGAGGTAATAAACCAAGAGCCGGAGGCTATATCTAAGAGAAAGAATCATAATCAGACTATATGAATAAGACAAGAACGATTTTGATGTCGCTGAGTCTGCTGATAGCAGCCGGCGCGAGTGCCCAGGAAGGGAATTTCATACGTACGGCGTCGACCCCCGCCTTTGAGACCGACTTCACGCAGGCCGCCGAGAAGACTGTCAATGCCGTGGTATGCATTAAATCGTACACTACCCAGAAGCAGAATCCCTATGGTCAGGGAGGCTACGACCCCTTCGGGATGTTCGACTTCTTCTTCGGACCGGGAGCCGGGGAGCAGCAGCGTCGGCAGCAACAGCCGCGCCAGCAGAACCGCAAGAACGAACCCGTGCAGAGCGGTCTTGGCTCCGGTGTGATTATCAGCGAAGACGGATATATCGTCACCAACAATCATGTCGTGGACGGCGCCGACAAGCTGGAAGTGCTCCTTAACGACAATACCAGCTATGACGCCACCATCATAGGTACCGACGAGGCTTCCGACCTGGCTCTTATTAAGGTTGACGCCAAGGGGCTCTCTCCTATCGTTTTCGGCGATTCGGAGTCGGTCAAGATCGGCGAATGGGTGCTGGCCGTAGGTAATCCCTTCGGGTTCAACTCCACGGTCACCGCCGGCATCGTCAGCGCCAAGGCCCGCAGCCTCGGACAGAACCATAAGGGGAACCTCAGCATCGAAAGCTTCATACAGACGGATGCCGCCCTCAACCCAGGCAACTCCGGCGGCGCTCTCGTCAACCTCAAAGGAGAGCTTATCGGCATCAACTCCGCAATATACAGCAATACCGGTTCTTACGCCGGATTCTCCTTCGCCATCCCCACCTCCATCGTCAAGAAGGTGATGGCCGACATTCGCCAGTATGGCACCGTGCAGCGTGCTGTCCTCGGCGCTACGATAATCGAACTTGATTCGAAGATTGCCAAGGAAAAGGGAATTACGGCCGTCAAGTCGGGTCTGCTCATCGCCGGTGTCAACGACATGAGCACCGCCAAGGAATTAGGTCTTCAGGAAGACGACGTGATCACAGCCATCAACGGCGTGAACGTTGCCAACCATGCTCAGCTTGTGGAACAGCTCAACAAGTTCCGTCCCGGCGACAAGGTAACCGTGACCTACTACCGCGACAACAAGAAGATAGAGCGCAGTGGCACCCTCCGCAACATGACGGGCTCCACGGCCATCACCAAGAAAGGAGACTTCAGCGAGCTGGGCTGTGCCTTCATGAAGCTGACCGCCGAAACACGCCAGCGCCTCGGCATTTCAAACGGCGTCCAGGTCAAGGGCCTCAAGGCCGGCGCTATCCGCGACGCCGGTGTCAAGGAAGGTTTCATCATCACCGCTGTCAACGACATGCCCGTAAACAGCTCCGAAGATATCGAGCAGATCTACAACAATGTGATGAAGAACTCCGACGACTACAAGGCATTGATCCTTTACGGCGTATACCCCACGGGCAAGAAATACACCTATGCCGTGAACCTCGCCACCGAATGACAATAACAGAATCATAATCAAGCATACCGGCGGAGTGCGCCCCCGACAGGGAGTGCACTCCGTTTCTCTTTACGCTTTGGCACGCATAAAATATGGTGTCCATAGTGCATTTGCTAAAGTAGAATATTATTGCTAATTTTGCAATTCAAACAGAACCCAAACATACACTAAGATAATGAGAAAGAATATCGTAGCGGGCAACTGGAAAATGAACACCACTCTTGATGAGGGTGTAGAGCTCGCCAATTCAATCAATTCCTGTTTGAAGGATAAGAAGGCCAACTGTGAGGTTATTGTTTGCGTACCGTTTACCCATCTTACCAGCGTGAACGCCGTTCTCGACAAGGAGCTTGTAAAGCTTGGAGCGGAGAACTGCTCTGAGCACGACAAGGGCGCCTACACAGGCGAAGTCAGCGCCACAATGGTAAAATCCACGGGAGCCACCCATGTGATTCTGGGTCACAGCGAGCGTCGCCAGTACTTCGGCGAGAACAACGAGCAGCTTCTTGCCAAGACACAGCTGGCACTTGCCAACGGCCTTACTCCTATATTCTGCGTTGGCGAGGTGCTCGAGCAGCGTGAGAACGGCACTTTCAACGAGGTTGTCAACGCACAGGTTGAGGCACTCTTCTCGCTGAGCGCCGAGGACTTCGGCAAGATCGTCATCGCTTACGAGCCTGTATGGGCCATCGGTACGGGCAAGACAGCCACCGCCGAGCAGGCTGAGGACATGCACGCCAACATCCGCGCATGCATCGCCGCAAAATATGGCAAGGAAGTGGCCGACAACACCAGCATCCTCTATGGCGGCAGCTGCAAGCCCGGCAACGCCAAGGAGCTTTTCTCCAAGCCCGATGTCGACGGCGGTCTTATTGGCGGCGCTGCCCTCAAGGCCGACTCGTTCATGGGTATCATCGAAGCTTTTGATTGATGAGATTACCCGTACGGATATTGACAGTATTGGCAGTGGCCGGAAGCATGTGGCTTCCGGCTGCCGCCCAATCCGCCGGCGACGACGTGGTCACCCGCATCACCGAAGCCTCCGACGGCCATATCACCATCGATATCCCCCAGGATATTCTGCGCCAGATTTTCCTTGACAACGGTGCCGAAAGAAAGCGCGTGCAGACGCAGCCCTCGCTAAAGCCGGGTATCAACAAGCTTGACGGCTTCCGTATCCAGGTATTCTCCGACGGCAGCAACCAGCGCACTCTCGAGGCAAGAGCCAGGGCGCGTGGCAACGCCATTGTCGCCAAGTTCCCCAAATACCGCGGACAGGTATACTCTTATTCGAGCGCTCCCAACTGGTACACGCGCATAGGCAATTTCCGCACTCAGGCCGAAGCCTCCGCAGCTCTCGCCGAGCTGAAGAGCGCATTCCCCTCACTACGCACAGAGATGCGTATAGTAAAATCGCAGATTATCATCATAGCCAGATAACTGTACTGATATCAGGAGCGCATTCCTAAAAATTCAATAACTTTGGCAACACCTGCAAAACATGATTCCGCCAAGGTGGAGGCGATAGCCGGCCACCTAGAGGAGATATTGAAATTATTGGGCGAGGATCCCTCGCGCGAGGGACTTCTCAAGACCCCCGTGAGAGCCGCCAAAGCCCTTCTCGACATTACCGCCGGTTATCATGCCGACCCCCTCGCCACCGCCCGTAAGGCAATATTCGACCATGACGGCTCCAAGATGGTGATTGTCAAGGACATAGAGTTCTACAGCACCTGCGAGCATCATATCCTCCCCTTCTTCGGCACTGTTTCCGTGGGGTATCTCCCCAAAGGGAAAATCCTCGGCTTATCGAAGCTCGCGAGAGTGGTGGATGCCTTTGCCCGCCGGCTGCAGGTACAGGAACGTCTTACAGGACAGATAACGCGTCTTATCGACGAGGCTCTTCCCAACGATGGCGTCATCGTATGGTGCCGTGCTCAGCACCTCTGCATGAAGGCCCGGGGAGTGGAAAAACAGGAGTCGGTTACCACTACGCTCGACTATACAGGCCGCTTCGAGACGGATGCAGCCCTGCGTAACGAATTCCTGTCGCAGATAATGCGCTGACAACGCATTATCCTATATATAGTATTTCAGTCTTCTGACGATACTTCAATCATCCGCACGGCATCGTTGCCTTTCAGACTTAGAAAGGTCAACACCCTGCATTCCGCACGTCCCGGCCTGTCAGGTACGGGACTCTCTGTTTTCTTGAAAAACCTGTAGACGGCACCCTCCTCCACTGTGATCACCGGCATGCCCCAATCGTTGGGATATGGCATCGAGTCAGTATGCCTGAGCAAGAGATCTTCGATATCGGTCAAGTCATCGAGTTTTATTACAACGTCTATATCGCGCCATGCCTTGACAAGGTCGGCGAAAGCCTCTTCCGGATTGCCAGAGGGAACATGGTGGAATCTGAAACCATGGTCGTTGCCGAGGTCGGTATCCTTTTCGGCGCCGGTGCATATAATGGCCACGCGGCAACTGGCACGCTGAAAAGGCTCGGCATATTGCCGCAGGTTACGTCTCGCACCCGATAATATCAGCACCCTCAACGCCTTATACGGAAATGAAAGCATCCTATGGGCGGCACCTGATTGTAATGACCCGGCCGACCCGACCCGTGAGCCAGCCGACCCGGCCCGAGACCCCGACATACGCCGAAGCTCCTCCATCTTTTTCTCCAGATAATTGTCTGCCATATCATTATAACGGTCCATCGGCCTCCGTCTATACAAATCCGCTTGCCCGATTCCGAAACCTTTTGTAATTTTGTGGAAGATAAGAAATAACCGTAATATCCCAATCACCGTATTTCACATCAATCACATCAGAAACATAAGTCACATAAATCGCATAAATCACATCTCTCACATAAGCCACATAAATCACATCATATCATGTACACCTGGGAAACCATCAAAGACTACGAAGACATTCTCTTCGAGCGCTACGGCAAGATAGCTAAGATCACCATCAACCGGCCCAAAGTATACAATGCTTTCCGGCCCAAGACGAACATGGAGATGCTTGACGCCTTCGGCATCTGCCGGGAGCGCAGCGACATAGGGGTAATAATCCTGACAGGAGCGGGCGACAAGGCATTCTGTTCAGGTGGCGACCAGAACGTGAAGGGGAGCGGCGGCTATATAGGCGACGACGGCGTGCCGCGCCTCAATGTGCTGGAGCTGCATCATGCCATACGCAGCATTCCCAAACCGGTGATAGCCATGGTCAACGGCTACAGCATCGGCGGCGGCAATGTGCTGCAGGTGGTCTGCGACCTCAGCATAGCCTCAGAGAATGCCCGATTCGGCCAGACAGGTCCCAAGGTGGGAAGCTTCGACGGCGGTTTCGGCGCCAGCTATCTCGCCCGCTGCGTAGGCCAGAAGAAGGCCCGCGAGATTTGGTTCCTATGCCGGCAATATACAGCCGCCGAAGCCCTCGAGATGGGTATGGTAAATGCCGTGGTGCCCTTCGACAAACTCGAAGAAACCACCGTGGAATGGTGCGAGACGATTCTCAAGCGCTCCCCTCTCGCCATCAGGATGATCAAGCGTGCCCTCAACGCCGAACTCGACGGCCAGCACGGTCTCATGGAGTTTGCCGGCGACGCCACGCTCCTCTATTACCTCATGGATGAGGCGCAGGAAGGCAAGAATGCTTTCCTGGAGAAGAGAGACCCCGACTTCGACCAATTCCCCAAATTCCCCTGACATGAGGCTCCTTTTCGCGCCATATATACTGAAATTCAAGGAGCCGGCAGGCACCTCGCGAGGCATACTCACCGAAAAGCCGACTTGCTACATGAAGCTCTTCGACGAGAGCGATCCTTCGCGCTACGGACTTGGCGAGGCCGCAATATTTCCCGGCCTATCGCCAGAAGCCGACGACCGCTTCTTCTACAAACTAATGGAATTGCAGGCAAACGTAAGGCTCGGTAAGAAAACCGACCTCTCGCGCTTCCCTTCCCTGCAGTTCGGCTTCGAGCAGTGTATCCGCGACTTTACCGCCGGAGGGAATGCCGTTTATTACAGTTCTCCGTTCATAACCGGCACCGAGGGAATAGAGATCAACGGCCTTGTATGGATGGGCGACAAGGAAGAGATGCTCGCGCGTCTGGAGGAGAAACTCGCACAAGGATTCCGTTGTATAAAGTTCAAGATAGGAGCCATCGACTGGAAAAGCGAGGTGGAGATGATCGAGAGCGTTCGCAGCCGCTACGGCAAGGAGGAGGTTGAGATCAGGGTGGATGCCAACGGTGCTTTCACCATGGATAATGCCCTGCCGCGCCTCAAGCGGCTTGCCGACCTTGATGTCCACAGCATAGAGCAGCCCATCCGGCAGGGTCAACCCGAGCTGATGGGATTCCTCTGCGAGGTATCGCCATTGCCGATAGCCCTTGACGAGGAACTTATCGGCAAGTTCGATACCGACGCCAAGGTGCGTATGCTCGACGTCATAAAGCCCCGCTACATAGTGATCAAGCCCACTCTTACCGGAGGTTTCAGTGGCGCCGGCGAATGGATTACCCTGGCGCGTGAACGAGGAATAGGATGGTGGATAACCTCCTCTCTTGAATCGAACATCGGTCTTAATGCCCTTGCCCAATGGGTTGCCACCCTCGGCTGCCGTATGCCTCAGGGGCTCGGCACCGGCGCCCTGTTCACCAACAACATCTCTTCGCCTCTCTATCTTGACGGAGACAGGCTGATATATGAAACCGGATCGCGAATAGACCGCGAGGCTGTCGACAAACTTGACTGGCGGGAATGACGTGGGATGAATTGCGTGCGGAATGGGAGTCGCCCGGCCTGTGGCTGCGGTGCCATACATCCGGCTCCACGGGAGTTCCCAAGGAAATAATGCTTCCCAAGGAGCAGGTCGGGGCCAGTGCGCGGAGGACGCTCCACTTTTTCAGACTTGATGCCGGGTCGCGTTTCCATTCCTGTCTGAGCCCCGAATATATCGGCGGCAAGATGATGCTGATACGCGCCTTGGAGAGCGGTGGCCGCTTCACATGGGAAAAGTCATCCAACAGGCCGCTACTTGCCGGCGACGGCGCGATAGACCTCCTTTGTGTGGTTCCGTCGCAGATGGAGCATATTCTCGACAGCATTGGCAGCTTGCCCGTTATAAGAGATATATTGATAGGAGGATCGCCGATACCGTCGGCGCTGCGTAAAAGGATAGCCGCATCGCCGCTGAGATGCTGGGAAACATACGGCATGACCGAGACAGCATCGCACGTGGCTATACGCCGTGTGGCTTACGACGATGTTCCCTTCACTCCATTGCCGGGAATAAAGGTGACGGACCACGATGGATGCCTTGCGATTGATATCGCCGGATGGAAAAGTTTCGAGACCAACGATATTGTGGAAATGACATCCGATGGCGGTTTCAGGATATTGGGCCGCAAGGATAATGTGATAATCACGGGAGGTCTGAAGGTTCATCCCGAGGATGTGGAACGGCGGTTGCACCCCTTCATAGGTTCTGAAATCATGGTCACAGGTCAAGAGGATGCCAAATGGGGCAGCAAGATAGTGCTTATTGTTGAAGGCGGCACACAGACTGACGAAGACATCCTGAAGATATGCCGCCGGGAACTCCATAAACACGAAGTCCCCAAAGAGATATTGCGCCAACCTGTACCCCGCACGCCCAACGGTAAACTAAAGCGTCACCAATAAAAATTCTTGCTCACGACAGCCGGTTTTGTGAAAAACCTAAAAAAAGATTGGTAAAATTTTTATGAAAATTTTGCAATAACCGAAATAAATATTAAATTTGCTGCCGTATACAATGCCGTAAAGCTGAAAAGCAGGTAGTATAAGGTTCAACACACACTAAGAAGACGTGTATCCCGTAAGGATATAATTATAAACCAAAAAGATTTCACATGAAGAAAATCTTTACACTAAGCGCTCTTGCCCTTGCGGCAATGAGCATGAACGCAGAAATGAACATCATTTCGATGGAGAAAGCCGTTGTTACGGAAAATCTCCCCGTAGCTGTCACAACGGAAGGTTTTGTAGGTGCGGCTCCTCAGGAAGCAACAGCCACTATAGCCGATGGCGCATACATCGCGGTATTTGGCACGTTCACCAACTACGAGACCAATGACGGCAAGAATATGGCCAATCTGGCAAGTAAGGTTAAGTTCATGCCCAATGATTCTGTCCTGCTTGAAGGATTTGCCCAGGGATATGACATCTATGGCAAAATCGATGCCGCAAAACAGAAGATTACAATCAATCTTCCGCAGGTTTTAGGCAAAACCAGTGCCGGAGCGACCATTACTTGCTATAAATTGCAGGTCAGCACCGGCAAATACTTCAACAACGCACAGACATACGTAATGACTGCCACCGAAAATGGTCTTGTGGGCGAGAATGACTTCGGTCTCTATGCTGCGACAGGATCCGGCGGTTATGCCATGATGAAGAACATTGAGTGCACCAAGGCAAATGGGAAAACCAACATTACATTCAATACTCAAACCGGCACAATCCCTGTAGAGAATCCTGTATCTGCTGTCTATGACAGAGAGGGGAAAAAACTTACAGTTACAGCACTGAACGCCAGCTTCTATGGCAGCTACATCCCGACAGTCCTTACTGTTGACAGCGAAGCCAAGGCTATGGCTACAAAGGCAGGCGAGGTTTTTGACCGTTACGAAGATTCGAAAGGTAAATTTGCATACATCTTATGTCCCATAGAAGGCCAGTATCTGAATCCCCAGGGAGCCAATAAGCTGACTTACACCACAACGGAAAAAAGCACTGTCATTACATTTGCCAACGCTTCCGGAAAGCAGTTTGTCGGATATAACTCAAGTGGTTCGCAGTGGAGTGGATTTTCACCCTATCCCTGGACTATCACCCTCGACTTCAACATCGACGCAGATACTACGGGGGTTGAGAACATCGCCGTTGAGGAGAATGCTCCCGTTGAGTACTTCAACCTCCAGGGTATGAAGGTCAACAGCAACAACCTCAAGGCCGGTATCTACGTTGTTCGTCAGGGCAACAAGGCTACAAAGGTGCTCGTTAAGTAAGCAATCCCACCCAACCGTAATAAAATCCCGTTGCCTCCGGCAGCGGGATTTTTTTGCCTCAATCTTTTTTTACGGTGCATTTAAAATTCTGCTCCTCTCAGCCTTCGGCCGCGATTTGGGAATCACAGAACTGACCGGAATTTCGGCTTGACCTTGTTTTCTGATTACGAGGGCATCAAGTTCACCCAGGTGTGGGAATGGCCTGTGGCCGGAAGAATCTTTTCGAGCAGGTCGGACAATTGGAGCACTATGCTGGAAGTGTTGACGCAAGGATGGCAGGCGTACGTGACACACCGGCGCAGGTCTTCGTCGATAATGAGTCTCACCTTCTGCTCCCGGTCGTAGATAAGCCCCATGGGAGATACGGCACCGGGTTTGATACGGAGATACTTTTCCATATGTTCGGCGTCGGCAAACGATAGTCGGGCACATCCGAGCTGCAAGCTGAGATATTTGGTCTTGAAAGGTTTGTCGGCGGGAATCATCAGCAGATAAAAGTCTGTCTGCTGCCGGTTGGTGAGGAAAAGATTCTTGAATACGGGAGCATCCACAGCCTTGCGCACGGCCTCACACTCTTCCATAGTGGCGGCTGCCGGATGACAAAGGGTTATATAATCCACGCCCTGTGCATCGAGAAAATCATACACTCCGAGCTCGGCATCGCCGCGCAGCTCATTCCCTTCCGTGGGACGTCCCACGAACTTCTTGGATTCGAACTCCATACTTTATCAGCCGAATTTGGAGATCTTGCGGAGTTGCTGTTCGTTGATGATCCTTATACGGCGGCCATCCACGAGAATCAGTTTCTCGTTGACAAAAGTCGACAACGTCCTTATGGCATTACTGGTAGTCATGTTGGAGAGATTTGCGAGGTCTTCGCGGCTCATATAAATCTTGAGTGTTGAGTCGTCGTCCTCATAGCCGTAATTGTCGGCGAGAATAAGGAGGGCGTCGGCAAGACGCCCGCGTATATGTTTCTGGGTGAGATTGATGATCTTCGTGTCAGAACCGCCGAGATTACGGCTCAACTCATGGATGAAAAACATGGCCACGTCATTGTTTCGGCGGAGAATGTTCTCCACAATCTTCATGGGAATCACTCCAAGCACGGAATTTTCAAAAGCAGCCGCCGACGATACGTAAGGCTCATTGGCGAAATATGCCCTGTATCCGAAATACTGCACAGGCCTGTAAAGACGCAGAATCTGCACGCGGTCGCCATATCCGCTCTTGAACATCTTCACTTTACCTTCAAGCAGACAGTATAGATTCTCAGGCATCTCCGCCTCGGCATAGATTATCTGATTCTTCTTGTAACGCTCATACTTGAAATTTTCGGTAACGGTGCGTTTTTCCTCAGGAGTGAGGACGCTCCATAGTTCGGCGAGGTCATCACCGATAATGCGTTCAAGAGTGCTTTTTGTTATCATATCATTATCTAATTCAGACGCGGCTTGTCGTTAGAGCTGCCACGCCATCTCATCCATACCCCTCGGCCCCCTGTGTCTGCCCCTTTTGCAACACGGGGAACCCTGACCTCGGCGCAAAACTGTTGCAGAAAAATGTTATTAAACACAAAATTAATCATTTTCAACTTCTCATGCAAAAAAAAATGGGGAATCACAGAATTGAACCTGAATCCCGGTTGAAAATTTTGCGCCAGGGAACGGATGTATATATTAAACTGGTATGAAATTTGTTATTAATACGTAATGCAATTTATATGGGAAACAGGAAAATCAGCATAAAGGGAGCACGGGTCAATAATCTGAAGAATGTGGATCTGGAGCTGCCGTTGGGGAGTTTCATAGTAATGACGGGCGTCAGCGGCAGCGGGAAGTCGTCGCTGGCTTTCGACACATTGTATGCCGAGGGTCAACGCCGCTACGTGGAGAGTCTTTCGTCGTACGCCCGCCAGTTTCTCGGTCGCATGTCAAAGCCGGAATGCGATTATATCAAGGGTTTGCCGCCGGCCATAGCAATAGAGCAGAAAGTCAACACTCGCAATCCCCGCAGCACCGTGGGGACATCCACCGAAATCTACGATTATCTGCGCATGCTCTACGCGCGCATCGGCCATACCTATTCGCCCGTCACAGGCAAGGAGGTACGCAAACATGGCATCGAGGACATTATACGCACAGCCCTCTCCTATCCCGAGGGGACCCGCATGGCCATACTCGCCGACATTGACATTCCCGACGGCCGCACCTTCGCACAACAGCTGGAGATTTACCGCAAGGAAGGATACTCCCGCCTGGAAAAGGATGGGGAGTTCATCGACATAACCGATATAGAAGCCAGTACACCGACAAGCAACACCGGCGGCTACCGGCTGCTGGTAGACAGGCTGAGTATCTCCGACGACAAGGATGAGATATCACGTCTTACCGACTCCGTGGAAACGGCATGGTACGAGGGTAACAACCAGGCTATTCTTAAGGTATGGGGCGCCGACGGCATCCATGAGCATTCCTTTTCGCGCCAATTCGTGGCCGACGGAATGGAGTTTCGCGAACCTTCCGACCTGATGTTCAATTTCAACAATCCCTACGGGGCCTGTCCTGAATGCGAAGGGTTTGGCAATGTGCTTGGCGTCAGCGAAGACCTTGTGGTGCCCGTCAAGTCGCTGTCGGTCTACCAGAACGCCGTACGCTGCTGGAACGGCGACAAGATGTCGGAATGGAAGAAACGGCTCATACATCTGGCGCCGCGCTTCAACTTCCCCATCCATACGCCCTACAACGAGCTCACGCAGCAGCAACGCGACTTCCTATGGCACGGCAATTCCATATGGGAAGGCATCGACGGCTTCTTCCGCTGGATCGACACCATGCAGGAGAAGATGCAGTACAGGGTGCTGAAAGCGCGTTACCGCGGCAAGACCGTATGCCCCACATGCCATGGCTCTCGACTGCGCCCCGACGTGGAATACGTCAAGATCGGCGGCAAGTCCATCACCGAGCTGGTGAGGATGCCCGTGGAGGCGCTGAAACCTTTCTTCGACAATCTGGAGCTGTCGGACAATGACGAGCGCATCGGCCGGCGACTGCTCGTGGAGATACGCCAGCGACTGCAGTTCATGCTCGACGTCGGCCTGGGTTACCTTACCCTCGATCGTCTTTCCAACAGTCTGTCGGGTGGCGAGAGCCAGCGCATAAACCTCGCCTCATCGTTGGGAAGCTCGCTGGTGGGGTCACTTTATATTCTCGACGAGCCATCGATAGGACTTCACTCGCGCGACACGCACAAGCTCATCAACGTGCTGCGCAATCTTCAGCGTACCGGCAACACGGTGATAGTTGTGGAGCATGACGAGGACATCATGCTTGCCGCCGACGAGATTGTGGACATAGGTCCCGATGCCGGACGTCTCGGCGGCAATATCATCTATCACGGCAACCTCATGAAGGCTCTGACGGAACCCAACACCAGCGGCTCCTACACCATTGACTATCTTCAGGGGAGTCGCAGTATTCCCGTGCCTGAACGACGCCGGACATGGGAACAGAGTCTTCTCGTAGAGGGAGCCTCGCAGAACAATCTCAAGAATATCGACGTGCGCATCCCGTTGGGCGTGCTCACGGTGGTGACGGGAGTGAGCGGCAGCGGCAAATCGACGCTGGTGCGCAACATCCTCTACAACGGCGTGCTCCGCGCATTGGGAGAGGCCTCCGAAGTGCCCGGCTCTCACAAGGGTATTGTCGGCGACCTCAACAGGATATTCGCCGTAGAGTTTGTCGACCAGAACCCTATCGGCACATCATCGCGCAGCAATCCGGCGACATACCTTAAGGCCTACGACGAGATACGCAAACTCTTCTCCGAGCAGCAGCTTGCCAAGCAGATGGGTTACACGCCGGCCTATTTCTCGTTCAATACCGACGGAGGCCGCTGCGAGGAATGCCAGGGCGAGGGAACCATCACCATCCCCATGCAGTTCATGGCCGACATAAAGGTTCCTTGCGACGTTTGCAACGGCAAACGATTCAAGCAGGAAATCCTCGAGGTGGAGTACCGCGGCAAGAACATCAGCGACGTGCTCGACATGACGGTA
Organism: uncultured Muribaculaceae bacterium; assembly: GCA_910584525.1. Classification (GTDB taxonomy): domain Bacteria; phylum Bacteroidota; class Bacteroidia; order Bacteroidales; family Muribaculaceae; genus Lepagella. Next base: position 55,280 of record CAJUAT010000004.1, on the reverse strand, counting down.
AACCAGGCGATAGAGTTTTTCGGCGAAGACACGTCGACCGACGCGCGGAGGATACTCCGCAAGCTTCAGCCACTGCAGGATGTAGGTCTGGGATATATAAAGCTTGGGCAGTCGTCATCTACGCTGTCGGGCGGCGAGAACCAGCGCGTGAAGCTGGCATGGTTCATATCGCAGGAGTCACAGAAACCCACTCTCTTCATCTTCGACGAGCCGACCACAGGTCTGCACTTCCACGACATCTCGCTGCTTATGAAATCGCTCAACCGCCTTGTGGACAAAGGAAACAGCGTCATAATCATCGAGCACAACATGGATGTGATCAAGTCGGCCGACTGGGTTATAGACATAGGACCGGAAGGAGGCGACAAGGGAGGCACACTCGTGGCCGAAGGGACTCCCGAGGATATCGTCAAAGTGCCGGAGAGCTATACCGGCCAATATCTCAAGGCAAAACTTGAATCCAGATGAACAGGAATATCATATCATTGGCGGCGTTGGCCTTGACAGTCGGCGTGTCGTCAGTTTCATGCGTGAGCCGACCTGCCGACGACAGCCAGGCGCAGGCCGACGCCTACGCCGTGGAATGCGAGCGCGTGGCGGCGGCTTACCGCGACAGCATCAAGCTGGCGCGTGATTCCGCCACGGTGCTGCGACTGTCGGAAAACATGGCCGAAGCCATCACCAACATTGGCTACCGCTATCCGGCCGACATATATCTGCAGGTCAGCGAGAGCCACAATGAAAGCATCAGCCGCCTGACCCTCCGTATGGTGGAACTGCGCGACTCGATATTGTACAGGCTGGCGCATCCGTTGGCTGCCGCAGATACTGTGGCCGCCGACTCGGTAGCTGCTGCTCAGACTATGTCGAACAAACCGGTGGATTCGTTGAAGTGAATCCCTGGTCCGTTAAAATACCGCCTGAGGTCACCGGTCTCGGCGAGCTGTGAGGGAGTGCCTGTCGACACTCCTTTTTCCTTGTCTACGAGCCATATCCTGTCGGCGAGCTGCAAGGCCATGTTGACATCGTGGGTCGACATGAACACGGTCTTGTTCTCCTTGGCGGCGAGGTCGCGCAATATCACCATAGACTCCACCTTGCTCTGAAAGTCAAGGAAGGCGGTAGGCTCATCGAGAAGAATCACGGGAGTATCCTGAGCGAGCGCCTTGGCGATCATCACCTTCTGGCGTTCACCGTCGCTGAGCGTGCTTACGATCCTGTCGGCAAGCGCATCGACATGAGCGAGACTCATGGCATTGGCTACGGCGCGGCGGTCAGCTCCCGACAGACGCCCCCAGAATCCGGTGTAAGGACTACGTCCGAGAGCCACCAGCTGCTGCACGGTCATCGCCGTAACGTCCGGCTTGTCGGTGAGTACAACACCTAATTTCCGCGACAGTTCCGCCTGACTGTACTGCCGCAGCTCGCGGCCGTGAATCATCACCACACCACGCAGAGGCATCTGAAATCCGGCAAGCGTACGCAATAATGTGGACTTGCCTGCTCCGTTTGGACCGAGCAGGCAAGTAAGTTCTCCGCTGTTGAGATTGGCGGTAAGGTCTTTCTCAATCTCCACAAGGCCATGGCGTGTGCTGTAGCCCGTGGTGAGATTGCGTATCTCTACTGTCATCATATCATGTCAGAATCTGTATCCGAGAGTCAGCACCACCTGCGAATTGTTGAAAGTGAGATTGGAAGGCATCGATGTGCCGGCCACATCCGCCGGGTCGGCGCTGAAGGGATAATAGGTGGAGGTCATATGCTTCCATACATAAGCGGCGTCGGCATAGAAACCCTTGATGTTGAATCCTACGCCGCATGTCACATACTGGGTGTCGTTGTCGAGACGGAAATTGGCGAGAGTGCCAGCGGTGGGTATGTTTGCGAGATTCTCCTTAGCTTCGGCGGTCACGGGCGACGGGCTGTAGCTGTAGCCGGCACGCACGCTCAGATTGTCAAGCACACGATATTCAGCTCCTACACGGATGGTGTTCGTATTCTTGTAGATGGTCTTGATCATCTGGTTGGCCGCCTGCTCCGGTGTCATGGTATACGCATTGTAACTGAAGTCCCAGTCGTAATCCCAGCCATTGTCCCAGCCGGTATATGTAGGCTCAGAGAACCTCATACCTTTATAGCCGTTCCATTCGTAATCGAAAGAGATTATCGCTTTGCTTCCGATAACGCCTGCCACGCTGGCAATCACTTTCCAGGGCGAGGCGAGACGAGTGATGGAATATGTGGGGTCGCCATTGTTTGTCACAGCGTAGTCCCTGCCGCTCGCTCCGTCGGGAATCTGCTTGAATGGATAGTTGTAGTTAACCTCGTCGGCATAGTAGTTCTCGGTTATGTTGAACCATGTGGGGGTATGGAAAGCCAAGCCAAGACGCAGCTCCTGTATAGGCTTCACGATGACACCCAACTGATAGTTGAAGCCATTGCCGTTCATGTTGTACAGATTGCTCATGTACCAGTTGGCATCCATCTGGTTGACGGCTCTCACATTGGGGTCGTAAACATAGGCGTTCCTCATGCTTTCACCCCATACGGAGGATATGTTATAGTTGAACGACACTATACCGAAGTTCATTCCCCAGTAAACCTTATTGGCGATATTACCGCCGAGCACGATATTGTACTCGTCGATACCTCCCGACTCAGCGACGCTGAAATACCCGGAGCCGGAGGTGCCGTTGCCGAACTGTCCCTGCCAGTTGGGAACCTCGGGGTTCCCTTCCGGGTTTATGAGGTATGAGTCGTAACCGAGGATTGCCGACCAGGGCACGAAGCGGTTTTGACCCGGATTGTACGGATTGTAATTGTTGGTTGAGCGCACGTCAGCTTCCGTGAGGTCATAAGAGTTGGCGATACCGGCTATATAATTCGACAAGGAAGTCTTCAGGTTTGCGACATCGCCACGGTAACGGCGGTTGAAAGTGGCCCGTTTGTTATATGTGAAGCCGAAGTTGATGTTCGGCATAGCCTTGAGGTTCAGCCGCCACGTTCCCACAGCTCCTATGTTGTTGAGGAGGAACTTGGTCTGGTTCTGGGAGGCACGGCTTCCGCGATAGTCAGCCGAGGCGCTCTGGCAGTCAAGGTTGAGAGTGAACCCCACGTCGCTGCTGCGGTAAACGCCGATACCGGCGGGGTTCTGGCTTAGCGTGGAGAGGTCGGCGCCCAGAGCGCCGAAGGCTCCGCCCATCGACATGAAGCGTGCCGTACCTATCAGGTCGTTCTGCGACATGGTATATGCGTCGATAGGGCTTTGGGCAAACATCCCCGACGTGACGCCGAACATCCCCGTAAGCATAGCCCATTTCAGCATTCTGTATCTATCTTTCATAGTGGATTGTTTTTGTAAGATTATCTGCGATGACCGCCACCGGCTCTACCGCCCCCGCCATAGCTGCCGCCATGACTTCCGCCGCCATAGCTGCGGCTGGAGCCTGAATTGTAGCTGCGGCTCGAGTTAGAATTGTAGCTGCGGCTCGAGTTGTAGCTGCGGTTCGAGTTTGTGGTGGAATTGTAGCTGCGGTTCGAGTTCGAGTTGTAGCTACGATTCGAGTTTGTGGTGGAATTGTAGCTGCGGTTCGAGTTCGAGTTGTAGCTACGATTCGAGTTGTAGCTGCGGTTGGAAGATGCGCTGCCAGTTGTGTAACTGCGGTTGGAGGAACGGTTCTCATACCTGTTTGTTTCAGCCCTTGAGGGGTTTACGGTGTTACCCGACACGGTAGCCTGCGAGGCCCTGTTGGGAGCTTCCACCCTTGAGGATGCTGCATTCTTCGTACCGGGGTCAACGGTCGTGGCCGGACGGTGCGTTGAAGAAGCCTTTACATCGCTGTAACCACGGCGATTGCCGACGTATGTGGGGTTCACCTTATTGCCGGCGCCGGTGTTTGCGCTGTTGGCATGGTGACGGTTGCCGACGGGGCGCCCATATCCGCCGTTATAGTTGCTGCCGGGACGATTGGCCGACCAGCCTGCGTTGGGACGCACAGGACGATGGGCACCTGGACGATAGTGCGAATAGTAAGGTCTGCTCCAGCCGGGATAATAACCGGGACCCCATCCGGGACCCCATGAAGGTCCCCAATACGGGTTGTAGCCGGGACCCCATCCCCATGTCCATGAGGGTCCCCAATATGAGGGATATGCCGGACCCCAGTTCCAGGCCCATGAGGGTCCCCAGCCCCACGACGGTCCCCAGTTCCACGACACTGACCAGCGCGGTCCCCAGTTCCAGTAATAGCTGCTCGGGTAATAGTACACCGGCTCGAAAACGGGTATGCCCGCATTGTTGATCACGACCTGCACATTGCCGTAGGAATTGTTGAGCACATCCTCCAGCACATCGGCATTGTCAATCACGATTGTGGGATTGTAATACTTCTGGATCTGCTGCGTGTACACGAAATCCTGTCCCGTCTCGGCCTGGTAGCCTATGGTGTCGACAGGAGTCTCGTAATACATGTCGCCGGCACGGTTGTACTCGTCGACATCCATCGACCCGAAATCCTCTATATAGTACGACTGCTGCTTTTTCTTCTTCTTGGCAGTCGTCGACTGTGTCGACTCCCCGCTTTTCTTCGGGTTGTAGTATATATCGTCGTATTGAGCCTGCGCAACAGGTATCGTCAGGGCAAGTATGCCCATTGTCGCTATTAGTTTCTTCATTGCTTCAGGTTTTTGCTTGTTCTGAAATCCAAGTCTCTCGTTGAGCCTTTATCTTCAGACAAAGTTACAAATAAATAGTTTAATCACCACGATAATATTGCTGGAGATAGCAACGGGCGATAAAATCGCCGTAACGGGCCACAATATCGGTATCGTCGGAACCATAAAAACGGGCATCGTGGAGCCATCCTTTGCGGAAGGCTAACCTCAGCAGGTCGCCGGGACACATACCGCGCATCGTGAAAAGATCCATGGCATGCTGCCTGGCATATTCCCTGTCGTAAAGAGGATTGTCGGGGTCGGCGATGCATCTGGCCGTTCCGCGCGACAGCAGCATACCCTTGGCCTTGTTGACCATCAGCACGAAATCCCTGTCATTCTTCATATGGGCGAGGTGTTCCTCTCCCTTCTCCCAGCCCATTCCTTCTATAAAGAATCGGTTCAGCTCGTCGTATGTCCGGAAATAGGCTGTTTCCTTGCCACCGGTGGCCTCTGTGAAGCGAGTATAATACTTATGAGGTGTCGCCAGTTCCTGAAAGTCGTTGTGCAGGGCCGACTGGGGCAAAGCACCGTTCAGGATGAGCTCCAGCCATTCGGTAAGAAATAGAGCGAGCGGCCCGGTGGGATCCTCCACCATTGCATCGTCGATTCTCTTTTGCAGCAGAATGCCATCCTTGTCGGCTTTCACCTCCGGGTCGTTGACCATTTCGGCAAGCGTCAGGGCATAAGCGGGAGTCAGGAGCCAGTTGCCGTTGAAGAGCCATCTGGCAAGGCTGAACACCTCCTGCCGGTCGTTAGGGTCGGTCAGCGAGACTCCCCGCGCCACATTGTACTCCTCGATTACCGGAGCATCGTCATAGCGGGCATCGAGCCAATCGTAGAGAATGCCGGCCATCTCAACCAGCGCGGGATCATATGGATACAGGTCGCGACGCTCTATGTCGGTCATGGCTATGTCGTACCAGCAGAGGAAACGGATATCCTCCGGGTTGAGCTCGAAGTCCACATGGTCCTCCCCTGCCGAATAAAACGGGACGTCGTAACCGTACAGCTGACGGTTGGCCATCACAAAAGAGCGCCATGAGCCGGCATCGGCAACAATATCCTGCATGTAACCGCAAAGCGTCAGGGCCAGATGATTGCACATGGCGTCATGAAGCTCGGCACCGTATGCCGTTACCTTGATTTTGGAGGCAAGTGCCCGCGCAAGGGCCAGGTAATAGTCCTCGCCCTCCGCATGCTCAGGATAATATGGCTGCCGTATGGCAAAGCCTTGCTCGGTGATCTTTTCCATTTTTTCTTTGTTAAGGACTGGTTAAGGTCTTTAAGGTCTTTAAGGGATAACAATCGGTATAAGCCGATTGTTATCGCGGTGGGGGTTAGCGCAGGAAGTCGATGAAATTTTCGGGGGTGTAGAGCTGCTGTTCGCCGGTGGCCATGTCCTTGACCATCAGCGTGCTGTCGCGGAGCTCGTTCTCGCCGACAAATGCCACATATGGCACATGGTCGGCGTCGGCAACCGACATCTGCTTCTTCATCTTGGCATTGTCGGGATATAGCTGTGCCGGCACACCGGCCTCGCGCAACATCTTGACATACTTCATGGCCTGACGCGACTCCGCTCCACCGAAATTGATGAAAAGCACCTTTACCGAAGTCTCCACCTCTCGGGGATAGAGGTCGAGCTGGTTCATCACATCGTAAATCCTGTCGGCGCCGAAAGAGATACCGACGCCCGACAGGCCGGGCATGCCGAACACGCCGGTAAGATTGTCGTACCTGCCGCCGCCGGTGATGCTCCCTATCTGCACATCCCGGGCCTTTACCTCAAGAATGGTGCCGGTGTAATAGTTAAGGCCGCGTGCCAGCGAGAGGTCAACCTCCACCTCAGCCTTGTGGCCAAGGAAGTCGATGCCGTCGAACACTTCCCTCATCTCCCTGATGCCTGCCATGCCGGTCTCGGAATCCTTGAGGATGTCGGTCATAAGATCAAGTTTCTCGGCATTGCTGCCGCTCATGGTCAGAATGGGTTGCAGCTTCGCTATGGCCTCCTCCGCGAGTCCTTGGGCACGCAGCTCCTCATTGACATTGTCGAGGCCTATCTTGTCGATCTTGTCGATAGCCACGGTAATCTCCACGAGCTTGTCAGCGGCATCCATCACCTCGGCGATGCCGGCAAGAATCTTGCGGTTGTTGACCTTGATGACTATGTTTACGCCTAACTTGGCGAAAACGGCGTCGATAAGCTGGAGCAACTCTATCTCATTGTTTAGAGAGTCGGAGCCGACCACATCTGCGTCGCACTGATAGAACTCGCGGTAGCGGCCTTTCTGCGGACGGTCGGCACGCCATACGGGCTGTATCTGATAGCGCTTGAAGGGCATCTGCAGCTCATTGCGGTGCTGTACCACAAACCGCGCGAATGGTACCGTAAGGTCATAACGCAGTCCTTTCTCCGATACCTTGTTGGTAAGCTTCACCACATTACGCTGCAGCAGCTCCTCGTCGCTGACCCCTTTCAGCCAGTCGCCCGAATTCAGTATCTTGAACAGGAGCTTGTCGCCCTCCTCGCCATACTTCCCCATCAGCGTCGACAGGTTCTCCATGGCGGGAGTCTCTATCTGCTTGTAGCCGAAGAGCTTGAACTGATCCTTGATGGTGTCGAAAATATAATTGCGGCGCGCCATCTCCAGCGCCGAAAAATCTCGTGTCCCCTTGGGTATTGACGGTTTCATATTATTTTGAGGTCGTTTTGTTTTGAGGCGTTTTGTTTTGAGGTCGTTTGTTGAAAATCTGTCAGAACTCCATCGACAGCCTGACGTTGAACTGCCGGCGTGTCAGATAATTCGGCACGGCATACTGGATGTTGTTGACATCGGTCACCCAGTAATAGGAGCTGACGTTGGCGATATCGAGTAGGTTGAAGGCATCCACGCCGAGCACCAGACTTTTGAACACCTTGTTGGGTTTCTGGTCGGGCGCGCCGAAGAACTGCCAGCTCACGCCTATGTCAAGGCGTTTGTAGGCCGGAGCCCGGAAATAAGACTCCGTACGCTTTGTATGCGGAGGCGTCATGGTAAGCCCGTCGGCTATCACGCCGCGCAGACTGAACTTGAGGCGCGGAAACTTCGGCAGATAGTCGGTGAAATAGAGCGACAGCGAATACCTCTGGTCGCTGGGCAGCGGCACCTTCTTGCCGTCGAGCGTCTGCTGAGTCTTCATCAGCGAGAAACTGAGCCATGAGTCGCTTCCCTCCACAAACTGGCCGAAAAGCTTCAGGTCAAGTCCCATGGTATATCCTTTGGAGTCGTTGTGTCCGCTGTACACAATCTTCAGGTTGTCGTATTCATAGCTTATGAGATTGTGCAGGTTCTTGTAGTAAACCTCGCCGGTAAGCTTGAAGGGACGGTTGAAGGCCCGGAAAGTGAAATCTGTGCCGAGAATCACCTGAATGCTTCGTGGCGACTTTATGTCGCGGTTCAGGGCCACGCTGCTGTTGCCCAGGGCGTCGGTGACAGTATAACGGTACTCCTTATAGAACGGGCTCTGGTAATACAGACCTGTTCCAAGACGGAAGATCCAGTTGGGCAGAGCGTTGGGACTCATGGAGAAATTCACGCGCGGCGATACAAGGAACTCCTTGTTGAAATCATTGTAGGAGAGGCGGATACCGGCGTTGAGGGTCATGTAGGCGAAGTTGCCGCTGAAATAGAGGGCATCTTCGGCAAAGAGCGCGAAGCGGTTGATCGACGCGTCGTTTTTCGATTGCAGGTTATATATGAGATGCAGGGCGTCGGGCTTGTGAGGAAGAGAATAGCCTGCGGAATCACGCCACTCCCATTCCTTGGTTCGGTCGCGGAAGTTCTGCCGCTGATAGTCGACGCCATAGGTGAAGTTGTTGATGCGGTATCTTGTGGCTCCGCGGAAATAGAGCTGCAGCACCGACGATTTCAGCCTGTTGCGTGAATGCTCCATATATTTGCCTACGCCTAATTCACCGCCGATGCCACCAGTTTCGCCGCCGCCGGTGGTGCCTGCCTGGTCAAGCCAGTATTCTCCCGATATGTCGTAGGATACCAGCTCATTGGAGAGGAACCCCGAAAGACCGAGTTGAAAGCTCGTGGCCTTGTTATGGCGGTAAGTGGCGCTCAACGCTCCTATATATGTCTCGAACTTGTCCTTCTCGCCGCCGTCAAAGTATACCTTGAAGCTCTTGGCATCCTGCGATGTGCCGAAGGTGGTCTCGCGGTCGGTGGGCGTGAAGTTGAAATGGTTCAGCGATATGTTGCCCATGAAATTCACGCTCCAGTGGTCATTGGGCTTGAAAGTCATGTTGGTCTGATAGTCGAAGAAAGTAGGATCGTATTCCCCCTTGGTATCCTGCGAGGCGAGGAGGGAATTGTTCTTTTTAAGGCGCGCACCATGGATCTGGGAGAATTTGCCGGAGTTCTGTCCTATCATGAGCGAACCTCCCATAAGGCTGAGAGAAACGGCGGCTTCGAAAGCCTGTGGCTCGCGATAGGTAATGTCGAGAGCCGACGACATCTTGTCGGCATAACGAGCCGGGAATCCGCCCGACGAGAATTTGAGGTTGCCCACGAGGTCGGGGTTTATGATGCTGAGGCCCTCCTGCTGCCCCGAGCGTATTAGCTGCGGACGATATACCTCCATACCGTTGATATACACGGAGTTCTCGTCGAAAGAGCCGCCGCGCACGGAGTATTGCGAACTCATCTCGTTGTTGGAGTTGACGCCCGGCATGGTGGTGATCATCGCCTCCACGCTGCCTCCCGACACATCGGGCGAAAGCTTGAAACTCTCCGTGTCGAACGACTGCATGCCGTTGCTGTTCTTGCGGAAGCCGATCACCTCGAACTCCTTGAGGTCGATATCCAGCGGATAGAGACGAATATTCAGCGTAAGGTCGCCCTTGGGATTGATAAGCTTATGGCTCACGGTCTTGAAGCCGACACAGCTGTAAACCATCTCTATTGTATCCTTGGCGGCCATCGACAGGGAATAGACGCCTTTGAGATTGGTGGTAGTGCCTATGGCCGTACCGGCCACGCGTACCGTGGCAAACTCCACCGGCTTGTCCTCGCTGTCCTTGACAGTACCCGATATCTTGACATTGTCGCCATACACGGCTATCGCCGTAAGCGCCGACAACACTAACATTAACAAATATCTCATCGTTAAAAAAACGCCTCCCCACTACCTTTATTGCTTTATCGCTTAAGCGAGTATAGAGCGAGTATAAGCGAGCCTGCACCATAATAATTCTATTCCTTTCTTAACAATAATTTGTAGTTACGGTTCTTTATGTTTATATTTGTAAGGGAAAGACAGGTTGCGTTAAATCAAATAAACAACACACTATCTGCTTTACCGCCTCATAACAGTGAAATAAATAGCAAACAGGCAACTAACTGCCCGACAGACACACATTACGAAAACAAACAGGATTCAATCTGCCACATACAGAACTTCATTAATTAACGTGCCTGACACGTTCCGGGTTCTTCCCGCACCCTACCACGGGGAGGAAACGGAATGAGAAGACACAAGTATCAACCAAAATAAAGTCATATGCAAAGACGATTTTTAATCTTAGGTCTTGCGGCAATGGCAGTCTACGGCATCAGGGCCGCAGAACCGGCAAACGGCGTTAACGCCACGGAACTGCAGTCGGAGATGCAACGGGTCGCCACCGTCAAGGCCTCTGCCGACGTAGAGAGCAGCCGGAGCGCTGTGGACCCGTCGGCGGCACTGGAAACGCCGAAAGTGCATATCATGCTCGACAACAGAGTTCCCGAAACTCTGTCGTCGGATGATGATGCACGCGCCGGAACCATCTTAGGCACCGATTTCATCGGCACCGCCCTTCCGGCTGTACCCGGATCTGCCGTAGCCAAGGCGCCCAGAAAGGCTCCCGCAAAGGCCCCGGCTATCAAGCTCGGTCATATCATCACAAAGGATACCGACTACAAAGGGACCGGCCTCTTTAGTTTCCGGCTCTCTTTCGCACAGGCAACCGCCGACTCCGTGACTGTAAACAACATCTATGGTCTCGAATCGGATGTCAGGATGTACGTCAACACTACCACCGGCGAGGTATCCATACCGCAGCAGGTCTTATACGTACATAAGGACTATGGCGACGTGAGCATCATACCTCTGAGCATACGTGAAGGGAAGCTCTATCTTGTGGAAGGCGACCTCAAGGGTACCATCGACGACAAAGGCGTCATCAAATTAGGTTCCTACGGTATTGCAGTGACCACTCAGGGAGACTATTACGGGAGAGTGTTCAACGCATTCCATGACGGCGTATGGTCGCCGGCCAACGCCACTGTGAAGGTGAACGCCGTGGCCGGCCCGAAAACCGGACAGCTCGAATATGGTATGCTCCTCGAAAAAACGGGTGACAATGAGATGACATTCTACGGTCTCGGCACTATCGACAACAACTCACAGATACTCACCGGCCGCATGACGCCCGGCAAGAAGATACAGCTGTCGGCCCAGACTCTATACAGCAACATGGCCTACGGCAAGTTCTGCAACTATCCCGCGGAGCTCACGCAGGATGCCTCTACGGGCAAATGGAAGGTAAAAGCCGACTCGAAGTCGCCCATGGTATTCACAGCGGATGCCGACGGCGTCCTCTCGATACCGGGATGGGTAATATCGGCCTACGCAGGCCCGTCGACATATGTGGGTTATGCCTACGACCATATGAGCATCACCCCCATGGAGAGCATCGTATGGCCTGCACCGGCAGCCATGGATATGGCCGGCAAGGGCACGGAGGCTGAACCCTTCATGGTGACGAAGCCCACGCACTTCGACTATATCGCTGAACGCGTGGCCGACGGCGATGACCTCGATGGCGTGCATTTCAAGATGGGCAACGACATTGACATGAGCGCCCTCGACCCCAGCCGCTACGTGACCATCGGCGATATCAACAACCGCTTCGCCGGCATCTTCGACGGCGGAAGCCACACCATCTCCGGTCTGCTCATCAACGGCAAGGGATACTATACGGCCGGTATGTTCGGTGTGCTTGACTCCACGGCTGTGGTAAAGAATCTGAACCTCACAAGCTCCATCATCATGGGCAACGGCGACTGCGTAGGCCTTCTGGCCGGTATGTCGTTCGGTACGATTGAGAATGTACACGTGTCGAAGAGTCTTGTCGACGGCAACGGCACATCGGTGGGCGGTCTCACGGCAAGCGCCAGCGGCAAGTTCCGCAACTGCTCCTTCTCCGGCACCGTCAACAGTACGGGCAACACGGGCGCCATAACTGGCGAGCTCGTGAACGGCTCCATCACCGACTGCCACGCTCAGGCCAACGTGATAGCCGACGGCGTGGTGAGCACTTCCTACACCAAGCTCGGCGGTATCGCGGGCATAGTACTCAGAGCAAACATCGACAAATGCTGGATGTCGGGAACCATCTCCGACAAGGTAGGATACCACGACATAGGCGGTATCGCCGCTTACTCTTCGGACAACGAGATAACCAACTGCTTCAACATGGCGGCCATACAGGCCAAACGCGCCGCATTCGGCAGCTCCGGAAGCTCCGATGACGGCGACACCCATACGGGCGGCATCGCAGGTTCTGTGATGGATACAAAGATGCACAACTGCTACAACGCCGGCACAATCATCAAGTCCGACCAGTCGGACATGGTGGGCGGTATCGTCGGATTCCTCTCTGTAAAATATGTCTCCACCTCCAACCAGCCCATGCGCATGGAAGGCCAGAGCCATATCGACAACTGCTTCAACACGGGCCAGGTGATGTCGTCGGCAGCCAACAGCCACAAGGGCATCTGGGGCTATCAGTTCATAAGCAACAGCTATAAGGGCGATTCTCCCGACAAGCAGTGCCTCTTCAATGTGATGTTCGACCAGCAGCTCAACGGATTCCGCGACGAGCGCTTCGGCAAGGACACCCGCGAACTTACCGGCAAGCTTCCCGCAGGTTTCGACGCCTCGATATGGAGTGTTGAGGCAGGGAAATACCCCGTGCTCAAGACTTTCGCCGGCATCCAGGCTCAGGAACTTGCTTCCTCACCCGTGATGCTCCGTGAAATCGACAACGCCAACAAGGTAAAGGTAGAGTTCGACCTCACCGCTTCCACCAACGTGAACTGGGAGCTGGGTCATGACACAGAACAGGGCGAGACGGCCACCGAGACCAAGGCACTCCGCCGCGAGGGCAACAAGGTGGTTGTCAAAGACCGTTACGCCAACGCTACCGTCCAGGCCCTCACCGCCGACAACTGGGCAATCAAGCTCTATCGTCTGGCAGTGGTGCCCAAGGTATTCGACGGCGAAGGCACTGCCGAGGATCCCTACCAGATCAAGACGGCCGCCGACTTCAAGAAACTCGACGAAGCTGTGGGTACTTATGGACAGTCGCATCTCGGCGACTTCTTCGCAGTGGTCAACGACATAGACTTCGCCGCCGACACCACGTTCATGGGTGTGGGTGCAGGCAAGATTTATGAGTTCGAGGGTAGCCTCGACGGCCGCAACCACTCCATCGCCGGCATGAACATACATGCCAACGTGCTTGACGACAACGGCAAGACCACTACCAAGGGTACCGTGCGTACAGGTCTCTTCGGCACCATCGGCGCCAACGGATCGGTGAAGAATGTGACAATCGCCGCCAACAACGTGTTCCGGCCCTATCAGCAGGGCGGCACGGTGGCTGGTCTCAACGCCGGTAAGATCTCCAACTGCAAGAACTATGCAGAGGTAAGAGGTGCCGGCTCATATGTGGGCGGTATCGCAGGTGCCAACTATGTGGGCGGCATCATCGAGGACTGCTACAATGCCGGCAATATCCACAACAGCACCAACTATATCGGCGGCATCACCGGCATCAACATGCAGGAAGCCACCGTGCTGCGCTGTCAGAACGACGGTATAGTCAGAGACAGCCTCCTCTTCCCCAAAGACACCCGCATCAACGTAAACGAAGTGGGCGGAATCACCGGATATAACAACGGTACGATTCTGAGCAGCGTCAACAATGGCGACATATCGGCATTCTACGCCGTGGGCGGTATCGCCGGTGTCGACAGCAAGACCTATAACGAAGGCGTCATCAACGGATGCCTCAACAACGGACTGGTGACATGCTATCAGAACTCCGTGGAGCGCGGCGGCATCGCCGGCAAGCTCAACGGCACAATGACGGCAGAAAACAACTACTATGACGCCTCCATCAACGTGAACGGGGCAGCCATGAACGTAGGCCATGAAGGCGTGAAGGGTATCTCCTCCTCGGAACTCGTGGCCGGCACTCCCCTCGCGGGTCTCGACGCCGAAGTATTCGACTTCGCAGCCGGCAAGTACCCTGTCCTGAAGAAGTTTGCCGCCGAGAAGGCTACCGCAACCCTCCGCTCGATGTATGTGGCTTTCGCTCCCAACCAGCGCCGCAACAACGTGGTGAAGAACGTGCCCCTCTCCACGGCTTCCGGAATCTCATTCTCTCTGCAGAGAAACGAGACTTTCAAGATTTCCGGAAGCACACTGAACGTGACCGTACCGACAGGCACCGTCATCGCCGCCGATACTCTCACCGCTGTGCTCGGCGACTTTACCAAGGTATATGCCCTCAACTCGCTGCCTCCCATCCTCAAGGGTGAAGGCACCGCCGAGGCTCCTTACCTCATAGAGACGCCCGCCGACTGGAACAAGCTCGCCAACTTCATGATGGAGAGCAAATGGGAATATGAAGGCAACCACTTCAGAATCACCGCCGACCTTGACTTCAAGGGCGACTCCATCAGCGTGATAGGGGCAGGCGGCGTCAACTTCCAGGGCGTTATGGACGGTGCCAACCATGAGGTGGGCAATTTCGTATACCTCAACGAGAACTCCTCTACCAGAACGCTGAAGGGACCCAACCTCTATCTTGGCAAGAAGATAGGTGTCTTCGGCGTGATAGGCCAGTCGGGAGCCGTACGAAACATGACAGTCAACGGCAAGTTCCAGTGCTACAGCAACGCCGCCGGCGTAGCCGGTGAAGTTTACGGTATCCTTGAGAACATCACATTCAAGGGTACTGCCGAGAGCACCAAGAGCACCATAGCTTCCGGTATCGCCAACTCCCTCTACGAGAATGCCGTGATACGCAACTGCGTCAACGAAGGTACCGTGATAAGCAAGACCAACTATGTCCAGGGTATCGTATACGAAACCAAGAAGGGTTCGCTGGTAGAGAAGTGCGTCAACAAGGGCACTCTCAAAGGTGTCACCTACTTCTCGGGTATCGCATACACGGCCGAGGGCGGCATCAAGGGTTGCTCCAACGAGAGCGACGACCTCGTATGCGTCACGGCAGGAAAAGCCCCGAGCACATTCTCCGGTATCGTGAACACTCTTAAGGCCAACGGCTGGCTTGAGGACTGCTATAACAAGGTGGATATCGACCTCGTGGAAGGTTTCACAACTGCAGGTTCGAACATCTACCCCATCTTCGGCAATACCACCACCAGAAAGGCCACAGATGAAGACCTCAGCGGCGGCTATGTAAGGAACTGCCACAATACGGGCAACCTTAAAGCCTCCACAGGCGTCTTTGGTATCGGATATACTGTAAAGGTGAACTGGACAGTGGAGAACTGCTCCAACACGGGCAACATCACCACGGCCAAGACCAGTGCCACAGCTGCCGGTCTGTTCGCCACAATCGGCGAATACTCCAACGGCTCGGCCACTCATCTTACAAAGGTGCTCAACTGCTTCAACACCGGTAACATTGTGAACAAAGGTGCCAAGACCTCCGGCATAGCAAACACGACAAACAAGTTCGCCTACATAGCCGACTGCTACAATACAGGTGACATAATGGTTACAGACAACGCCAGTCTGTGCGCTGCAGGTCTTGTGGCCCAGATATCCGGCGCTCAGATGGAACGCTGCTTCAATGCCGGCAACATCAAGGTGTCGAACAACGGTGTGGGCGGTCTTGTAGGCTACATCGCCTCAGGCGACGCTTCATTCCCGGCAAAGCTGTCCAGCTGCTTCAACATCGGAGATGTGGAATCCACTTATACGGGAACCGCCACCCAGGGTAATGCCGGCGGTCTCGGAGGCTATCTCTCCACAGCCAGCGAGGACAATCCCATCATTGTGGAGAACTGCTACAACACAGGTAACGTCACCGCCCAGCAGCGCGTGGCCGGTCTCTTCGCGGGTGCTTTCTCTCCCTTCCCTATAGTGGAGAACTGCTACAACTCGGGCAAGATAACCTGCCTCAAGGCTGACGCCAATGGCCGGTATTACTGGAGCGGAACCACCTTCACCAACAACTACACCTATGGCAGCGACGAGGTGTTCATGCTTGCAGGCCACAGGAACTGCTTCTATGACAAGACGGTGAATCCGGGCGCCCAGTTCCGCAATGTTCCCAACTCGGGCAAAACAACCGCCGAACTTCAGGCTCTCTCCATAAGCGACGCCTACACCTCTCTCGATCATGGCGGCTATCCCGTGCTCGCAAGTCATGCGCAGAAGGATGAGGCAGTGGCCGGTTCGCCGCTGATTCTCCTTGCCGACGTGGCCGACGAGTCGCACGAGAATGTGACAAAGGCTTTCGCTCTCGTGGCTCCCGAAGGTGCAGTATGGTCGGTTGACGATCCCTCGAAACTCACTCTCGAGGAGAAACGCGCTTTCCCCAATGGTCAGGGCAATCTCAAACTCACCTGCACCTACAAGGGTATTCCCAAGAATTTCCTTATCACCGTCAATGGCATCGACAATGGCGTCGACGGCATCGATACCGGCAAGGAAGTGAAGAGCATAAGCTATATCGGTCTCGACGGCCAGATTACGGCTGACCCCGTATCAGGTCAGGTGTACATAGTACGCACCGTCTTCACCGACGGCACGATGACCGTAGCCAAAAAGCTCGTGGTGAGATAACCATCGGCAGAGTCTATAATCATGGCCGTGGGCGATTGTCGTCCACGGCCATTCTTATTACGGGTTCGTTCTATTTTCTGGAAAGGGTCAGCGTGCTATTCCTGCTGTCTTGAGAATCAGTTTAGGAATCTCGGTATTGTTGAGATTCGGCGTGAAGAGCATTGCTTCGCGGCCTATGGCGTAAAGAGGCACGAAATTGCCGGTATGGTAGCCGGTGATCCAGCCTATGCCATATTTGTCGTTGAGCATGTCGTAGACATCCACCGAGAAACGGTTGAAGCTGTTGTAAAGCGACTTCTCGTCGGCGATGTTGCGCTTCTCTATGGCATTCTCGTAGCTTGTGCGGAGTCGGGCCGTCTCCTCGTCGGTCAGCGGCATGGCACCCCAGAGACCGGTGTTCTCCTTGAGGAACTGCTTCATCTCCTCCCAGGTCATGCTCTTGCCCTGACGGTAAAGGTCCTTGCAATAGTCGGAGAAACGGTCTTTTGATATTTTCTGCCAGTCGATGAGGTCGAGACGCGGATGGCCGTTCTTGCGGCATCCCAGCGCCATTCCTCCCGTGTCATGGTCGGCGGTAATCACTATCAGCGTCTCGTCGGGATGCTGCAGATAGAACTGATAGGCCACATCGATGGCCTTCTGATAGTTAAGCACTTCCTTTATGACGGTGGCTCCGTCGTTGGCATGTGCGCCCCAGTCGATGTTGCCCCCCTCAACCATCAGGAAGAAACCTTTGTCGGCTTTGCCGGGACCGGTAAGGAAAGAAAGGGCTGTCCTGGTGATTTCCTCGGCGGTAAGCGTGCCGGGCACCGAGTCGATGGTAAAGCCCACCTGCTCACCCTGCGGCTTTTCGGCAAGCATCAGCATCTTGCCGGGTATCGACGACATCAAGGCATAGTCGGTGTATTTGTTGATTACCGTATAACCATCCTTTTTCATTCTGTCGAGCCAGTCGGAAGGCTTACCGTCAGCCTTTTTCATGCCGCGGAACACGGGTGCGGCGAGGAAGTCGACACCGGATCCTATGGCACAGTCGGCGATGACCGATGACAGGCTGCGGTGAGGTGCATGGGCGTAGAATGATGCCGGGGTGGCATCGTCGCCGGCAACCGTCGAGGCTATGCCCACGGAATAGCCTGCTTTCATGAAGTCGGCGGCAATACTGGTGACGGGCACCGTATCGGGCCCCATGCCTATCATGCCGTTGCGCGTCTTATGGCCGGTAGACAGGGCTGTGCCTGCCGCCGCCGAGTCGGTGACCCGCTCGTTGAAGGAATAGGTGCGCACCTGCGACGCTACCGGAAAGCGAAGCATCAGTATGGGATCGCTATTCTTAAGAACATCGCGGTTATAGGCTTCCGCGGCATTGACATGCCCCATGCCCATGCCGTCGCCTATGAAATAAAACACGTACTTTGCCTGGCTCCAGCCGCTAAACGCGCATGCGCCCAGCAGCAAGCCTATGGCTGCCTCTCTTAATTTTTTCATGGTTGGGTTGTTGATTCTTTATTTTGTGGTATTTGAGAAATCGGAATTATTAGGCTCTGTTCCTTAAAAATTGTTCACGCAGGGGTCGCAGGCTTTAGACGATTTTCGCCATGCAGGTGAGGGAACATAGCGGGCTATGTGACTGAACCAAAGGGTGAAAAGCGTCAAAGCCTGCGGGGATTGGTGCCTGCAGACGGTATTTTCAGGAGTCTGAGTTGTAAATGATTTTAACATATTTCTCGTTCTATTCTTTGAAGTTAGCTCTGTCCGGTGTCTTTCCGGTAAATTCCGCCGAGTCTCATCGGTCGTGTAGCTCGCTACACTCTCTCTTCAACTCGCGGAATTTCCGCGAAAATCCACCGCCCCTGCGTATACAATTTTTAAGGAACAGAGCCTAAGATCAGCTGAAGGTGAATGTTACTTCCGAGGGTTTGCACTTCTTGCCCCAGGTGCCTACATAACGGCCATTACCCTGGTGCATCAATATCCAGTAGGACGTTTCGCTACCATGTCCGAGCTTGATTACCATATCCTTGTTATAGTCAATCAGGCCGTTCATGTCGAGCTTGATGCCGTTCTCGTTGTAATACCTTCCCAGCACGTGGCCATTGTTGTCAATAACGCCGTAGACCTGTACGGCGTGGTTGGAGATTGTGCCGGAGCCATAGAAAGTCTTGTAACCGCTACGGCTTCTTGCATTGAGCACGGCATCGCTGTCGCCCCAGTTGTCGCCTATAGAGTAATCGGTCACTTCTGTGGGATAAGAGTTGTAGGCCTCTTCCGAAGTGCCGCTCACTATCACGCCAGTTGCCTGCGGGAAGTCGGACGACCCGCCGTAGGAGTCGGCTTCCACTGTCTCGACCGCCGCCACAACGGTATCTTCAGCCGGTGTAACCGCGTAAACATCATCTTCGGAAACCATATCTGAGCCGCCTTTATTATCCTTGTCGGAATATACGACACTGCAAGCCGAGGCCAATATATCCAAGTCCTTGAAATCGGTATCACAGACGCGCTCGCCATTAAGCTTGTAGAAATTCACTGAGCTTTTCTCCTGGGCGGCTATGCCGATGGCCGGGTCAAGGCAAATGCACTTGCCGTCGCTGATGTCGATTGTGGCGGTAGTCTCTCCTTTGCCGTTGACTATCCGGGCCTTGTCGTCGTCGACACACAGAAAGTCGTCATTGCCGATAATCTGTATCCTCTCATATTTAGGCGATACAATCCGCTCGCCGTCATAGTCGATTACCCCCTGCTCCCCCGATTCGTTGCTGAAGACGATATATTCATCATCCCAGTCATGAACATCCTTGACTTTCGACGACATTTTCCGCGACTCACCCTTCTTGTCAATGGCGAGGATGCGGTCGTCGTCGCGCACGAAGATATAGCCGCCGTTGTACATCAAGGAGCCACCCAAGGCATCACCCACGTCATCCTTGATGGGCCGGTAGGAATCCCTCATGTTGAAAATCACCTCGCCGGCTTCGTTGATGACGCTGTAACGTTTGCCGTTATCTTTTTCACGTGCCACTATGGCCACGCCCTCATTGAAAGGATTGGCATCGTCGTAGGTGGGACGTACCACATAATTCCCTTTCTCGTCGACAAAACCCATCTTTCCATCTTCATTGATGACCATGAGCCTACCGTCGGTAAATCCGAGGGCACATACCTTTATCTCCTTGCCGCCCACGGGGTTGAGCTCAAACCGGGTCTCTCCCTGGGGATTTATCACGGAGATGCGCTTCCCCTTTTTGGTGACGGGAGCCAGACCACCTCTGAACACACCGACGCATTCGAGGTTGTCGCACCCCTTGACGACTTCCGGCCGTTTTCCCGAGAATTTGTAAAGGGCATAACCTTTCCCTTCGCGGACGCTGAAATGGCCGTTGACCACCGCCGACGGCTTATGCTTGAATTCATCGGCCAGCACCACCTTATGGTCGCGGCCAAGGAATCCCCATCTTTCGCCATCTTCCGATACGGGTATGTACTCAAGTTCGTCTTCGCTGTTCCACAGGCCGGCGATTCCCAGCCCATTACAGCTCGTGAGGCCTGTCAGGGCCATGGCTGACAGGATTATTGCTTTTGATATTTTGTTCATTGTTGTATTGGTTTAGCGGGATTTATCAAGATTTAACGAAATTATTCCTGATTTATCGGGATTATTCCTGATTTATCGGGATTTATCGGGATTTGGCCGGATTAATCCTCGATTTTCATGATGTTGGGGAAGTTATGCCAGAAGGAGTCTGTGCGGTAGGCCTCCACGGCGGCTGCCGGCACATGCACCCTTATCACGGCACACTGCTCGTAAGTAAAATTGGGTGCTACCCATGGCGGAGTCATGGCATGGCAATAGATGTCGGTGATCGGCGTCTCCGACAAGGCATTGCTCTCTATCCGCCGCATCGTGGAGGGCAACGTGATGCTGCGCAGTCCCGACTGATTGAAACTGCATTCTCCCAGCGTGGAGACTCCTTCCGGTATCTTTACATCCCGGAGACTCTCGCATGTCTGGAAACAGTATTCGGGAATAGTGCGGAAGTGCCCCGTATGAAATGTAAGGCTTCTGAGCGACTTGCAACGGTTGAAAGCGTAAGGCCCTATTTCGGCCACATTCTTGGGTATGATGATTTCCTCGAGTTTCAGGCACTCCCGGAATGCATAGTCGCCGATTCGTTTCATGCCGGCGGGAAGATTGATGCTGCGCAGTTTGATGCATCCGTTGAAGGCTGCATTGTCGATGAAATGAATGTCCGACGATTCCAGCCTGACAGTCTCCAGCTTGTCGCAGAAGTTGAAACAGTTCTGCGGTATGGAGTGCACCCCCGCCTTTATCACCACCGAAGTCACTTCAGTTTGCTGGAATGCGGCTGAGGATATCCTGTCGACATCGAAGGTATATATCCCGATTCTCACATGGGTTGGAATCACGAGCGGACCCTTGAACTGATGGTCGGTGCCCCATATCGCCTTGGCCTTGAAAACATTGGGGGCTATGACACTTGACTGCCCTATGTTCTCGTACACGATATGGTTATGATGGAACGATAGAGGGACGCCGTTCTGCACCGCCGAGTAGGTATACACGCCGGCAATCACTTCGCCGCCATCACTCTGGGCACTGGCCGTAATGGCAGATGCCAGCGCGATGGCGGCGATTATGTTATAGAGTTTTTTCATATTTCACATCACCGCAGTATGCGCAGCAACGCAAAATTATGAAAAACCCGCGACTTCAGCAAATATCCAGCCGCCGTCCATGAGCGGCAGCTCGTGGTAATCCATCTTAGAGCGCGGTTGAAGAAGAAGAAGCCGGATTTTTCGCAGCGCTGTTGGCGAATGTCGGGTCGGCCTCGAAAACATAGGATTTCCTGCCTATGATGGCTATCACGAGCACCACCACACATACTCCGGCATTGAAGAGGAATGAGAAATTGGGGTCGCCTCCGGCATGGAACAGCTTCTTCATGCCTCCCACGATGAACGGCACACACGAGATGCCTACATAGTTGCAGGTAAGCAGATATGAGAAATAGGCTGTGGATTTCGCGGAGGTAGGAGCCAGGAAGGAGGTCTTGTCGTAAATCAGCGGCTGTATTACTCCATAGCCGAGTCCCATCACGAAGATGCCCAGGATGTAGGATATGTCGTAATGGATGAGTCCGCAAATCAGCAGACCGGCCACGCACAGGAATACGGCCACCTGCATGGTTTTCTCCTTGAAGAATGAGATTATTGATGTGAGGAAGAAACCAGACACGGTTGCCGATGCGAAGAACATTGCTGTGGCTACGCCGACATCACCTGTGGAGAGGCCGTAATGCTCCATGTCGAAGGGAAGATAGTATGACACCACTTCAGTGGCATATGTCATGACGAGATAAAGAGCCATGACACCGATGAGGAGCTTGACGGCCACGGATCCCTGGAAATGGAAGTTGGGGGTTGCCGGTTTGCGTGCGGCCATGCTCTTGTTGACATCGTCGGCAGAGGGCGTGGCAGGTTCTGCCTTAGGCTCCATGGGTGGCACGGGACGCAGTATCTTGTGGCTGTCGATATATCGGTCGGTCATGAAGGGTATCATCACCAGCGGCACCAGCGGCAACATGTAGACGATAAACGACAGATGCCAGTTGACCGACGCCACCCATCCTACGAATAGCGTGGCGAATATCACGGAGAAGTTTGAGAGGCTTGACTTCATGCCCAGCTGTTTTGTGCGAGCCTTGCCGATAAAACGCTGGGATATGAGACTGGCGGCCAACGGTATCACCAGACCGCACCCCACGCCGAGCAGACAGCTGAGAAGGATAAGCTCTATCATCGACTTGGCGAAGAAATAGAGCACGCCGGTCAAGGCATATATGCCCAGACCTATACCAAGAATCCACATCTGGTTGCGTGGCGTACATATCTTGCCGCTACACAGAATGAACGGAATGGTCACCACGTTGGGCAGTACCGTAAGAAGCTGGATTTCCATCTCTGTCACGTTATGGAAAACCTGATTCAATTTACCCATTATAGGCGATATGGCCAGACCGGGCAGATTCACAACCAGCGATATCGACAGTATCGCCAGCAACGATATGTAGGGAATCTTGCCATAGCCGGTTTCTACGTATTTCATATTTTCTAAGAGTTAAGGTCATTGTAAAGCGGAATCCAATGCAGAAGAAGAGCCATCTTCAAGACTCATATTCTATTTTCAGAACATTCTTCTTTTCGGGAATGTTCATGTATTTATGCACCTTGACAGTAAATATTGGATTTTCATAACAACCAAAAAGAATTTCGCTTGTTAGACAATTATAATATATGGAAAACACCGATGCAAAGAAAATCATCTTACATTTCTCATAAGTGACAATTACTATGAAACACAACCACAAAACCATAAAGTCATGACTATCAAATCAGGTTACGGTAACGGCACTCTCCCGTTATGGGCGGTGTTCAACCTATATGTGATATTCATCATCACATCCATACCGGGGCTTGCCATCTCGCCGATTATGGGCGATCTGACCAGAATATTTCCCGGTACCACTCCTCTGGAGACTCAGCTTCTTGAAATCGGGCCGAACATCGCGGCCATTCCCTTCGTATTCCTGGGCGGCTGGATAGGCACCAAATTCAACAACAGCAAACTGAGCACGTGGACATGTCTTCTTTACGGGCTATCGGGCGTTGCCTTCTTTTTCGTGAAAAGCATGCTGATGCTCATAGTGCTCAGCTTCCTGATAGGTATCTTCGCCGGCATTCTGAGCCCGCTGTCTACGGCATTCATCGCCGACATGTTCGGCGGCAAGGAGCGCTCAAAACAATATGGTGCAACGTCCGCAACCCTCAACCTCGTATTGATGGGGTGCGTGATCGCCACAGGATATCTCGCGAAAATCAACTGGCATCTACCCTTCATCATATACCTGCTGCCACTCGTGCCTCTGTTCTTTGCCAAAGGCTTCAAGAAATACATCACCGAACCTTCGGCTATCCGGCAGGGCGACGCCAACTCGCTCGGCGTCAAGAAAGTGCATTACAAGTTCAGCAAGGAGGTCAACGTGCCCATGCTTGTGAGATATTGCATCTATTACTTCGTCATTACCTTCGTGATTGCTGCGATAAGTCTGTACATTCCATTCCGCTACACCAACTCATCTACTGCCGGCGACCTCACCGCCATCCTCTTCTTCGGAATCATGCTTTCAGGATATACCCTCAACTGGTTCCTCCGGTATGTCAAGAAAGGTATCGCCATAATAGTTATGGCTGCCATAGCCGTCGGCTTCCTGATGATATCAATCACGAGCGAAGTGGTGATAGTGGGCATAGGCATTCTGATTGCCACCTATTTCTACGGTATAGCGCAGCCTTATTACTACAACAAGCTGTCGGTGGCATCATCGCGTGTCGCACTGACGTTGACGCTGGCATGGTTCGCGTCGATGGACTCGATAGGCAATGTGGTAGCCGCCCCTTGTATCGACCTCATAGCAAAACTCTTCCACAAGAGCACCAACACAGACCCTAATCTTGCTTTCTGGATATGCACTGGCATAGCCATAGTATCGCTGGTGATAGTGATTATCCGGGGCATAATTGTCAAGATTCATGCGCATGAGGAGCCTGCCATGCAGGGCGCCGCTCCGGCAGCCGCCACTGCATCAGCCACTGCAGCCGCACCGGCAAAAGCCGCGGCCGTCTCTACCGTGCCAGCTGACCCCGGCGCATCCGTGGCTCCCCTACCCGATAAACCCTCCGCCTTCTCGAAGACTCTCGACACTGTCAAGGCCAACGATCTCATCTCCGAGGCCTCCAAGCTTGAAAACGAAGCCCAGACTTTTGTGAAGCGCGCCGACTCCCTCCTCAAAGAGGAACAACAGAAAGATACCGACGCCACTCCAAAGCCTGACGCCGGTAACGACAAGCCTGCCGCCAATCAACCAGACAAATAATTCACAGTTTCTTACAGAAACCTTATCTAAAAACTATGTATACACCGAAATTCAAAAACACGAAACCTACCGAGTATGTGCTCGACGCATACACAAGAGGGTTCGCCCAGTGTGTCGACAACAACTGGAATTATGCCGTATATGCGCAGAATCCGGATGTGAGCATCTACCAGAATGAATATAATGCCGGCTACGTGCAGGGCAAGATACAGACGGGAAAGACCATCAAGGCCACTCGCAACAACACCTGGCGCTGGTACGTTCTCGACGAGGGGCCGGGTGCTGACTCCGTGACAGCTCCCGCCGATGCTGTGGCTGCCGCCCAAAAGTGCCTCGTCGACAATTACAACTACCTCACCGACTGGGCAGAGAAAAACCAGACCGATGAGAAGACTCAGGGAATCATACGCCTGATGTACCGTATGCTCGGCATATATCATGGCGCCGCCGACAAGAAACCTGTCAAGGAGGTGAAATTCGACGACCTGAAGCTCTCATCGATGGATGCTGAAGATGCCGTGATGCACAGCGGCGATGATCCGCTGACTTTCATCGACATATACTTCATCAACGGACAGATGGATCTCTGGGATGCCGCCGGCAAGGAGATAGGCGTGGCCCTCAACAAAGTGGCCAAGGATGACGAGGCCATGAAACTCCACACTCCTCTCAACGGTTCCAAGGAACAGCTCAAGCCGGGAAGATGCTCCGGATTTGTAAAGAAAATGGAGGATGGCAACATCTTCTGGACCCATACAAGCTGGTGCTGTCTGTTTGCCCAATCGTGCGCCATGACATATGTCATAGGGAGCGACTTCCTGACCCAGAACACATTCTGCCCCGGTCAGTTCGGCTCCAACACCGACTTTGGCTTCAACGGCCATGGCATAGGTTTCAATGAAACCACCGAGACTTATTTCTACAATGAGTCGAAAACCTTGGGCGTATGGCTCACCTGGCGTGCCGCCGCCGCCGAGATGTTCGCTAAATCAATCGACGAGTTCTACGACTATGTGAAAATCGACAACACGGGCACATACCTCAATGCCTACATGATAGTCGACGCCTACAAGGGGGAGTTCGGCATGATCGACATGAGCTATGCGCGCTTCGCTCTGTTCAAGGGCGACGGCAAGAAGCTGACCGTGACCGACTCCACGGGCTACGAGCCTACGTTCCTCGACTGGGATCACCATATGGTTACGGAAAACCATGTGTTGGGATGCAACAATCCTTCGTACAAGCGCATATGGCGCGAGCTGCAGACCATCGACGGCGCTCCCAAACGCCGCTATCAGCTATGGCGCAACATAGCCAATGTGCACGACATGGAGAGCGCAAAGGCCCTCGTGACCTACAACGAGAGTCTCGAACCTATATCTATAGCCGGCCGTTGGGACAAGAACATGGGAACGTCGGAGTTCCTGCGCTACCAGCCTCACGGTTCTATCGACGCAAAAGCCTTCAGCACCGATAAAATCAAGGAAGTGCTCGCCTCTCTCTCAATGAAACCATCCATCGACGGCAAGAAGACTTCTTTCCTGATGAAATTCGGCAGCCCTTACATTGACGGCACCCCGTTCATCTGGAGCGAAAGCCGATGGGCCAAGTTCAAACTCCCTGAAGAGGAAGACTGCATCCCAGACGCTATCGACGGCGCCTGGAATCCCGTGAAGATGTTCATGGAATAATCCTCTTCTCCCCTTTCACTCCATAAAAAAATAAAATCATGGCTAATTATAAAGCAAATTTCAAAAATACGGAGCCCACGCAGTTTGTGCTCGATGAGTACACCTGCGGCTTCGCCCAGTGTGTCGACAACAACTGGAACTATGCCATCTATGCACAGAATCCCGACATCAGCATCTACCAGAACGAGTACAATGCCGGCTATGTGCAGGGGAAGGTCCAGACGGGCAAAACCATACTTGCCACCCGCGACAACTCATGGCGCAACTTCCTGATAGGCGCCACTCCGCAGAACGCCCTCTCGATAGAGGTGAAACCGGAATATCTGTCGGTGGCCGGCCAGACCGTCGTGGAGAACTACAACTATACCTATGAATGGGTCAAGGCCCGTCAGGACGATCCCAAGGTACAGAAAATCATCCGGCTGATGTTCCGGCAGCTCGGCATCTATGACGGAGCGGCCGACAATGCTCCCCGCAAGGAGGTGCAGATGTCGGATCTTGCCCTCGCCTCTTATCCCGCCGACCAGCTCAAGCTGGGTTTCGGACCCGACAAGCTGTCGCTCCTCGACGTGATATTCATCAACTCCCAGTATGACCTCTTCGACTGTCTCGGCGACAAGTTAGGACTCGTTATGGGTTATGGCTCCGCCAAGAAATCCACGTCGAAGGACCGTCCCGACCATTGCACTTCTTTCACCAAGATTCTTCCCGACGGGGATGTGGTATGGACCCACAACTCATGGTGCTGCTTCTGGGCCCAGTCGTGTGCCGTGACCTACTTTATCGGCGAGGATTTCGTGACACAGAACGCCAACTGCCCCGGACAGTTCGGCTCCAACACCGACTTCGGATTCAACGGCAATGGCATAGGCTTCAACGAGACGACCCACGTGGACCTCTACGACAAGACAAAGGTTGACGGAATATGGCTCACATACCGCTCGGCAGCCGCCGAACAGTTCGCCCGTAACATCGACGAGTTCTACGACTATTGCTCGCTCGACAATACCGGCACTTACCTCAACGGATACCATATCATCGACGCCAATACCGGCGAGATCGGACTTCTCGACATGAGCTACAACCGCTTTGTACTCTTCAAGAGCAATGGCAAGGAGATGACCATGAAGGATTCCACGGGATACGTGCCCAACCATCTCGACTATGACCATCACCTCATCTCCACGAGCCATATCTTCGGCGTGAACCAGCCGGTATCGTGGTGGGTAGGTTATGAGCTGGAGAGCATGAACCTCCGTCCGATGCGTCGCAACCAGCTGTGGCAGCGTCTGGGCACCGTGACCGATGTGGAGACCGCCAAGGATCTTATCACATATACCGAGGACCGTGAGCCTCTGTCAATCTACGGACGATGGGATCTCGGTTACGGCACTACGGAGATGCCGCGCGTACGCCCCGACGGATCGGTGGATGCCAAAGCATTCTCGGCAAAACTCATCAAGGAGACTCTAGCCGGACTGTCGCGCAAACCAGACATCAACGGCACAAAGACTTCCTTTTGGATGAAGTTCGGCACGGCACATGTGCAGCAGACTCCCTTCATATGGAGCGCAAGCCAGTTTGCCGACATGAAGATGCCCGAGGCCGACGACTGCGTGCCTGATGCTCTTGACGGCAAATGGAACCGCGTCAAAATGTTTATGAAATAAAAGTATACAAATATATTCTATACAAAGGTGCACGGATTTGCCCGTGCGCCTTTATTTTTCACCATTTTTAACCAACCGTTTACATATTTTCTTGTTAATATTTTCTGTAAAACGTGAAGCATCAGGCATATGCTTACCCCAAAAATAAAACATTATGGACACACAACTTAATCCTGACTGGCGAGCATTGACCTTGTATCAGGTCATGGTCAGTTCATTTGTACACGGCAAAGAGGGAGCACCGGGATATAACGCCCTGTGGGGACCCGACGGCCAGACCACCGACGGCAATCTCCAGGGCGTGATAGATTCCCTGGACTATATCAAGAGTCTCGGCGTCAATGCCATATGGCTCACGCCTATCTTCGACAGCACCGGAGCATTAGGCGGCGAGAAGCTGCAGGCCACCGGATATTTCGCCAAAGATTATTTCAAGATCGACCCGCATTTCGGCACCGAGGACGACCTTCGCCGGCTTGTGGAGAAGGCGCACGAACTGGGGCTATATGTGATTCTCGACGGAGTCTTCGGACATCACGGTGGTGTCGACAAGCCTTCTCCCTCGGGCTTCAGCATCGACAGCACACCCTCTCTCAACGACCGCGGCGAGGAAGGCGGCAAGGGAAATGTGAAGTATCCCGAATCGCTCGACTACTTCAAGGAGGTGGCCACCTACTGGATCGACAATTTCGACATCGACGGATGGCGTTTCGACCAGGCTTACCAGCTATGCCAGAACGGCCACAACTACTGGTGCGAGATCGGCAATGCCATAAGGGAAGTATGCGACCGTCGGCGCAACGAGGGGAAGCAGTGGGGAATCTTAGGCTACATGGTGGGCGAAGACTGGAGCGGCGCCGGCGGCATCAGCAACCGTGTATTCCGCGACGGCGGTCTCAAGAGCGCTTTCGACTTCGACGGTAAGCAGCTCATCAGCGGAGCCATGAACGGCGAGGGTGTCGGTGGCCTTGAGAATGGCTGGGACGACGTGATGAAGGTGTACTCCGCACCTAAGGACCGGGGTTACAGTCCGGATGATGTGCTCCCCAACCTTTTCCTCAGCAATCACGACGGCGTGAGGGCTGCCGACAATTTCTACGACAATGGCGATGAGGTGAACATGATGACCCGTTTCGCCATACTTGCCGGCTATCAGGGACCAGTCACGCTATATTACGGTGACGAATATGCCGACTTGTCGCGCGATTGCGACGGAGCGCAGCCCGACAATGCATCGCGCACCAGCGGCCATCTGCATCCCGACGACGGCCGCGAACGGCGTCTGGCTCAGTATGTGGCCGATGTCATGAAATTCCGCGCAGAGAATCCCGCCATTTGGCGAGGTACACAGCGCTTTGACAGATATCGCAAGGACGACGCCGAGGTTCTCGTGGTTTATCGCGACGACCCTGAAAGCGACAATAAGGTGGCCATCGTATTCAGCGACAGGGATGCCGACATATCTGTGGAGGGAATTCAGGAGACCGTCAAGTTGACGGGGTACATCCCTCAGTTCCTACGCATCGGCTAAGAGGGCGTTCCTTAGAGAGCGTTCCTTAAAATTGAGTAGATAACTTTGTCGGTCATTTCCTGACGGTATCGGCCGGCTGTTGACAAGGCACCGCGCGACAATCTCATGTAGAGCGCCTTGTTGGTCAGCAGCCGGCCGATTGCCCTCTCTATATCCGACAGATTCTCCACATCGATTCGATAGCCGTTGACACCATCTTCCACCAGATCGGCTATGCCGCCCACGGTGGGTACGACAGCCGGCAGGCCGGCTCCCATTCCTTCCAAGGCAGTCAGTCCGAAGGTCTCTATGAATCTGTGCCGGTCGGTAAGGTTCACAACGACCGAGGCATTATTGTAGAAACGGCACACATCCTTCTGACGGGGATAAATATTGAGATTGGCGGGGAGGACTTCCGTCTGCGCGGAGATAAAGTCGCCGATATGGGCAGGGGAATCATTAATCACCAGCTCGAAGCGGAACTGCGGCATCCGGCGTGCCAGCTCCAGAAATTCGCCGGTACCCTTGTAAGTCTTGAGGCTACTCAGCATCAGCACTTTCTTACGCCCGAAGGCCGCTTCCGGATCAGGTTTCAACCGCCGGCGCATCTCTTCGGGAATGGCATTAGGCACCACGTGTACCCTGCGGTGTCGGCTCAGAAGAGCACGCTGATATTCGGAAACGCATATAATGTCGGAGGCGAGCCATTCCATGGCCTTGCCGAGAATGCGATACGCCATACCTTTGGCAGTGACGGCTTCATGATAATGATATACCACACGCTGACCCGAGAGGCGACCCGCCAAGGCGGCTCCGACAGGAAGGACAGTGTTTACATAGAAAACGGGGCGCACAAATATATAGCGCCAGGACGCAGCGAACATCCTGAGCTGAGCCCAAAGGAAAAGAGGCAGCGTTGCCGCCCCGCCAAACCGATAGCAGAAATGCCTTACAGGGATGTCGAGTGTGTCAAGCACACCACCCCGCGACGTATGCAGCAGCACATCCACTCCGCGCTTCCGCAGTCCCGTGATGACCGCTCGCAAAGCCTTCGGACTCCCGCTATAGTCATTGAGCAAATGAAAAGCCACCAGTTTCATGATTCCCTCAGCCTTCTGTCCACAATATGGTCATTGTTGCAAAATTAATGAATTTCCAAGATACTGCAAAAGGTTCTACCCTTTTACTCGCGTAATATATCTTCATTATGATTACCTGCATGACTAAGAACAGGATCCGCAGAGTGCGTTCTTTAAACCTTACCGGCGTATAGATTGTTTCCATTGCAAGATGCATATTTTATTATATGCGAAATTAAACAAGCATGTATTAGATAAAAAAGTTGATGCTATGAAGTTTGAACAACCAAGATTGCCCTATGCCATAGATGCACTGCAGCCGGCGATATCGGCCAGGACCATCGACTTCCATTATGGCAAACATGAGAAGACTTATATCGATACACTCAACACGCTGATCGAGGGAACCCCCTTCGCCGACATGTCGCTCGAAGAGATTATCGCCAAAAGCGACGGCAAACTCTTCAACAATGCCGCCCAGGCCTGGAACCATATCTTCTACTTCTTCCAGTTCTCGCCCAACGGCCTTAAAGCGCCATCCGGGAAGCTCGCCGAGAAAATCGACGCCACCTTCGGCAGCTTCGACGACTTCAAGAGAATCTTCGAAGAGAAGGGAGCCACTCTCTTCGGCTCGGGATGGGTATGGCTGTCGGCCGACAAGGATGGCGAGCTTCACATCACTCAAGGTGCCAACGCCTCAAACCCCATGACCGACGGTCTGAGACCTATCCTCGTCTTCGACGTATGGGAACACGCTTATTACCTTGACTACCAGAACCGCCGCGCCGAATACCTGCACAACCTCTGGCAGGTGGTCGACTGGGACATCGTATCAATGCGCTACGAATAACCGCGGCAGAAAGTCAACAAGATAGCGCCGCCAGTTCTGCCAGGTGTGGTCTCCCTCGCTCTCGTTATAGACATAACGGTAGCCGTTACGGTCGAGAAGCCGGCGATACTCGTCGGTCATCCCCTTGAGACTGTCGTCGCTCCCTATCGCGATATAATACAATGCCGGTGGATTGGAAAATTCATCGGCAAGTTTTTTGTCCATATTCTCATAGATGGTAAAATCCCGGGGAGTGCCGCCGGTCGACTTCCCGAAAAGCCCTCTGAAATCATCCTTTACCGATGTGACCGATTCAATAAGCCCCTTTACCTTTCCGCCATGCTTCGTATTGACGCCGTTAACGGTCTGCGGCGAGAAGAGCCCTACATAATCGAAGGCGTCGGGATTGTTCATGGCCAGAAACATTGAATGCAACGCGCCCAACGACAGCCCGGCCACGGCGCGGCTCTTCTTGTCGGTCTTCACACGGTATCTGCTTTCGACATAGCTCACCACATCCTGGAAGAATGTCGATTCAAAACCGCCCATCATAGAGTTGAGATTCTTTGCGGAAGGTTTTACATCGGGGTTACGGGGGTCGCTGCCCGGTGCCGAACGCAAATCAACGTTCCCGTTGGGCATCACCACCACCATGGGCCGACATCTCCCGTCTGATATCATGTTGTCGAGAATCTGCACCACCCGGCCACATCCCGACCATGCATCCTCATCGCCACCCGACCCGTGCAGAAGATAAAGCACAGGGTAACGCCGCGTAGTATTGTCGCTGTAATCGGGAGGCAGATATACTTTCATCCGGCGTTTCTCCATACCGGGTAATTGCGACGGATACCATACGGTCTCCAGCTTGCCGTGAGGCACATCACGGTCGGCGAAATTGTCGCCCATACCTCCCGGAACTATGAACCAGCTCAGACTGTCGGCAATATCCCTAACCTTGTCGGGATTCATCGGATCCATGATCACATTCTCGTCGTCATCGTCAAGCTCGAAGGAATAGGTATAGAAATCCGACGGCAATGCCTCGGTGACAGTCCTCCAGTTGCCCTCTTCCTCCTTGCCCACACGTTCCATTTCCAGCTTACGCTGCCTGCTGAAAAGCCCGCTCCCCAACAGGCTCTTGTTCTTGTTGAAACTGCCTATGACATGCACCTCGTCGATATCTTCGTCATCAAGATGCAGCGTGAAAGTCACTCTGCCGTCGGGAGCTACCTGCGGTGTTCTGTAGGCATATGCCAACGGCGTCATGACAGCCAGCAGTGCTATAATGATTCCTGTCCTCATATCAAGTCAAGCTGTAATTAGGGTTAGAGCGCGTTCCTTAAAATCCGGTAGTTGCCCATCTTCGCCGACAATCTTCACATTGCTGACGAAGCCGTCGGCACAGGCCTCGAATATAAGCCGCGCATCCTCGGAGGCAAAGCGGGCATAAACCATGGTCCGGGGATAAATCAGAGCAATCGTGAGAGCCAGCTCGCCATTGCCCGAGACAGCATCCACGCATATGGCGGCATTCTCTCCAAGGCTTTCTATTTCCGCCGACCTCGCCACAATCTCCTTCATGGCCCTGCGGGCCCGCATCTCTATATCGAAGCCCTTGTAGATATATCTACCCATCACCCAAGGCCGCGCATCCCGCACAGTCTTTACTTCCGCGAGCGGCACGTAACGCTTCCTGCGCAACACATTCATAAGCGTCAGCGGCATCACGCGACGGTGTCGGCCGGAATGGGTGAGCCACCTGAAAAGCAACGGCGGTATCAGATAAGCCATCAGCACCACTGCCGTCATGCCTATCACGGTAATCTCTCCCAGCGACTTCATGGCCGGATGCTCGGCAAACACCAGAGTGCCTATGCCTATGAACATTATCAGCGCCGACACAACGATGCTGTTCTTGTAGGAGGCGAGCACCTTGCGCCGATAAGCATACTCATAGCTCAATCCCTCGGTTATGAATATCGTATAGTCGTCGCCCTGACCGAAGATAAAGGAGGCAAGGATGATATTGACGATATTGAAGCGAATGTCGGCCAATGCCATGATACCCAATATCCATATCCAGCTCAACGCCATGGGGAGGAATGATATCACCGCCAGCTCCAGTCGTCCCAGCGACAGCCACAGGAATACAAACACTATAAACCCGCAGGCCATGCATATGTAATTGAAATCATCGGATATGGTTCCGGCTATGGAGGCGTTCATGCTCCTGACATCGAAGCATAATCCGCCGAAATTTTTCCTAATATCCCCGGAAACCTGTGCAATCTCGGGCGCCGGCACATCCACAGTCTGCACAAGAGCCTTGGAGCCGTCGCTTTCCTCAATGACCGAATTGGCAAAAAGGAGTCCGAACATATCCCTGAGCTCCGCGAACTCCACAGGACTGAAATGGCTGTCGAGGAGAGAGCTGAAGCCGGCGAAGGCGTCGCTGCTGAAGCCGGCCTGCGTCTGCGCCGCCGGCAGACGATTGCGAAATATGTCGCTGTGCCTGTTGCCGAACTCCTCCCATAATTTGAGACGTCGTTCCTGTTCGGCCTTCGAGGGAAGGAAGCGTGCCATGTCGCCGCGCCTGAAGAGCCTTCCATCGCGCTCCATTGCCGCCAGCCGGCTTGTCACGCTGTCGTTGGCCCGCTGTACTTCTTCCCAATCGGTGCCCCGCGACACCACAAACAACTCCTCGGTGTCCTTGCCGCTGACTGTAAGCGTACGGAAATACTCCATATCCTCGCGGATCTGCCGGCTCATGTAATTGATATTCCGCATGTCGGAATCAAAACCGGTGTCGAAGCTGAAGAATGCGAAGAAAGCCGTCAGGAGCACCACCGCCCATACCATGACTCTCGACTTTTCCGGTCGTACATCGGCTATTAGCGACAACCATGTCTTGCCGGATGCTCCACCCTTCTCTTTGCCTACACGCTTCACAAGCTGCGGCAGAAAAACAAGCACAAAGAGAATCGTACCCACCAGCAGAAGCGAACTGAAGAGACCCAGATCATGGAGAGCCGTGGCGTTCAACGGCACAAGACATAGAAAGGCCCCTACCGTGGTGATATTGCCCACCACCAGCGGCGATACTATCTCCCGTAGGGCCAGCCGACGGTCGCCATGTTCCTTAAGATGGTCTATGACATGGAGAGGATAATTGATGGCGATACCTAAAATCACCGACGATATGCCGAGCACTATCACCGACACCGAGTCATAATGCAACGCTATGCACCCCATGGCGAAAAGGAATCCCCAGCCAACCGACAGGAATATCAGCAATATGTTGACCACGCTTCGGAACACGTAAATAAGGAGCGCCACGATGAGAAGGGCGGCAATAGCCACGGCTATGATACTGTCCTTCTTGATGCGGCTCGCATTCTCCACGGCAATCACCGGACCGCCCACGATGCTTATGTCGATTTCTGGACTCGAAGCCTCGGCCATGGTGCCGGCCCTTTCCAGCAGCTTCACAAGATCTCCGTTACGGTCCGACTCCCGCGCGCCGAACCCCGATACTATGATGGCCACAGCCCTTTTGCCGTCGGGAGTAAGGATATAGCCGTCGTACGAATCCATACGCATCGACGAACCGGAGTTCTGCAGCTTTTCCGTCACGCTGCCGAAGAGGGCGAGGGGGTCGTGCTGCATGGCCGTAACGGAGAATCCTCCCGTGGGGAACTGCAGCAACTCCTTGTTGGCCTCCATCCTCGCTTCCACATAGCCGGGCAACGCCAGCAGGCTGTCGGCTCGCGCATAATCCTCGTCGGTAAGGAAATAGGGCAACATGCCGTACAGATTCTCCGACATATCCATGATCTGCTCCAGGTCTATTCTGGTGACGACCTCGCCGACCAGACTGTCGGTGTCGAGCGAATCTATGGCAGCCTTATAGCTGTCGACGGCCGATACAAGTCGCTCGGGGTCATCCATAGTGGTGTCGCGCATACTAACTATGGCATAAATCCTGTCGGCGCCCGACACCTTCTGATATATGTCAAGAGCCTCGCGGTTGGTCTTGTCGAGCGGGAGGAAATCGGAGATATCCTCCTTGTAGTCGAGGGTTGATGCGAGAACCAGAAGCACAGCGGTGACCATGGCGCAGATTGTCCATCCCGCCGCACGATGCTTCCTGAGCCAATCGTATATGATGAGGACTATTCGGTTCATCTGTGGCGCTTGTCGATGAATTTCACTGGCTTCCTTGACATTGCCGGATAGAGGATGGCATTGACATCTTTGGCGTCAAGAATCTCCACCACCGGCGCCACCCTGAGTCGTGAACGGAACCGGTCCTTCAGATCCTTTATCACATCGCATTCCGGATTACGGGAAAGGCCTGCCTTCACCACCACTTCATCCGTGCCGGCATAGCTGTCCTGAACCACCACCACATAATTCGCGATATAGGGCGTGTTGTCGAGCACATCGTTGATGGCCGGCGGATATATGGTGGTTCCCTTCAGCTTTATCATATTGTTTTTCCTGCCGATAATGGGAGTGAGCCGGTAAGAGTTTCTGCCGCAACGGCACTTGTCGGTAATCTTGCGGCTAATGTCGCCCGTGCGGAATCGCAACAGAGGCATTCCTTCCTCGCCGAGAGTGGTCACCACCACCTCCCCCATCATGCCGTCGGCCACCGGCCTGTCGTCCTCGCCGATTATCTCCACGATTATAAGTTCCGGATGCACATGGCCGCCGCACCCGTAGGGACACTCCGAGAAGGTGGCCCCCATCTCCGTGGAGGAATAGGTGGCAAACAGGTCAACATCCCATTTCTCCTTGATGCGACGTCCGAGAAGGTTCAGCGAGAAATCCTGCTCCCTCAGCCCTTCGCCTATGCCGATTATTCTTCTGATGCTTGAGGATTTGTAATCTATGCCATTTTTTTCGGCATATTCTATCAGACGCAGTATGAACGAGGGAACGCACATGATTGTGTCGGGCCGCAGTCTCATGATGGTGTCCCATTGCAGTTCGGGGATACCGTTGCCTACGCGTATTACCCCGGCACCGAGTTCGCGAATGCCCAGGAAATAAGCCAGGCCTGCCATGAAACGCTTGTCGAGAGTGGTCATCAGCTGCACCACATTGTCGGGCCCAAGTCCGGCACACGCGAAGGATTTCTTCTCGTTATAGGCCAGCCGCTGCAGGTCATTCTCCGTACAGCCGAAAGTCACCGGCGAGCCGAGAGTCCCCGACGTGGTGATGAAGTCAACAATCCTGTTGCGGGGCACGCAAAGGAAATCCTCATTATAGAGCTGCAGGTCCTTTTTCTCGGTGAATGGCACCTTCTCCAGATCCTCTATGCAGCGAATGCCGGCAGGGTCAATGCCATGCTCCGCGAACATGCGCCGGTAATACGGCGAGTTGACGGCAAGATAGTCTACAGCCTTTCGCAGCAAATCGTCCTGATACTCCTTGATTTTCTCCCTGGAGGCAAACTCTATGTCTTTGATGTCGGTCATGATTTCTTGTTGAAAATATTTCCAAGCCAGTTGAGGAACTCCTCCTTCCAACCAATAGCTTCTGTTGACGTCTTGGCCGGGTCGGCACCGAAGCCGTGGCCGCCTGTCTGATACTGAATATATACGTGGTTCACTCCTTTGGCGGTAAGCGCCGAATCGAGCAATACGGAATTGCGGTATTTCACTATGGGGTCGTCGACGCAGTTCATGAGGAATACCGGAGGCATGTCGGCACGGACATGTTTCTCCATCGACAGGGAGTCCATCATCAACGGAGTGATAGCCTTCTTACCTTCGCCGAGGATACCTCTGCGCGACCTGCCGTGCGCCGAATAATCGCTCAGCGACACCACCGGATATATAGGCGCTATGAAATCGGGACGCAGCGACACCTCCGGCCTTACGCCCACTGCCGACAGCACATCGGTGTCGAAGAAAGTGCCGGCCATCAGGGAGAGATGTCCGCCGGCGGAGAAGCCCATCACCCCTATCTCATTGGGGTTGATGCGGTAACGCGTGCTGTCGCGGCGTATCAGCTCAATGCTTCGCTGCACATCCTGGAGCATGTCGGGATAACGGTTGCCCCGCGCATGATGACGGTAATGGGTGATGAATCCCTTCACGGTACCCACACGATATCGGAGCACGAACGCCGATATGCCGTTTTGCTGCAGCCACCGGGCCACACCATCTCCCTCCGTCTTGACATCATGCCAGAAGTAACTTCCCCCCGGACACACTATGACCGCCGGCGACTTCTCCTTGCCGCTCAGATAGGGCGTAAGCGTAACCTTTGCCTTGCAGCCGGTCCCCTCCCATATGTTCAGATTTTCCGGCATGCCTCCTCTGCCATGGGCCACGGCACCCGCAAGCAGCAGCACAGTAACAATCAATATCCTAATTCCTGTTGATCTCATCCACAATAACGTTTTTGCCGAGGATTGCCTCGGCGGTATGTATCGCGGTCAGCGGCACACCGCATATTCCGTGAAGTATGATGTTCTGACCGGTAAGAAAGAGGTTCCTCACCTTCGTCTGTATCGGCAGATACGAGTCGGTCAATGACGACGCATCCTTGAAGAAACCGCATATGGCACCCTCTTTGGTGCCAAAATAATCCCTTATCGTCAATGGCGACGATGAATATATCTTTCTGACGCCACCCCTGAATCCGGGATAGCGGGCATCAAGACGCTTCAGAATCTCCTCGGCGCACCGGCTCTTCCATTCGAGATAGTCGGCGCCACGTCGGCCCACGGCTGTGTCGACCCATTTCTCCACATGCCGGAAACTCATGGGGCAATGCACGAGCAGTCGAGATGCGTAGCGTCCCTGATTTCTGTCGGGTGGCGTCATGTACATGAACGTCCGCGGCCACCTTTCGCATTCCCCGTCGGCCTGTTCCCACATGTCGCCGTAACGGTCGCTGTAATAGCAGGTATGGTCTATGTAAGGGAATGCCCCCTCCTCAAGGTCTATATAGAGGGAGAATGCCGAATGTGTGCTCGCTATGCTGTTGACTCGGTCCTTGAAGACTTTCAGGAAAGTGCCGTCGGGCACCATTCGCAGCAGTTCCACGGGATGGATCGCCGATACCACGGTATCGGGCTCGAAAAGAGCACCGTCGAATGTGCGTACAGCCGTCACTCTTCTATCGCGTATCTCCAGGCTCTCCACCTCCTTTCCGCATAGCACTCTGCCGCCATTCTCCACAATCACCCCGACGAGTGCGTCGGCAAGCTGCTGGCTTCCTCCACGGAAACGGCTCGCCCCGTTGATGTACAGCACGTTGATGAGTGCATGAATGTATACCGGCGAGTGGCCCCTGACACCTCCATACAGCGGACTGAGATAGGCAAGGAGCTCCCGGAGCACCGGATTCCCCACTTTGCGCGCTATGAACTCGTCGGCAGGCTCCTTGAGCGCTTCCGGAAGCGTGAGCATGTTGAACTCCGACGGCTTGAGATAAAAGAGCCCGAAATGACGCGTCATGGCATATATGTCATCCACATAGCTTCTGATTCCCTCGCCCTCTTCGGGAAACATACGCGACAGCTCCGCTACGAATCTCTCACGGCCCGAGGGTATCTTCCAGCTCCGGCCGTCAACGGCATAATACAGTTCGTCGCAACATTCCGGACTTATGTGCTCTATGTCGAGCTTGTCGAGGATTCCGAGATAGCGGCATATCCTGGTGAGAGTGCCTTCGCTGCCGAAACCTCCCATGATGTGCATGCCCGTCTCGTAAATCTTGCCGTCACGGTAGAAGCACTGCAAACCGCCGCCTGCCGTAGGGTTCTTCTCGAGAACCGTCACCTTCCTGCCGTTACCTGCCAGAAAAGCGCCGGCAAACAGACCGCCGATGCCTCCGCCTATCACCGTTATGCCCTCGCCGCCCCTCATTTTATCCTTCTCAGTTTAGAGCCGTCGGCCTCATAAATCCTGTCGAAGTGCCGAGCCGAGAAATGGGTATCCCACACATCATGCACAAAATGCAGGTTCGCCGGCACATCGGCAAGCCGCTCTACCAGCTCAATATTCTCCTTTTCATTGATATAGGCATAAATCTCGGAGCGGCGGTTCACGAGAGCCATGAGCCATGCCAGCGCCCCGGTGCCGGCGTTGCGCAAAGCCACGCTACCCGTAGTCGAAGGTATGCTGTCGATCTCCCCAGCATAATCACCGTGATGACGCAGTATCCTCTTCACTTCCGACACGTTGCGCCAGCCAGTATAGGCATACTTATACTTTACGAACTTACGGAAATATGCCGTATTCTCCTTGGCGTCGGCCATACGGTCAAGTTCCTCCATGATAATTCTGCGGAAACGGGATGCCGTCTTGCGGAGCGTTGCCGTATCGTCGGCATCATAAGGAACCCTTTGAAGCACCGACAGTGACATTCTCCCCCTTCTGAGCCAGGGGTCGTGCTTATGATGATAATGTCCCACACCGTGGAGCACCATGGGAACCACATCCATATGCAGTTCGCGGGCTATATGGAAGGCACCCTGATGAAAACGGAGCACCTTGTCGTCGGCCGACCGTGTACCCTCGGGAAATATCACCACGCTATAGCCTCTGTCGCGAAGATCAGCCAGCTTTGGGAGCAGCTCGCCGACACCTTCCGTCACCGGCAGAAACTCCGCACGCCTTATCAGCGACCCGTAATACCGGTTGTTCCATTCACGCTCATTGGTCAGAAACACCAGCCGGGGTGACAGCGACATAAGTAAGGGCAGGTCGAAATGCGACTGATGGTTGCATACTATCACAGCCGGCCTGTCGAACGTCTCGCCATGAGGATTAAGGATTTCCGTACGGGCATCGGGGAAGTTTCGCAATATGAATCTCGAGAGATACTGCAGTGACTTATGGTATCTCAGACGGCTCTCCTCGCCCACATTGCCGAAACGGAAACGCAGATAAGTCACGGGGCGCAACACACACATGGTCCATGTCACGAAAAAAGCCGCCGCATACAACGACTTAAGGAATTTTCCCAACGTCACCGCAGTGGAACGCCGCACATCCCCTGAATGCGTGAACCATCTGAAATCGCCGGCAAACGGTTTACGATGCCGCAGACCGTTGACCATACGGCACGGGAGTCCATATACCAGAGCGCCTGCACAGAGGAAAGTGTTGAGCACAGATATGCGTGTAAAGTCGAGAGCCGGCTTGAAATGGGTCACACGGAGGTTTCGCGGCGGATAATAAACGTCGATAGGCACCGACACTATCCTTATGCCATGCCAGGCGGCAAAGACAAGCATCTCCAGTTCCGACTCATATCGCGAGGTTATCAATCCCAGTCCATGCAACCGTTTCAACGGATAGACGCGGTAACCCGTCTGTGTATCGCTCAGACTGATGCCCGTCTGCACTCTGAACCAGAAGTTGGAGAATTTATTGGCAAACGAGCTTTTGCCGTTTATGTCGACCTTCGAGAGGTCGCGGGCTCCGATAATCAGGGCTCCAGGGTTCTCTATCACCGCAGCCACCATCGCCGGCAAATCCGATGCCTTGTGCTGTCCGTCGGAATCGATGGTCACGGCATATTCAAAACCGGCCTCGCGGGCTTTTGCAAGTCCTCGTTTTAAAGCATATCCTTTGCCCCGGTTACGGCCGTATGATACTGTGGTGACGGCATTGCCGTAACCGGCCAAT
Source organism: uncultured Muribaculaceae bacterium (assembly GCA_910584525.1). Lineage (GTDB taxonomy): Bacteria > Bacteroidota > Bacteroidia > Bacteroidales > Muribaculaceae > Lepagella. The sequence continues at coordinate 14,258 of CAJUAT010000004.1, read as the reverse complement.
ATCCCGGGAGTGTCGTCGGTGCATCCGTCGTTGACCACAATGATGTCGCCGCAGTAATCGAGCAGACTGTCAATTACCGCGCCTACAGTGGCCCCATTGTTATATGTGGGCATTACCACACATATCTTATGGGCACGCATTGCCGCAGCGACTTCCGGATACCTCACTTATCGTTGATCTTTAATCGTTTATCACTTATCACTATCCTTACCGTAAGCTTGGACAACGCCTTCCCTTCCGTGTCAGTCACCAGGACACTCGTCTTGACGCCGCCGGGTGTCTCAACCGTGCGGCTGAAGGTAAAGTGGGCTGTAGGCGTAGAAGCCGGTGACATCACTGCAAGAAATTTGGCGTTGACCACCTCGTCAATCCGCCATGTGTGACCTTCCAGAAGGCCGAATGCCTCCACGGCCATCCCTATGATGCACACTCCGGGGGTAACCGGGTTGCCGGGAAAATGCGCCGAATATATCACGCTGTCGAGCTTTAGCCGCACCGTGACCCGCGACATCTCCTTGTCGACTGATTCCACTTCATACAGATTATTCCTCAGTTCCATCGCTATATTCCGTCAATGTTTCCTCCAGGGGCGAGAAAGTGAATGTAAGATTATATTGTCGGTCGGAGAGGGTCGTGGAGCCGTCGTCACAGCTTATTTCGAACCTCCTTCCGGGCGCACACGGCATCCCCGTGAGAAGCTCCACACAATATTTCAGGTCTCTGCGGAGAACCATCCGTATATACCATTTGTCGAGAAACGGCATCACGTGAAGCAGCTTCACGGAATGCCTGTTGAGGTTATAGGAGAAATCGATGCCGGAGACGCCGAACTCATTGAACATGCATCCCACAATATCATTATCCTCGCGATTCATGACCATGACGCCCTCGATGCCGCCGTTTTTCGCACTCAGCGAGAAGCGGTATCGCAGCGGCGACGTTGCCGTGACCGGCAACGTCATCGCCAACAGTACAAGGCTATATAGTAAACAGCGAATCATTGAGCCGCGCAGGTGATACGATATTTTTCATCTCTATGGTGGTGACATCCCCTTTTTTCTCGTACAGACGGATGCGCTGTACCTGACTGTCGCTTTTGCGGAAGGAGAGGATTATTTTGGAGAACATCTGTCGGAGGTCGCGACGTTTCGGCAGCAGTGTCACCTCCCATGTGGCATTGCCGTCGGCAACTGTCGACGTGAAATCCGACGTACTCGTCAAGGCGTTTCCCGTCACCGTGCTCATCATGATGCGCGATATCTCTTTGAAAACCTTGTTGTTGTCGACATCCACAACATCCTTGCGGTTCTTACCCTTCATGGAGGCTTTGGTGCCGTTGAGGATTAAACTGTAGGTATAGGGCGATGTATATTCCCAACGCAGCTTATTGCTTTTCTTGTAATACATCTTGCCGCGCGACACCATCTTGTCTTTCAGCAGCGACATCTGCTTTGTCTGTACTATGTCGCAGCTCATCGACGACATTGCGGCAGCCGCTTTAGACAGCGACGCCACCACCTCTTTCTGCCTTGCCGCACTCAACGGCGCCGACACGGCATCTGCCACCGTCAGCAACAGCAGTGCAAGAGTCACCAATATACTGTGTATCAATTTCATAACTACCTATTTTACGGCTACCAACGCGCAGCCGGCCATAATCATAAACACCCCTATCCATCGGGTAAAGGGTATCGCCTCCTGAAACACCACCACAGCCAGCACCGTGGCTATCACAAAGCTGAGACTCGACAAGGGGTAAGCGATACTCAGCGGATAATGGCGCAGGATATACATCCACAACAGCGACCCGCCGCCAAACAGCAGTCCGCTCGCCAGCAGCCACCAGTTTAGAAACACCCCCTCAACCCAGAACCGGCTCGTCCAGCCGAACGAAGGCATCCTCTCGAGAGCTATCTTGAGAGTGACCTGTCCTGCCGACAAGGCCATACACTGTATGACGCTCAGAAGTATCAGCCACCACATGACCCATTCCTTTTGAGTGTAACCATACTGTCGGGGGTAATCACCATGACGCTGTCCGGCTTTGCCGCAGTCTTCCCTCTCCTGATCATAAAAGGAGGCACCGTGCCGTAGCGCATGATGCTGTAGCCCACATAGAGTCCCATGGCCGGCGATGAGAAATTCTCGCCGAAAATATTTTTATACTCCACAACCGCCACATCCTCCGGCACAAGCCGCAACAATTCCTCATAGAAAGGCTCGTCGGCAAGGTATCCTCCGCAACCGGCGACAACAATCGAGGGCTTATCCTTATCTATCGTCCCTGCCACATATGCCGGCGTCAGACCGTCGCGAAGCTCCACGCGAGTTACCTCCGGGTCGCCGCAGGCGTGCGGTACTGCCGACAATACCATGGATACCGACGTTTCCGACAGGAAAGATGCCACGGGGGTATGCATGGCCATAGCCTCGGCCATGATGGGAGTGGTTTCGTCGTGCGCTCCTACAAGGGCATTTCCGACAGCCCCCTCGCGCAGCTGCAGCCACGCGTCGAGAAGGGCGCTGACGAACGACAGGCTCCCGTTGGAATAGGTGGTGTTATAGCCGTGTGCCTTGAGGAGTATACCTATCAGCGAACCTATGGTGTTGTGGGTAGACTGCATGAATAGAGTAGGCTTCAGCAACGCCTCACCGTTGCGGCATAGGTCGATAAGGAACTTCTCGGAGTTCTCCATACATCCCATTCCGGTACCTGTCACCACAGCATCGGGCACCTCTATGCCGGCATCTGCAAGAGCGGTGAGCGACGTGGCGACCACTCTCCGCAGCAACCTGCACATTCTCCTCGCTTCCCCGGCACTGACATATTCGCGCACATCAGGCTCCTGCGACCTCACATACTTCGCGTCATAACGCAGAGGTTCGTCACGCCATGGATCGTCCAGAGGCTTCTGCGACGACACCTGCGAGGCTGATACTATATAACACCTTCCCGTCATGCTCATTCCCTTTCGCCTGAAGCCATATTCCTTAAAATCATCGAGCTGTCGTTTCCTCCGAAGCCGAAGGAATTGTTCATCACATACCGCAACGTGCAGCCGCGGACTGTCTGCATGACCGGAGGATAATCCTCTTCCATAGGCTCTGTGCATCCCGCCGACGCCGGCATGAACCCTTCGTTGAGAGCCAATACGGATATCACCGCCTCTATGGCTCCCGATGCACTCGTAGTATGTCCCGTAAGACCCTTCGTGGAGGAATAATGCGGCAACCGACATCCTATCCATACCCTCCGCATGGCGGCAAGCTCGCTGGCGTCATTGTTGGGTGTGCCAGTGCCATGACAGTTCACATAATCAATGTCATCGGGATTCAGACCGGCCATTTTCAATGCTCCCGACATTGCCCGGAAAGGGCCTTCCCCTTCTGCCGACGTGGCTGTCTGGTGATATGCGTCGCAGGCATTCCCGTAACCCATGAGCTCTGCCAACGGTCTCGCGCCTCGTTTCTTCATCGACTCTCCGCGCTCCAGCACCAGATAGGCTGCTCCTTCTCCAAGATTTATGCCTTGATGGTTTTTGTCGAAAGGACGGCACCGACTCTCTGACAGAATCATGAGGGTGTTGAAACCGTTGAGATGGAATCTGGACAGTCCTTCCGTACCGCCGGCCACCACTCTGTCGACCAGCCCGGCCTTGATCATCCGCGCCCCCATGATTATTGCGTTTGCGGCCGACGAACAGGCTGTGGATACAGTGGTGTGCATGGAGAATGACCCCAAGGTCTTCGCTATAAGGTCGGTGGCGCTACCGCAGTCGTTGTAGACAAGTGCCTTGCATCCTTCCCCACCGACGCTTTTGTCGAGAGTCTCCCGGAAATGGCGCTCCGTATAATCCATACCTCCTACGGTGGTACCGTTGATGAAGGCTGTCCGTAACAGTTCAGCACGACCGATACCGGCGGAGACCATGGCTTCCCGTGCGGCTATGATGCCGAGGAGAACCGTACGCAATTCCCTGACATCCTCCGTAGGAAGGACTCCGGCCATTGCCGCAAGCTCTTCATTGCTGTACGGTACTTCGCCCGTGGGAAAGGATCGGTGCCCGGTGGATAGATATCGTATCTCGCCGATGCCCGATATACCGCCTGATACCGATGCCTCTGTGGCCTCGATACCATTTCCCGACGCCGAGATGATGCCGATTCCGGTGATGTATATTCGGCTATCCACTTGGATAAAGATTAACGATTAGTGATTAACGATTAGTGATCAACGATGAACGATCAATAACGATCACTTCTTGCGGTTGGCGCTCACATATTCGGCGATGCTGCGCACCGACTTGAAAATCTCTTTCCCTTGTGCCGGATTGCTTAACTTTATGCCGTACTCACGCTCCAGAAGCACTATAAGCTCCAGAGCGTCGATGGAGTCAAGGCCCAGTCCTGTGCCGAAGAGCGCGGCATCGTCCTCGATGTCTGTCACGCTCATCTCCTCAAGATTCAACGCCTCTATAATCTGCTCCTTCAGGGTCTTTATTAATTCTTCCATTTATTTTTTCTCTTTTCTATAAAGATTTATCATTAATTTATAAAGCACTATCATTATCATAATGACATATCATTATTTTATAAAGCCTTATCATTATCGTAATGATTTATCATTAATCTATAAAGCTTTGTCATTATTTATAAAGATTCATCATTACTTCATACTTGTCGGCATCCTCGCAGTCGCACCACCCGGCCAGAACGAAGCCGCAGCCTCGTTCGAGAGCCTTTGCCGCCATCATCTCTTCCAGCTCTTCGTCGCGGCAGTCGAGGATGTACGACGACGACTCGCCATGCAGCCGATGACGTATCGCTATCTCCCCGGTAACTATGTTGGAGAGGGTATACACGAATGCTGCCGGACTGGGGTAATATGCGCTGATGTCGCGGATGGTTCCGGTATAATTTCTGTCGGTCCATAACGAGCCGCTGCGCCCGAAAAGAATCACGCCGCCATCCGACTCATTATAATCCCCGCCATTCACTTCTCTCTCCTCTCTTCTTGTTCCCCCTTTCATCAGCATCTCCGCGGCCAGAAAGCCGAGTCGAGCAAGGAGGTCCATCTTGTAGAATTTGGGATATTCCACACCAAGGCTCTTGTATATGGCCGTAAGTTTCAGCGGCGACAGTTCTGTAATCTCTACGCCGTCAAAGGCCACGAAGCCGGGTCGTAACGTAACGCTGTGCTCCCTGATCATGATGCACCTCCTTTCTGCCAGCATATGCCGGCGTTGGAACCGCCGAAACCCGACAATATCTTTATGAACGCCCTCTTGTCAGTAGCCCTCGCTTCGGGCGATACGTCCAGAGGTCTGCTTGTGCCCAGGGTGGAGAAACCCCGGGTAGGCAACACTGTGCCGTTTTCCACAGCACGCATCGACAGTATGGTCTCCAGCAGTCCGGCGGCTCCAAGTGTGTGGCCGTAACCCCCCTTCAATCCATTGGCCGGCACATTCTCCAGTCCGGCACGCGACATCGCTATCGATTCCATCTCGTCGTTATAGTTGGTTGCGGTGCCATGCAGGTTCACGAATGCTATCCTGTCGGCCGGTATCACCCGCAGCAGGTCGGAGAGCACCCGGTATGAGCCCTCGCCGGTACGCGACGGCCCCGATATATGATTGGCGTCGTTATGGTTTGACGATGCCACGCATATCCATTCATCGTCGCCTGCATTATCTGTTCTTTCCATAATCATCATGGCGGCGGCCTCACCGAGATTCAGACCGGTGCGTCCGGCGTCGAAAGGTTTACAGGGTTCCCCGCTCAGTGCCTTGAACGACTGGAATCCCGACACTATGAACCGCGACAGCAGGTCGGCGCCACATATCACCGCCCGGCGGTAACGGCCACTCTCCAGAAGCGCAGTGCCCGCTATCTGGGCGCAGGCCCCTGAGATGCAGGCGTTTGATACCACCATCGGTCTATTGCGGTTGCCGAAATATTCGGAAATCTTACGTGCCGATGTGCCAAGAAAGTATCGTTCATCCTCCGGATTATCCATCAGAAGGTCAACATTCCCTTTTGTGGATGATATTATGAATATCGTATCCTCCGAATCAGGCCTTATATGCAGAGCACGACATCCCCTTTCAATGGTCTCTATGCAGATACTCTCGAAATGTGTATACTCCTCATTTCGGGCGCCAGTTATCTCCTTGAGGAACGAGCGGTCGAAAAGAGAGCCTGTGAAGGGTTCAGGGAGGCCGAACATGCCCTGATGCCTTTGCAGACGGCTTTCGCCACGCAGCACTCCATCATAGTTGGCCAGAGTGCCCTCGCCGAGTGGACTCAGTATATAATCACCTCTGCTTACTATCATAACACCTCCCATTTTTGCTGCCATTCGCGATAAAACGCCGGCGATTCCCACACAAGCTCATAATTGCGGTCCATGAACACCTGTACCGACCTGCCCGTGGCTATGACGTCGCCTGTGTCACGCTCGCTTATCGTATACTCGAACACAATCTTGGCCGACTCTGTAGGAATGTAATCTATCCTTACCACCGGCTTAGACTCGTACATCAGGGCTTTCTTGAACTTGAAGTCGAGTTCCACCAGAGGCGCATAATATCCGGAGCCGAAAATCCTCATGTATCCCAGATTGTACTTGGCGCCGAAGGCTTCGCGGGCATCCTCGAAATAGAGAGGATATGACCCGTGCCACACTATGCCCATTGAGTCGACCTCGCTGAAGCGTATCTCCAGTTCCTTATATGCCGTGAGTCTCTTCATCTGCAGTTTCCTCTGTGTCCATCAACGCTATTTTCAGCACGCACTCAGCTATCGGAGTGCCCCCTGACGTCACGGTACCCTCTACCATTGTCATCCCCATTATTTCCTCCACGGTATCGATGGCCGTGATTATCTCTTCGCCCACCGACGGCAACCGGTGTATCTTGAAATTCCTTATTCCCCCTATCAGTCCTATCTGTATCGACTTGCCAAGAATGTATTTGTTGATATAACCTATTCTTGCGGCGCATGTCTGGGCGATATTCTCCATCACTCCCTCAGCCGAGAAATGTCCGTCGTTGACAAACAGGTTTCCTGCCGACGGTATGGTAGCCGTCACTGTCCGCTTCATGTCGAAATGCAGCAGCCTGCCGACCATCACAAAAGGCTCGCGCTGTGGCAACAGTTCGTGTATGTCTATTCTTTCAAAGTCAGTCATCGGCCCAGATATTGAAATAATTATACCATTGGGCGGGATATCGTCGCACAATATTCTCGAGCGCCTTCACAAAATCATGCGCCATACCCTCGGCATTGGCCCTCACCGACTTCAGGCCGGGACTCTTTATCTCATGAATGTGTATGCGGTATTTTCCGGGCTTCGCCTGCATCACGGCCACGAACACCATGGGGACATTCTTAGCTGCGGCCAGCGTGAACGGTCCTACGGGGAATGTGGCGTCGCTGCCCAGAAAGGGTATGCGGTAGGATTTGTTGGAGCCGAAAACCCTATCGCCAGGCATACTCACCACCTCGCCATTATCGAGGGCGGCATTGAAAACAAACAGATGCCTCAAGTCGCCGTCGACAGGCACCATGCTTATATTGTGTTCACTGAAAATCTTGTCGCGGCTGGCCATCACGGAGCCTTTCTCGCCTCCGAACACCGCCGCCTTGATGGGCTTCCCCGATACCAGGGCATACCCCGCCATCTCGTAATTGCCTATGTGAGAGCTTATCTGCACAAAGCCATCACTGCCGCGCTGCAGCCTCTGGTAGACATTGAAATTCTCTATCTCAATCTCCGGCAGTTTGCCCGCATAGCTCGCGAATCTGTCGATTACCACCCTTGAGAACGACCTGTAATTGCGCCATACATGTCTGGCAGCTCTCCATTTGCCAAGACCGAGACCCTTGCGTGCGAAGTGATACGACTGACGACGACCGTTACCGGAAAATATAAGTGTGGGCGGCAACACAAATATATCGGTCACCGCATATATCACCCTTACATCTGTCACACGCAGCAACCTTATGAGCCACGTGTGCATCCAGCCTGTGCCGTAAGTGGTGCCGGCCCACTTCTCATGTCGCAATTCGCCCAAAATGCCCTCGCCTTTATTTGTTGATCCGGTCGTCAATGTAATTATAGAAGTCGTCGATGGTCTTTACCCCGGCCATCTCCTCCGGCTTGATCTTGAAGCCGAAATTCTTCTCTACTATAACCACTATGTCCACGAAGTCAAGACTGTCGATGCCTATATCCTCCTTTAACAGTGCGCCGGGAACTATCTTTTCCTCCTCTATCTCAAGATCATCTATAAGAAAATCCTTTACCTTATTCTCTATATCCTGTCGGTTCATTGTTGGTTTTATGTATTGCTACCAATCATTAACGTAATATAAACAATAAAATTGCGTTCGCTCGACATGCCGATCATGCCTTACGACACACAAGTATGGAATGTCCCTGACCCAAACCGTCATGTATTTTCTCTATTTCCAGGCCAGCTTCTTTCACAAGCCTTTCCATATCCTCGGAATGGTACATCTTGCTGTTGCCGTTGGCCATGGCCGTGAAGTAAAGGCTGGTGAGCGTCAGACACAGTGCCGCTGCCTCGAAACGCTGACGGTCCCATAATGTCTCCATGATATAGAGACGGGAATCGCCATCCATAACATTTGCTGCCCGACGAAGGATGCTCACTATCTGCTCCTCACTGAAGCAGTCGAGAAACTGGCTCATCCATATGGCGTCGAAACGGCGTCCGGAAGGCATCTCGCAACGCTCGTCGAGAAGGTTCACTCCCAGTCCGTCGATTCTGTCGGCGCCCTCTTTGCCGGCCACGTTGGCCTGCATGAGTCCTATCTGCTGCGGCAAGTCGAGAATGGTGACACGCACATCATTGTCGTAATCCACGCAACGCAGTGCCCAGCGGCCAGTATTGCCTCCTACATCCAAAAGTGTTTTCGGATGAGACCCGAACACTATCTCCAACGCCTCGTCGAATGAATGATCGGAATAAAAATGGTCGAAGCCGAACCAGCTGTCCTGAACCTGTTCAGGCAGCGACGACAGCCCTTCGTATATCGTAGGCCAGTCGCCGAGAGTCTTCAGACCTGCCGGCTTTCCTTCCTTCAGGGCTTCGTCGAGGTAATACCATCCACGATAATTGACATCGTGATTGAAATCAAGATTTACCCTGGTAGCCGGGTCGTTGATGAGAAACCATCCTGTTTTCGATATCTTAAAGCGGTCAGTGTCGGAATCTACAAGTACTATGCCTATACACAAGGCAGCTTCGAGAAGACATTTCGAGGCATACACCGAGATGCCGGCCTTATCCGCTACCTCGCCGATGGTCATACCATTCTCGCTGTCGCGAAGCATGTCGAGGATACCCCATTTGAGCATTATCCGCGCCGTCTGGAACACCACCGGACCGAAGGCTATGAACTCCGCCATCCGCTGTGCCTCCTTCGCACTCAGCTGCTCCTTGCAATACCTCTTCTCAAGCGCTGGAAACAATTTCATATTATTGCATTATTGAGGGAGAATGCATAGAGCATTCTCCCTTTATGTCATCATTTGCCTTTGTTAATGCGCTTGGCAATATACTTGGCAATGCCTTCAAAGCCTTCTTCAAGAGCTATCTGATAGGTAAAGCCGCTGTTGCCCTCTTCATCCATGGTGAACACGGCCACAGTCTCGCCTGAATCCTTCTTCTTGATGGTCACTGTACCCCACAGCTTGATACCGATGCCTCCTTTGAACGACATCACGTTGATGAATGTGTCAAGATTGGTGATCTTAACAACGAACTCATACTGAGCCTCGCCGGCATTGTCGGTAAGACGGAACTTCTTGGAGTTGTCGTTGAACTCTCTGATAAACTCAGAAGTGCACTCCGGAATCTGTTCGTCGACATTCCGGAAGCGATCGTCCTTGCGGAGCGGCTTCTTGTTGTCAAACTGCGTCTCGGCCATGTCTATGACCACCGAGGCTGTACCTCCGTTCTTAAGCGAAGCCACGGAACCTTCCGTAAGCTTGATGTCACTGCCTGCCATTGCTGTCACACAACCCACTACGGCCAGCACCATCGTCAGAAAAATCTTTTTCATCGTTCTGAATGTTTAATGATTAATATTACTGTTGTCTACTTTTCTTCATAGCTTTCACCACACTCTTCCCCAATGCCTCCCCTATTGATTCAAACTGGTCGCGGAACACATACTCGTCGTTATCGTCGGCATCATCGGATGAAAATCTCAATACGGCCTCCACGTTATCGTTCGCCGTGCAGCGCAATGCCATTTTGCCTTCAACATCCCCGTTCTCATCGATATACCGCACGACCATCACGAAGTAATACGGTGCGTCAGCCTCGTGATCCATCCATACCATCCGGATTCCATACTTCAAAGTCTCCGAATTAAATTCCTGAGCCATGTCTCGGAACGACACCTCTTCCCAGTTGGCTTCACGGCGTGCTCTGTGAAGGAAATCATCCAGATTGCCGCCATAACAATATACCGCCTGGTCCCATACGTAAGTAATCCCGACTCTCTTGCTGCCGGCAAGACATGCAAGCGAGCCACTTTCCAGTTTTACTCCCGCTATAGAAGAGAAAACCGAGAAAAGCGACAATGCTATTGCAATCGATATCCTCATTGTTTTGAGTGCGTTTATAATGTTTTCAATATCAGAGCGCTGTTGGTGCCGCCGAAGCCGAAGGAGTTGGAGAGCACGATGTTCACCGGCATGTCTATGGTTTTGGCGGCTATGTTTAGATTGCGTGAATATTCGTCGGGATTCTCGAAATTGATGTTTGGCGCCACGAAGCCTTTCTGCATCATCAGAATGGAATATACGGCCTCCGAGGCGCCGGCCATCCAGCATTCATGTCCCGTCATCGACTTGGTGGAACTTATCAGCGCCTTTTTGCCGTTGAAGAGACGGTCGAGGGCCATGGCCTCAAACATGTCGCCCTGGCTGGTGGATGTGGCGTGGGCGTTGATATAGTCTATTTCATCCGCCGAGACGCCGGCATCCTCCATGGCCCGTTGCATGGCCCGTACGGAACCTTCGTCGCTCGGCTGCGAGATGCCGCCGCCATTCGACGAGAAACCGTAACCGGCTATTTCCGCCAGTATTGTCGCGCCACGCGCCACCGCATGCTCATAATCCTCAAGGATGAGCGCAGCTGCCCCGCCGCTCGGTATCAGTCCGTCGCGGTCCCTGTCGAAAGGCCGCGACGCCTTCTCCGGCTCATCCATACGCGTGGAAAATGCGTTGAGCGCGTCAAAAGTGGCCATCGACAGATGATTCACCTCCTGAGCTCCTCCGGCAAGCACCATATCCTGCAAACCGTTCTTTATCAGCAGATAGGCCATGCCTATAGAGTGCGAGCCGCTGGCACATGCCGAGCTGATGGTGAAATTGACGCCGCGAAGCCCGAAAATAGAGCACAGGTTCATGTTCACCGTCGAGTTCATCGACTGGAATATGTATCCGGAGCCGAGCAATGCCGAGTCGTGCTTGTCGGCCATGATATTTGCGGCCGTGATTACCGGAACCGCCGACGAGTCGTTGCCGAAGATCGCTCCGGCCTCATGATTCTTCAGATATTCTTCATCCACGCCGGCCTGACGGAAAGCCTCGACTGCCGCCATATAGGCATATTCGGCCTCTTCCGGCATACTCACACGTGCACGACGGTCCAGAATCCCCTTGAGTTTCGGACGCTCCACAATGCCTGTGAGAGCCGACCGATAACCGTACTCTCGGCGTACCTCCTCGACACCTATGCCCGACTTGCCGGCATACAGCGACTCACAAACCTCCTCCTTATTCCTGCCTATGCATGACCATATGCCCATGCCGGTCACTACTACTCTTCTGTTCATATCCGTCAATATAGTTCTCCGTTTATGGAAATGGTCTGAGCTGTGATATAAGCGGCTTTCGGCGATGCGAGGAAAGCCACGAGGTCTGCCACCTCCTCCGGTTCGCCGAAGCGTCCCATAGGAACGGTTTTTTTCAACGAATCCTCATCGAGGTCGCGGGTCATATCCGTCCTGACAAAACCGGGAGCTACGGCATTTACCGTGACCTTACGTGGGGCCACCTCCTGTGCCAACGCTTTTGTGGCACCTATGAGGGCTGCCTTGGCGGCCGAATAATTGGTCTGTCCGGGAAGCCCTTTGAGACCAGACAGCGAGGCTACGTTGATGATTCTGCCGTTACGGCGCGTGAGCATCCCTTTAAGCACGCGGCGAGTCACCAGAAAGAAGCCGTCGAGCGTGGTGTCTATAACCTTATGCCATTGTTTCGATTCCATGAATATCATCAGGTTGTCATCGCGAACGCCGGCGTTGTTCACAAGCACGGATATATGGTCGTCGGGATGCTCCGCCTCCCATTTCTCGATGGCGGCATCCACCTCCGCCTCGTCGGCTACGTTGAAACGCAGGGGCTCGCCTATGCCTCCGGCACTCTTTATCTGCGACACCACTTCTGCGGCGGCATCTCCGTTGCTGACATAATTGACGATAACGCCCAGCCCTTCGCCGGCAAGCCTACGGCTTATCGCCGCTCCTATTCCCCGGCTACCTCCGGTTACCAATGCATATTCCATTACTGCAGATAATCTATTGTATGGTTTCTCATATGGCGTTCCATCGCCGCCAGCTCCTCATAGAAGGGAGTATCCTCAACAAACTTCGGGCATATGCGGCGCACCGCAACATACTGTTCATGCGACTTGGGCGACAGCTTATCCGCGATACCCAGGCAGTCGGTGGCCTGCGCAAGAGCTATGTATAATATCGACATTACCTGCCAGGCATTGTCTATGACGCGTTTGCAGAGCAACGCGCTGTTGGTGCCCATGCTCACTATGTCCTGATTGTCGTTGTTGTTGGGGATACTGTGCACATAGTTGGGCATGGAGAGTGTCTGGCACTCTGCGGTGGTGGAAGTAGCCGTGAACTGGCATGCCTGCATGCCGTAATTCAGGCCGAGCACTCCCATGTTGAGGAATGGCGGCAGAATGCCGTTGATGCGGTCGTGGAAAAGATAATTGAGCTGTCGCTCGGCTGTCATGGCCACACGGGTAATCACCGTCTTGACCTTGTCGGCCTCCAGCGATATGTAGTCGCCATGGAAATTGCCGCCATGGTATATATTGCGCGTGTCGGGGTCTACTATGGGGTTGTCGGTGGCTGAGTTGACCTCATTCTCCAGCACCTGCCGCGTATTGGCCAGTGTGTCATACACCGGGCCGTAAATCTGCGGCAGACAGCGCAGCGAATAATATGCCTGTACCTTATGGTCGAAGTATCCCACATTGTTTTTGGCAGGGTCGTACAGTTCATGCTCGCGGTTCTGCAGATGGCGGCTGCCACTGCTCACCTCTCTGAACCAACGGGCTATGACCTGCTGGCCAGGCTGCCGCCGGCATTCGTTCTCGGCTTCCGCCATGTAGTCGTCGAAACTGTCGGCTATCTCGTTGATCCAGGCGCCGGCTATCACAGCATATTTAAGCAGACTCTCGGCATAGTACTGGTTCACTATCGAGATGCCGGTCATGATTGATGTGCCGTTGACCACTGACAGGCCCTCACGGACAAATATTCCCATAGGCTTTATGCCGAGTTCGGCAAACACCTTGGCAGTGGGAAGCCATTCACCTTTGTAATGCACCTTTCCCTCGCCTATCATGCAGAGAGCCATATGCGCGAGCTGCACGAGGTCGCCGCTGGCTCCGACGCTTCCATGTTGTGGAATGTAGGGGAAGATACCCTCGTTGACCATCCGCACAAGGAGCTGCACCACCGACACGTCGATTCCGGAACGTCCCTGCAGGAAGGTGCCGATGCGGGCTATCATAGCCGACTTCACCTCTATATCGCTCAACGGAGCCCCTGCTCCTGTGGAGTGGCTCCGTATGATATTGTACTGCAACTCTTTAAGATGCGCGTCATCGACACGCCACTGTGCCATGGGTCCGAAACCCGTGTTGATGCCATATATCACCTTGTCTGCAACAAAGTCCTTCAGAAAATCATGGCATCTGCGCACCTTCGACAATTCTTCTTCCGAAACCGTCAATGATGCGTCAGCAAATAAATTTCTATATATTGAATTTAAATCCATTATTTGGAATATAGCTATTCCGCCTATTCTGAGTAGCGTTTATTAACGCCACAAAATTACGAAAAAATATTCCAAATTTAGTAGATGACAAAAATTAATTTTTGTCAGTTATATGATTGATTTTTAATTA